>JBJXGR010000503.1:0-2564 GCA_046160045.1 Bryobacteraceae bacterium
GGAACGGGGCTGCGACTTGAGGATCTAAGGGCAAAAGAGCCCCACCCAGGTGAAGCCCTGCTTCCAGCCGGCAGATCAGGACGGCCGGATCTTGCGATTTAACGATAGTTCGTTCAATCACTTGAGGATGGGAGGCTACGGATCACCGCTCCCTTACGGCTGTGAAAAAACGGGACATCCACCCCGTTTCCCGGTCAACGTTTCGTGGAGAATCAACGATTTGTGGCCGTGAAACTGGGTGCACGTCCCTGTTTTTTCAAAAGGGCGACACGCCACCGCTCCCTTACGGTCGCGGCTCAGAAGGTTTTCGAAACTTGTGTCCGCTCCCTCGCGACACGCCTACTCCATCACGATCGTGTACGGTTCAATCCGGAGTACTTTGCCGCCGGGTAGCCGGACTGTGGCCAGATCGTCCCCATAATTGAGCAGCACGAGCTTGCCGTTCTCCAGGACACTCCAATAGGCCTCATCCGGCTTTTCCATCGACAGGGCGCGGCGAATTTCGGGCCGGATCGCGGTCAATTCACGAAGTTGCTTGCGGATGAAAGCCATGTAGTATTTCCGGTCCGGATGCCATTCATAAAGCAGGAGGCGGCCTTTGCCGGTATCGCCCCGCTGCCAGCGCTCGTAGATCGAAGAGTCTCCCTCGACGGTAGAGAGCGGGGGCAGGCGGGAGCCCTCCCGGATCGGGTAGATCACGATGCCGCCGGAACGAATCCACTGGTCGAGGCGGTCCAGCACGGGCTTCTCGGTAACGCGGCCGGCAAGGAACACCAGGACCTTGTATCGATCCAAAGCGCCGTCGACGATCATCTGTTCACCGACGAAGTCGTAGTCCATCACCGAGCGCATGGCGTAGGCGGATTGAAACAGGGTGGAGCCGCCCAGGTGCCGCATGATGCTGTCGTCCAGCTTGTTCGCCGTGTCGGGATAGAACACGCCGACGTCCACCGCCGGTTGGGCGCGCTGGTCGAGCAGGGGCGCGTTGCGGACCCAGCCGTCGATAGCCTGATCGTTGTCGTAAAGGTTGCCCTGATAGAAGAAGAGGTGCTGGCCGTTGTTCGTAACGATGGTGAACAGCCGGTTCATGACGCCGCGGCGGCTGCCGAAGCCGGCGGGTTCGGTGCCGAACCGGGCTCCGTAGAAGCGCGCCGAGGAGGCGACGGGACGGGTGACGCAGAAGTTGTTCACATAACTGTCGTTTTCGTTGGTGAGCCGGACGCCTCCCTTGAGCGCCGCCATGCTCTTGGCGTGGGCGATGTAGTCGGTCCCGATCTCGACCGCGCCCCAACCGCCCGACGACTGGTAAATAGTGACGTTGGGCATCGCCTCGCGAGCCCAGGTCGCCCATTTCTCGCACCATTCGGTCATGGCGTCCACATACCATGTGGAGAAGTCCTTGCGCATGCGCGGGTTCAGCGCGGTGATCGGCAGGAACGGCTTAACGGCATCAAAGGAGGAGTAGGTGGCGCCGCCCCAGGCTTTGTTGAGATCCGCGATCGTCGCGTACTTCGGACGGAGCCACTGGCGGAACGCGACGGCCGCGTAATCGTCGCCAACCCAGTAGCCGAGGTGCGTGTGGAGAGGCCGGCCCTTGTAGCCCCAGGCGCCCGTAGCCGGGTATTGCGCTTCGCCGTAGTTGGCGGTCGGCCCCAGACGGATGCCCAACAGCGCCGGGTTCGAACCGTAATGCTTGCCAAATTCCTCCATGAACCGGCGGACGTACTTCACCTGCGCGTCGTGGAAGATCGTCGGGATGTCCGTCTCCATGCCGTGTTCCAGGCACTTGTACCGGAAGTGCTCCGGTGAGTTGAAGAACCACTCCGGCAAGGCATAGGCGGAGCCGACGATCAGCAGCGGGAACCAGCGAAGGCCGTACTTCCGGCATTCGGCGACCACGGCATCGTAGAAGCTCCAGTCGTACACGCCGGGCGAGCGCTCGACAAAATTCCATTTGACGTAGCTTTCCACGCCGTTGAAGCCGAGGGCACGGCCGAGCGGCAGAAGATTCCTCAGGTTGGCCAACGAGTCCGGCAAGCCTTCCAGGGTGTTGGCATCGGCTCCCGAGTTGATGACCAGATCGAGCGGCCGATTGAGCTTGAAGGCCGGTTCGACCAGGGGAGCCTCTTCGTACGGGGGCTTGTCGCCAGTGATCGTCAGCGCCGACAGGCGAGGGATCCCGGCGATGTGCAACTCGGACGTGTCCTCGGGTAGCCGGAAGACGGCGCGGCGAATCTTGCCGGTGTTCAGGCGGACGATCCCCCATTGATCCCGGGGGCTGATCCCCGAACGGCCGCGAGGGCCGGCACGAGTGCCCAACGTGATCAGCCCATAGTCTTTGTCCAGGTAGGCGATGGTCAGCCAGGATTCGGCCGGCGTCGGCTTTTCGAGCCTGGCGTTGAACATCGCGCGGCGGTAGTAGTCGTTGAGGGGTTTGAGGGCGGCGAAGGCGCCCGCGGCGGACTGCTCGAGCCGCCAATCGGCGTTCTGCTGCGCCACCTGGATGCCGGAGGCCTTCGCGGGCGCCGAGGCGGTCCACTCGGCCAGCTTGGCCGGATAGCTTA
>JBJXGR010000504.1:0-22035 GCA_046160045.1 Bryobacteraceae bacterium
AACCGGCCGCCCACCCGCCGGCACCGGGAAAGATGGCAAGCCGGAAATGACAAGCCAGTATCCAAAACTGAGCATCACCATTCGGCCTTCGACGAAAGCCGCCCTCGCCGCGGTTTCGACACTGGAGAACCGGCCGATCTGGCTGATTGTGGAGGACAGCATCCGCCGGTATGTCGAGGCAATGCCGGCCGAAGATCGCCGCATGGTCGAAGCCATCGTGCGCCGCGCCGAATCCCGGGGGGTGTAGTCAGGTACCCCAATTTATAGGCATGCCAAGAAGGTCACCACGGGCTGAGAGTCCTCGCGAGCCTGGGTCTTTTGCGTTCTGAGAAAAGCCTTTATCTCCCTTTCAAGGATGTCTAGCTCCAGCCGATAAAGTCGGATCATCGATCGGAACGCCCTGCGCTTCGCGATGGTCTCGGCCGATCGTTCGCCGTGTCGCCAGTGCGCCATCCGTACCCGTTCCTTGCCCTCGCTGGTCCTTGGTCCAGTCGAACAACCGCCATGCATTCGACAGCGCAACTGCTTTCCACTCGTTGGATTGCGCATAGCTGGAGCCTGACACGGTAGGCCACTTCTCGTTTTGGCAAGACACTTTGGCGCGGTTCGTGGATCACCGGGTGGATTGCCATTGCGCAGCCTGCCGAACCGGTGTGCGCCACGTTCCCCGGATTGCATGGCGTCAGCCGTCGGTTCTGTCAAATTCTGTCGGCGATTCCCTGGAGCCATGGGTTTTCCAGCCTCATCCGGCGTCATTGGCTCACACCTCTTCGGTTGTCCCCTGTCGCGCCGGTGTCGCACCTGACTGCGCCGCTCATGCCTCACCACCCGAATTACCGCGTATGCCGCGTTTATCGCGTAGCTCTGTGACGGTGCCGTTGAACGTCCGTTTCCACTCATGAATTTCCAGGACGGTCTCGGGATCACCGATCTGGACTATGCGCCGCACTTCGTCCGCCGTGTAGACGGTGCCTCGCGGCTCGCTCAGACGCCGTGCGTCCTCTTCGTCGGCAACCAGAAACAGTGAGCCGGTCGCGTCGCTCCACAGTTCAACCGCCAAGCCTTTTAAGACCGATTCGAGGGAATCCGGTTCCTGCGCCGCCATCGTCTGTATCTCGGCGAGGGCCGTTTCGGCAAGTTCGTTCACGTAGCTATCGATGTCGAGTTTGGATTGCCCCGTCATGCCTTCACCCATTTCCCTGGGGTAACGCGGTAACAGCCAACATGTTGAAAACAAGCGATGTTACCGTTACCCTGTTACCGGGCAAGATACACCCTGTTCTCCCGGATCTCGATCCGATCGGCCCGCTGCAGGTTTAAGAGGACCTTGTTGAAGACTTCGCACCCGCCCGTGAGTTTGGACAGGGTCTGCTGCATATGGCGTTTTTTTGCGCCCTCGTGTCTGCCGATCCACTCAAGGAACTTTTGCTCCAACTGGCCTTCCGGCCGGAGTGTTACACTCTGGGCCTCAACCAGCACTCGCGCGCACTCTGTGGCATACACTCCCACGGCGATTGCCGCCTTGAGTTGGTCAACGCTGATTTGTGGCAACGTCCCTTCGAGCGCTGCATAAGTCATGGCCAGCTTTCGAATGTAGACGTGAACGCGCTTGACAGCTGCTGCATGCAGCCCCGCCCGCACGCGCTGTTCCCAACTCACGTAAAACCGCTCCCAAAGCTGCTCCGCAGTCCTGTCGAATCGCGCCTGTGCCGAATGAATCTCCGACAACCGGGCGAGAGAGTCACGTACTCGCTGGAGTGCGGCGCCTCCCGGTTCCAGGGGGTTCGGAATTGGGTTCTTCTTTGGGCCCGTCATATACAAGAAGCGATTGCCGAAGCCGCCGAAGAAATCCTCAGATCGAGCGTTCTTCCAGAACCACTCGCATGTAGTGCCGGCCAGAATTGTCGGTGTCGGTGTCACGATCGTCACAGGGTCCTTTCGATACTTCAGCCCCCATTCAGGAGGGCAGTCGAAAGTTTCCGTGATGAACTCCAGAATCGTCGAGCCAGACCAGCGACCACGCGCTAGTAAGACCGTCAATTCTTCCCAAAAGAAAAGTGCAACCGCGTCTGCTCCGTCATCTCGCTTCAACGCATCTGCCAGACCCTCAGTCGAACCCAAGTTCCGGATTACGCGAACCGATGGCGACAGGAGACCCTGATTCAGTATTCGCCGTTGCGCCGTCGTCTTCTTGTCTCCAGTAGGCCCAAAGACTGATAGGTACACATTCGCGAAAATTCGCTCGCCGGCGTACATGGAGACGCGCCGCCCAAGCGAGATGGCAGCGCCTGCCCACAGCGTGGTGAAATGGGCCACGTCGCTCGCCTCGGTGGTTCCAGCCATCGCCTCGCGGTAATCTGCGAAACAGCCACGCCAGGCCGACTCGGGGAAGTCAGGCAGGCAATCGTCGTCTATCTCCGGCTCGCGCGGCGCCTCGTTGTTCCTCAGGTCTGACTCAGTAACCCTACTTCTCGCCTTGTCGCCTGGGAGGCTCATCAGCGAGGCCGCTAATGCGTTCTGGAACTTTTCGTCGCTCACGCCGCCCTCCCAGGTTGCTCACGCCACGCGCGAGCCCAGTCGGCCGGGGTCGCAGTTCGCAACGCGGCCAGGTGCTCGTCCAGCCTTTGATACGCGGCCACGTGCTCGTCTGTGACATCGGCGACAGCGATCCCGTGCTCGTCGGTCAGCCCGTGTTGGAGAATCCACTGAAGGCCCGCGTGATAGAGATGCTGATGCTCGTCGCGTTGACACCGCAGTGCCAGGAACACCTCCTCGCGCCATGCCTCGACTGCCGCGGCCTCCCTCTCGGCCAGGGCCCGCCGCCGAGCCCATTCCTGCCGCTCGGTGGGGGTCATCGGCCGCTCGTCAAGGGACACACCAGCGAAGTCGGCCAGCCACACCAGCGCCTCGCGTCGATCACCACCTCGGACACGCTGAATCAGGTCGAGAACGCCGCCCGAGTCGCTGGTCACGTGGTCGAACCAGGCGCCCTTCGAGTCGTCGAGCGACACGGAGTAGTGCGTCCCCTCGCGCCACTTCGCGATCGTGCGGGAGTGCCTGACGTGCAAACCCAGAGTTTGGCAGACACCCGAAATCGCGACACGGGAAACCACATCGCACGCCCTCATACGGCGCGCTCCGGCTGGTCCCCGCCGCCTGTGGGTCTTGAGTCAAGATATGCCATGACGGATGAAGGTTTATAACGAACTGCCGCGCCGATCTTGAGAAATTCTGGACCTTGTTTTCGAAGCCGCCACCGACGGACGGTCGCGACGGATAAGCCGGTAATGCGCGCTATGTCATGCTCAGTCAGGAGTGATCTGAGGTCATCGCCTGTTGCCATTTGATCCTTTCTCGGGTGGTTTTTTTGCTCACCCCAGAGAATCATTGCTTTCCTCGCGTAGCGAGGATCAATGCCAGGATGCGAGGGAAAAAAGGTGAGGATACGAGGAAAAAGGGTCCGGGCAGAAAACTTAGAGAATGCTTTTCTTCTTCAGGAGTGCGATGAACTCAACCGGGCCCATGGCGAGAATCCGCTCAAAGTTTCGGTTGTCCTGCGTAGTCGCTTTGGAACTGCTCTTCTGCCAGTACTCAAACTGCCGGGAGGTGTCATGTCCTACGGCTCTCCAAATGTGTTTGCGGATGATCTTTGCTTGACCGTCCGTTTCGATCGGTTGTCGATTGCAGCGCGCCAGGAAGGCATCCACCCGAGCGCGCCGGTCTATGCTTTGGTCTTTTCGATCGTCTGGCAGGAGTGTGACCACGTCGTGCGTGGGTGACGATGCGTTCATTTCCCTCACTGGTCCGACGGCGTCTCCCGGTTTGGTTGGTTCGTCAGCCGTCCCTGGCAAGGCCAGTTCTCGGAGAGCGCCGACAGCGTCGGGATCACCCTGCCGTGTTGTGCTTCCCCGAACTTTCTGTGCGAACTCGGCAAGCATTCGGAGTACAAACTGACGGGCATCTTCGATCACCTCCACCTCACGGCCGATTCTCCCGATCTTCTGTATGTGGTCAAGGACACCGTCATCTTCCAATAGCCGGTCTTCACAGAACCTCGTGACCCACACATCCACCTCCCAACTTTCAAGGAAGTCCGCCTCTGCGGAGGCGGGTGCGTGCTGGTGCCGACGTTGAAACGCCTTTCGCAATTCTTCAACGGAAGACACCAGGAGCAGGCGGACGCTTTCCACCACGTACCCTTCAAAATAGGGGCGGCCATCCAACTCTTCGACGATGGCGCCAAACTCGAAATCCTGTCCTAGCCCGCATTTCGGGCCAGGGCTGGCCTCGCGGAACAATGCGCCCAGGTCTTGAATGATCGAGAGGGAATGGTTATCTGCAGGTTTACCTCGTGCGCGCACGAAATTCTCAAAGCCTTCCCCCGTGTAGGGGGCGCCCCTACAAGAGTTCAATTCCCGAATGACGGCGTAATCGAGGCCGCGTTCGCTACCGTGCTGCTGATACCATTTGGCGGCTTCTTCCTTCGTTGAGAACCTGAGTTCTTCGTTGATGTGGTTCACGGAGATTGCCGGAAATACAATCCACCCCGCAGCCTCCTCAGAGGAATCTGGCGCCGCGATTTCTCGGCTTCCAGGCTCGCCGAGAAATCCTCCGATCGGACACACCGGTTCGCTCTCTTGGGGATTTTTCAGAAAGGCTTCGTAGAGAAGACCACAATGAAGGCATCGCTCGACATTCAGTCCCAGAACTCCGAATCGGTGGCCCTTCCAGTTCGGGATAGATTCGTGCCGGTTGTCATCGATGGCGTCCGCCGGATGGCTTGACATGGATCGCTCCTTGCAGCAATCACCTTGAACTTTTGGACTTGGCCGCCGGCAGGCAAGGCCCTGTTTTCGCCCCGTCGGGCTAGGCGGCCATTGCAATTCTACCGCCCTGGCCGCGTGGCTGCTTCCACAGACCCGCTACTAGCCACTGCCGCCCTGGGATGTCCGGTAGTTCGAGTCCGGTGTTCGAGTCCGGTTGTTTCGGTTCAGTCATTGTGTTAAACCTTCGAGCGCGGGTGCAGGTTAGTCGAGAACAAAGGACTGACGCACAACTGGAGGGCTTAATGAAGCGCATACTGTCACCGTTAGGGGTCAGCGTCATTTTTGTGCTCCGATTGGTTGGCTCGGCTTCGAGCGCAGAGCAACAGTCAATCGATTGGAGGAAGGCGGTAGTGTTGGATGCCTCGCAGGAGTCGCGCTATGCGGGGAGTGTCCGGTCGGGGAATAGCCGGACCCGCGCCACATACTCGCACATTCGGACGTACATGCTTCGCGACAAAGAAAGCGGAGGCGTCGTAATGGTGCAGGAGAACAAGCGTCCTGTTGGGTTCGGCAAACTGACGTTTGAGCGCCAAGCTTCCAGCGACTTCGTAGCGGGTGAGGTCGTTCGCTATGCAATCGACACGAAGAGGAGCGAGGTTTCGGTCGAGGCTGGAGGGCGAGTACACAAGCTGAAGTTCTTGCGGACTGTCCAAATGGACAGCCCCCCTTCATCGGAACGAAAAGCGGATGCCAAGGAGGACAAGTGAGGGGTCCTTCTCTCCAAGGGCGATTCGGTTTTTACTGTACGTGCGGTGTGAGGTCGTGAAGGGTTCCGTCGGATTGAACCGAAGCGCGAGCCCTGCAACCGGTTCGGATTTAGCGCTTCAGATTCTCTCAGCGCCGGAAGAATGTTTCGCGGATCTGCCGAACCAGTCGTTCCGCAACCTTACGCTGCCCGCCCTTCCGGAATGCGCCAAACAAGATGCTCCGATCTCCGGCCTCGCCGGCCCATACGAGAGTCTTGCCGTCGGCAGACACCATCTTCACCGATGCTTCGAACTTGTCCTTGCCCCCAAAGACCGAGGTTGCCACTTGCTCGGCCCAGTGCGAACCCGTGATCTGGGAGAAACCAGTGATGACGTACTCGGCTTCCTTCTGACTCAGGACGACCTGGAGAGGGAGTTTCTGTTTCTGGATCTCAGCAACGATGAACGAATCCAGATTCTTCTCCATCGGAGTGATGAAAATTTTTGCGCCTGCTGGAAGTTTCGTTTCTGCGGTGAGCACGACACAGGCAAGGAAGATCAGGGCAACTGATCGCATAGCCGAATTATATCTGCACGGTGAGCCTGTGGATATGTGGGCCGCCTCGTCACGGCACGAAGTAGCCGTTGATGTCGATAATCACGTCCGTCTTGTCGGTGACGTACACGTTGATGGAACCATTCGTCCCGGCTGGCACAACCGCAGCATTCGCGACGATGCGGCCTTCAAACGAGTTAAGCGTGGAGACGAGAGGTTGCGCCTGACCGGTTGGCCATATGCTCAAGTACGATAGCGGCCCGGCCGGAACCACGGTGATGTTCAGCGAGTAGGCGCGCGCGTCGCTCGGGATGCCGCAGGTGCCCAAGGGGATGGGAATCTGGCGGGTTTCCCCGCCGTTCATGGTCGGCGGCCCAAAGGCGCCGGTCTTGCCTTGACCGACTCGCGTGTCAACCACGCGGCAGGGCGGGACGGCGGAGAGGCGAAACAACTGTGAGGAGGGAGTGGTTGGGGCACTACCACGCACACTCAGAGCGATGGTCACTGTAGCTGAAGTCACCGAGCCTTTCACAGTAATCAAACCGAGATAGTCTCCAACCGCAAGGCCGCCCGGCAACACGCGAACCTGGAGTACCGCCGGGACCGATCCAGACAGGGGTGAAACGTCAAGCCAGCCGGCGGGGTTCGTCGCTACCTGAACCGTAAAACTGCTGTCCCCAACTCCAGAGGTAATTGCGAGATTCACGGCAGATGGTGGCTGGTTGCCCTGTTGATAGGTGGACGACAGGTAACTTGGCGAAACGACGATGGCGTTGAGGGTGGGGAGCATTGCAAGGAAGAGCAGAAATCGAACGCAAAGTTGCATGAGTTCCAACTCCTTCGGTACAGTCTGACCAAATCTTATATGCCCACTCAGCCCGCGACAAGGCCCGTGGCGCAACGTGGCGCAACGAAGACTCCCGCTCCGACTCCTCGCCGCTACGTCCCCGATGGGACCCAAGCCGGATTTGGGGGTATGGGTGTGGGCCATCCGCCGGGACGGGACGAACCCCGCATCGAAATTGCGGTGCTTGGGTCAGACGGGGGCCCCTTCGGGATTCAGGGGTGTGGGGGCGGACGGCTAAGTCGGGCGCGTGGTCGGAACCTCCATGCGACTGTGCCCAATTTTGTGCCCACCCCCTGCATAGAAGCGTTGCTCTCCGTTGTGAACTGCTTCGGTACCCTACCTTTGAAGTTGTTGACAGCGAAGAGCGTTAGGCAACAGTGAGCAATCGTTGACGTTTCTGCTAAGTTGTTGATTTCGTGTTGCCGCTTGCCTCCGGAGCAAAAGGTCAGAGGTTCGAATCCTCTCGGGCGTACCAGCCAGTTTTCCCCCAAATCATTCACAGAGTAACGGGCCTCGGTTCAAGAGTTCGTGTGGGAGAGACCCCTGTTGGAGCCGACTTTCGATTCGTTTGCGTCGATCATGAGGGGGATTGGAACAGCATCCCTTTCGATATACTGAAGGCGTAGCGCCCGCTTACGACGGAGCAGATCATGAGCGATCGGGACCGACTTCATGAAATCATCGATGCCCTGCCTCCGCGGCAGATCCACGCGCTCTTGACGCTTCTGATGCCTCCCCAGCCCATCGATGGCGAGGAGTTTGCCCGCCGCCTCGCAGAGGCACCCGAAGAAGACGCCGATGAACCGACCATCGCCCGCATCCTGGCAGCCGAAGCCGAGCAGGGAGAGAGCCTCTCTTACGGAGAATTGAAGCAGCGGCTGGGCCTGTGAAGCGGGACCTGGTCTACCGGCCGGCCGCTCAACGCGAACTCCATCGGATGGACCGCTCCGACGCACAGCGTATTCTTCACGCCGTGGAAGCGTTTGCTGCTGACGGTCGCGGCGACGTCAAGGCACTAAAGGTGCGTTGAAAGGCCGGTATCGCTTGAGGGTGGGCAAGTGGCGCGTGTTTTTCAGTCTCGATCCGCCGGATCAAGTTGTCGTGACCGATGTGGATAATCGCGGTCACGCCTATTGACCACTGCTCGGCCAGCGGAAACGGCTGGTCTCAACGGGCGCCTCGCCAGGTCCTGCGTTTTCGTGGCGCATAGTCAGTAAGGCCACAGCCGTTTCACCGCCCTGCTGCCGTTGCGGCCGTAGCTTCCGGCCTCAGCTTTCCATTGAAGGCCAGCGGGGAGACCGCTTTTCGCGGAAGGCCTTCACACCCTCGATGAAATCGCGGCTGCGGAACGACTCCTCGCGGAAGCGGAAGGCGGTGTGGCCGGCGTCCACCAGACTCTTGCCGCGGCTCTCGGAAACGAACAACAGGCCCGAACGGACCGCTTCCAGGCTGGATTCGGACAGGTTTTTGGCCAGAGTCTCCGCGCGCGCCTTGAGTTCGGAGGTCGGGCACACGTCGGACACCAGCCCGATCTGTTTCGCCTCGGCCGCATCGAGGATCCTGCCGCTGAGACTCAACTCCACGGCACGGCGCTCGCCGATGGCCATCGCGATCGAACGGAAGACGATGTACGGCCACAAGCCGATCCGAATCTCGGTCAGGCCGAACTGCGCATCTTCGGCGGCCACGACAATGTGGGCGTTGGCGACCAGGCCCATGCCCGCGGCCAGCGCCGCTCCCTGCACCGCGGCGACGATGGGCTTGGTGGTGCGCGCCACCAGGGTGAACAACTGCTCGTGAACATGGGCAAGCTGGTGCGCTCCCGGCGTGAACATCTCCCCCAAGTCCATGCCGGAGCAGAACGCGGAGCCTTCGGCATCCAGCAGGATGGCGCCGGTCGAGTCCTCGTGCATGGCGTCTTCGATGGCATCGACCAGGGCGCGACACGTGGGCAGGCCGAGGGCGTTGCGCTTTTCGGGCCGATTGAGGGTCAACCGCAGCACCCGCCCTTCCATCCGCCGTTCGAGCCCCGATGAGTGGTTATCCATGGTGTCCTCTGTGTTTAGTCTATGTGCGTCGAGTGGATGAGAAAAGGCCGCCGTGAGACAATCCGGACACGAGCCATGGAACGAATCTTTCAGCAAGCCCGGGACCGCGGCGGGACCTACCTGGCGGAGCGCTTTCGCGCCAGCCGCGGCGAGATTCTGGCATCGGCCGGCGAGTACTACAAACTGCCGGCCGCCTTTCTGGTGACGGGGCGCACGGCGGAAGCCGCCTGCGTGTTGGACTGGGTCCGCGCCGAGGGCATGTTGGTGGACGGGGACATCGGCCCGCGGCCCGGGGCGACGCGCGGCTACTATCACACCTATTACAACGTGTGGATCATCCAGGGAGCGCAGCGGATGGGGATGTTTGACATCGCACAACGCGGCGCAAGCTTTGTGGCCCGCTCGTGGGATGCCGACAGCGGGGGATTTTATTCGAGCATCACCGAAACCGGACCAGAGGTTCTCGAGGACCTTTGGGTCACGTGCGGCGCGGGCCAGTCGATGCTCTATGCGAACCGCCTCGAGATCGCGCGCGGCGCCGGACGTTGGCTCGAACGCCTGATGCACCTGCAGCCGGATTATCCGGCGCGCCTCTACGCGGTCTATAGCCGCGAGGAGGGGGTTCATACCCAATATCCGCCGGAGGAAGAGGTGCGGTTCGTGCTCGACCCCAGCCGGGATCGGGACGAGTATTTCTTCAATCCGGGAATCGCGGGCGGCTTTCTGGCCAGCCTCTCCCGCGCGACCGGCGAATCGCGCTGGCGGGATTTGGCCGAGGAATACATGCGCCAGTGCGAGGTGGCCTGCGAGACGCAATTCCGGTCGCTACGGGCGGGCAAGGTCGGTTGGGCGGCCTCGCAATTGTACCGGTTGACGGGCAGGGAGAAGTACCGTCAATACGCGGAGCGCGTGGGGCGGAATCTGATCGCGAGCCAGGCGGCCGATGGCGCATGGAAGCCGGAGTTCATGAGTTGGATCGACGCGACGGCGGAGATGGTGGTGTGGCTGGACGAAATCTCGCAGGCGCTGGAAACGTAGTACGTGAGCTCAAGGTCGCCAGGCATATGACGAATGTCATATGTATTCGTATGCGTTGTTGCAGTCGACAGAAGTGACTTCTCTCGATACCTTGGGGCTGTCTTTAGTTAAGGCAGCTTCAGGAGAACGAAAGATGAGAACAGGTCGCTTGTGTCAAGCCGCGCGCCTCACGCTGGGCGCTCTGGCACTCACCACCCTCGCCTTCGCCCAGGAGACGAGAGGTACGATCACAGGGACTGTGACGGATCCCTCCGGCGCCGCAATCGCCGGAGCGAAGCTCGCTGCGCAAAACACTCAGACCAACACCGTCGCCCAGGGAACGACAGGCAGCGACGGGACCTACACTATTCCTTATTTGCCAACCGGCCTCTACACCGTGACCGTAGAATCACAGGGGTTCAAGAAGTCCGTCCGCCAGGGGATCGAAATCCGCATCTCGGACAGAATCAACCTCGACTTCCAGCTCGAAATCGGCGCCGCCCAGGAATCCGTCAACGTCACCGCCGACCCTCCACTTCTCGAAGTCGGCACGGCTACCAGCGGGCAGGTGATTGACCGCCGCAGAATCTCTGAGTTGCCGCTCGCCGAAGGCAACCCCATGACACTGATTCAGCTCGCGCCCGGCATCGTCGTCACCGGCGGTTGGACCTCAAACTCCGCGTTGAGCAACAGCGGGCCATCCAATTTCGAAGTCAACGGCTCGCCCGGCGGGAACGAGTACACGCTGGACGGCGCGCCGAACACCGCCGACAGACAAGGGCAGGGCGCTGCCCGCGTCGGCCTGCAGCCGCCTACGGACGCAGTCGAAGAGTTCAAGGTCGTCACCGCCGGATTCGACGCTCAACAGGGACGAACGGCCGGAGGCAGCGTCGACGTCGCGGTCCGTTCGGGCACCAACGAGTTTCACGGCTCGCTCTACGAGTTTGTGAGGAACGACATCTTGATGGCAAATTCGTTCTTCTTCAACCGCGAGGGGCGCGAGCGTCAGGCCCGCCGGTACAACCGGTTCGGCGGCACAGTTGGGGGGCCGATCAGTTTTCCGAAAGTCTACAGCGGCAAGGACAAGACCTTCTTCTTCGCCAGCTATGAAAGGGTCCGCCCGATCACTCCGAGCCTGGAAACACTCACCGTCCCGTATGAAGACTTCCGCCGTGGGGATTTCTCCTCCTTGCTGAACCGCCCGACCCCGCTCTACGTCTACGATCCTCGCACCGCCAGGACTGAAGGCGCGCGCGTGGTCCGCGACCCCATCCAATGCAACGGCCGCCTGAACGTCATTTGCCCGGACCGCATCAGCCCCATCGCCGCAAACTACATCTCCTTCACGCCTCTGCCCAATACCAACTTTGGATCCAACACCGGCAACTTTTCCGGGAACGGACCGGGCGATAACACTTACGATGTCTTTCTCACCCGTGTCGATCACACATTCAACGATCGTCATCGCATCTTTGGCCGCTACTCCCAAGGCTGGCGCACAGAGCTGGACGAAAACTCCGCCGGCACGGTCAACGGGGTCCGGATCAACGGAAGACTCGGCCACCGCGGCAACAAAGGCGGCGTGCTCGATTACATCTATGTCAATTCCGCAACCACGATCCTGAACATGCGTGTCGGCTACACCCGCTTCAAGCAGGACCGCTATTCGCTCTCTTCCTACGACTACGACATCACCAAGATGGGCTTCTCGCCGCAGGCTTTGGCGCTGTTCACCGACAACACTCTGCCGCAAATCAGCGTCACCAATTACTCTTCCCCAGTCGAGCCGACCGGCTATCTGAACACGAATCCGACGTGGTCCTTCCAGCCCACCCTTACCAAGATCATTGGCGCGCATTCGATGCGCTTTGGGTACGATTACCGCGTCTATCAGCAGAATCGCGCGGACCAGACGTACAAAGCGGGCTCTTACGTCTTCAACAACGACTTCACGCGCCAGAACGACCAGAACCCTTCGTTGCCCATCGAGCAGCTCCAGGCTCAGGGCATGGCCGCCCTCCTGCTGGGCCAGCCGACCGGAGGCAACTTCCCGCTGCTGGCCGACAACGCGGCTACCGGCAAGTACCACAGCTTCTATTTCCAGGACGACTGGAAAGTGAATCGCCGGCTCACGCTGAATCTCGGGCTGCGTTATGAGGTCGACCTGGGGACGACCGAACGCTACAACCGCATCATCCGCGACTTCGATTCGAGAGTGGCCAACCCCACCGAACCCGCTGTCCGCGCCAACTATGCGCGCAACCCCATTCCGGAGATTTCGCCCGCCAACTTCCGTGTCCCTGGCGGGCTTGTGTTTGCCTCCGACTCCGATCGCGGATTCAAGGCAGACAAGAACAACTGGCAGCCTCGCATCGGTGCGGCTTTCAAGATCGACGAGAAGACCGCGATCCGCGGGGGGTGGGGCATGTTCATGATCCCCTTCTTCCTCGACGCGATCAACCAGAACGGGTTCACCAGGAACACTCCTTTGGTGGCCTCGCCTGACCGGGGCCTCACCTTTGCGTCCTCCCTGGCAAACCCCTTCCCGAGTGGCTACATCGCCGAGACCAAGCGCGACCTGGCAAGTCTGGTCGGCCAGAATCCCGGGACCATCGTGCCCGTCAATCGGACGAACGGGATGGTGCAGCGCTGGGAGGTCAGCCTGCAGCGCGAATTGCCCGGGCGATGGTTGTTGGAAGGCGCCTATATTGGCAATAGAGGTTCAGACCTCACCATTGGCGTCGATGCCAATCCGATCCCGCGGCAATACCAGTCCACAAGCCCGGTCCGCGACCAGAACCTGATCAACTTCCTCGATACACCGGTGGCGAACCCGTTCCAGGGCGTCGCCGGATACGAGGGCACCAACCTCTACACCGCTTCGGTCATCAGCCGCAGCCAGTTGCTGCGTCCTTACCCGCAGTACACCGGACTCGGCCGCGAGCGGTACGACGGAGCCAGCTCCTACCACGCTTTGCAGCTCCGCATGGATAAGCGGTTCTCGCGTGGTTACACTCTCATGGGAAGCTACGCCTGGTCCAAGTACCTTGATCAGGTCTCCCTGCTCAACTCGACTGACGCCAATTACGAAAAGCGACTCAATGATGCCGATTCACCCCACCGGCTCGCACTCAGCGGGATCTACGAACTCCCATGGGGCCGCGGGAGGATGTACGGTTCCAGTTGGTCAGGCGTCAAGCAGGCCCTGCTCGGCGGCTTCCAGTTCCAGGGGATCTTCCAGTACCAGGCGGGCCGCCCGCTCACTCTCGGTAACGTGTACTTCACCGGGAATCTCTCCGACATCAGCCCGACCATCAAGAGTTCGACTATCGGCGTGCTCGGCTCTACCAACATCAACGACAACGTCTTCCTGACCAACATACAGGGCACGGGTTACTATTTCCAGGACGAAGCGGTGAAGACAAACGGACAGCTTGACTACAACAAGCAGCGGAACGACAGCCGGATCAACCTGGCCCAGAACATTCGCACGCTGCCTTCCCGCGTTTCCAATTACCGCAATCAGGGCAACGCTATCCTCGACCTCTCTCTTATCAAGAACTTCGAATTCAGCGAGCGGGTGAAGCTGCAGTTCCGCGCTGAAGCCATCAATTCGCTCAACAAAGCCCACTTCAACGCCCCGGTGCTCAGCCCGCGCGACGCCAACTTCGGCCGCGTGACCAACACCGACTCGCCGACCTATCCGCGTGAGTTCCAGCTCGGGCTGCGGCTTGTATTCTGAAACGGACAACCACCATGGATCGACGCGCGTTTCTCATTTCCGCCGGGGCGACGGCAAGCACCCTCGCCCGGGGCGACGACTACGCTACATCCACGGAGCCAGGGGCCGTTCCCGATTGGGAGGCGCCGCTGTTCGACCTCCCCAGGCACAGCAAATCTCCGGTCATCGTCGACAAACTCGATCTGCTGAAGTCCGGACCCAAATACTTTCTGCGCGCGACCTCCAGAGACGGCGTCACCGGCGTGGCGTTCGTCAAGCAGGCCGACGAGTACCTCTCCATGCTGACCCGGCTCGCTATGCCCTTCTTCAAGGGCAAGGACGCGCGCCAGCTTGAAACGCTGATTGACGATTATTACATCAAGAACTACAAGTTCGCGGGCCAGGCCCTCTGGGCTCCCGCCGCCTACGTCGAGCAGGCCATCTTCGACATGTTCGGCAAGACGGTGAACAAGCCCGTGGGCGCCTTGCTTGGTGGAGTCCGCCGCAAGGAGATCCCCGTCTACCTCTCGGGCTCAGGCCGCGAAACGACCGCCGAACAGGAAGTGGAAGTCTACGCCAAGTCGCTCCAGTTGAGCGGAGCCAAGGCGATGAAGTTCAAGATCGCCGGCCGCATGGCGCGCAACGCGGACCAATACCCAGGCCGCACCGAGACCATGCTTAAACTGGCGCGTAAGGCATACGGCGACAAGATCGTCATCTACGTCGACGCCAACGGCGGCTACAACGCCGCCAAGGCCATCAGCATCGCGCCTTTTCTCCAGGAACTCAAGATTGCCTTCTTCGAAGAGCCCTGCCCATGGGAGGAGATCTCGGAGACCAAGCGCGTCGCAGACGCTCTGGAGATGCCGATCGCCTTCGGCGAGTGCGATTCGAGTTTCTGGAAATTCGATCACATGATCCGGACCCGCGCCCTCGATATCGTCCAGCCCGATCTCAACTACAATGGCGGATTCATCCGCACTGCACGCATCGCACGAATGGCGGCCAAAGCCGGTCTTCCGATTACCCCTCACAATACGCAGACCGGCGCTTCGGCCTGCAACATCCTCCAGTTCGCTTCGGCGATCCCCAACATCGGGCCGTACATGGAAATGCCCCTCCGCGGCAAGTATGCCGACGAACCCTGGGCCTCTCACAGATTCAAGATTGTGAACGGCTTCGTTCAAGTCCCCAACGGTCCGGGCCTCGGTGTCACCATCGACCCGGCCTACCTGGCAAAGGCGCAGCTGGTTTCCACGACGGGGCCGAACAGCTGACGCCCGAAAGCGGGACCACTCATGTCTGAACACATCACCCACGTCGCCATCTTCGAAGACTCCACCCGCATCGGGCTCAGCACTGGACGCCTCCCCGATTCCTTCCATCACGTTCTCGACCGCCACTGGGAACTCGCTCGATTCGCCTCCGCGAGCCGCTCAGGTGACAAGTACTCTATCCCGCTGCTCAAGGATCTCAAGCAGAAGTGGCCGGCCCGCAAGTCTGGCGACTACGTCGAAGAGAAGCTCGCTTTCCTCCTCGGCTGGCGTACCCACCAGGCCGCCGACCGCCGCTTCAAACCGGTCTACCGCCAACTCCAGCCCGAACACTACGCCAGGGAAGCGAACCCCGACACCTCAGCGCCTTCCGACGTCAGCGTTCTTCATGACGCCGTCGTCTACCGCGAAGTCTATGGCAACGGCGAGTACGCGCCGTATCCGCCCGGCCTGCTTGAAGACCGCATGACCTCCTTCGCCGCCTGCAAAACCCTGGATGCCGCCGCCACGCTCGACCTCTTCGGCAGCGTCTTCCAGAAGTCTTTGCTCGATCTCCAGCCCGCCAGCCAGTCACCCGAGGCCGTTCCCAAGGTTTTCCAGAAGTTCTACGTCAACCTGCAGCGCTACAGCGAGAAGTGGGCGGCACCCGACCCTCGGGAGACTCTGGCCTACATCTACGGACCGAACTTCTACAACCCAAGCGACCCTCTTATCCGCACGGCGCGCGCCCTCCAGCGGAAGCAACCGCCCCCCAGCATCAGCTTCGATCAGTCTTACGAGGAAGCCAAGACTGGCAGCCAGTACGCCCAGGCACTTCGTCTCGGCGTCAAGTACCTGCTCGCCGCAGGCGATTTCTGGGCGGGCAGAATCGACGAAAAACAACTTCACGTACTCTTTGACCTCGGCAAGAGCCATTTGCAGGGAGGTTCCGACTGATGACACGCTGTGAATGGATGGAACTTGCAGCAGCCGCTCCGCTGGCGGCGCAACTCGGCGCGGAATCGGTTAGATTACCTGCGTTCTCCGGCTGGCTCGCCCGCGCCGCTCTAATCGACGACGCGGCGCGGTTGGCGCTCATCGACGCGGCGGTGCCCGCCACCGACAAGGCCGCGCTAGCGGCGTGGCCCGCTCTTGCACGCGCGGGAGCCGGTTTGGACACCGGCCCCGTCAAGCCCATGGAGGCCAAACCCCTCGCCGTCTTCCTCGGCGCGCGTCTCTCCCGGCACGCCTCCACGTCCTGGGGGGCCGCCGAGGGCGCCGCTGTTCTCAAGGCGCGCGGGCCTCAAGGCGTGGCCACGCAGAAAGAGTTCGAGCTCTATCTCAACGCGATTGACTTCCGCTGCCGGATCGCCTTCCACACCCTCGCGCCGGAACAGACCGATGTCCACCGCTGGCTGGAAGGCGTCATTCGCTGGAGCCGCGCCATCGGCGACTACAAAGCCAAACTGGCCGCCGCGCTCGCCTCTCCCTCCGGCGCAGCCTTCGTCTCCACCGCGGATCCGCTCGTCCGCACCGCGCTCGCCATCCGGAAAGGGCATATCGTCAGGCCGGAGGCCCTCGAAGCCGCCAAGCCGTCGACTCCTTACGGGAAGGCCCTCGCCGCCGCTCTTCAGTCCATTCGCGCTTGATTCTGGAATCGCATCCTGTCAATAAGTTATAGAAGCCACACACCCCGTCGGGTGCCGATCTGGACACATCTCTTGCACCATGAGCGTTTTCTCTGAGACAACCCGAACGAAGGCGTTGATAAAGGCCTGGGCGGAAGGATAGCCGCGTTCAGGCTAGGTCACCGACATCCCCACAGGAGTGGCCCGCAACCGGCTCAAGGAGCCAATCGGAGACCGGCACCACGCCGAATCGGTGACCGCCGCCAGGATATGCTGGTCTCGGATGCGTACCTTTCCCTCTCCTTCCCTACGCCAGGCATTGAATGGCGGCAAAACCGTGAGAGGCGTGTTCACCGAGTTGGGGTGCCCGGAACCGGTTGAGCTGGCGGCGATCGCCGGTTGGGATTTCGCGCTGATCGACGCCGAGCACGGCCCCCTCACCGCCGCCCACTATCCGGCCCTGGTCCGGGCGGGCCAGGCGGCCGGCATGCCCTGCGTCATTCGCGTGCCCGCCAACGAACCCTCGATGATTCAACACGCGCTCGACTCCGGCGCGGCCGGCGTCCAGATCCCCCAGATCGCCACTGTTGACCAGGCTCGGGCCGCCATCGATGCAGCCCGATTCCATCCTCAAGGCAAGCGCGGCTTCAACCCGTTCGTGCGGGCCGCGAACTATGCCGCGACCCCGGTGGCCGAGTTCCTGCGCATCTCGAACGACGGCGTCCTGGTGGTCCTGCAACTCGAGAGCGCGTCCGGAGTGGGAGCGGCCGCCGAGGTGGCGGCGCTGCCGGGGGTGGACGTCCTGTTCGTCGGCCCGTACGACCTTTCGCAGAGCCTGGGCATTCCCGGACAGGTCACGGACCCGTCTATCTACGAAGCAGCCGCGCGAATCGCCCGGTCGGCCGCCCGGCATAACGTCGCGCTGGGCGTCTTTACCAACGATACGGCCGATGCCCGGCGCTGGATCGAGATCGGCGTACGATACGTGACGTTTTCCATCGACAGCGTGCTGTTGCGCCGGGCGCTCGAACAGGCATTGGGCAGCATCAGTTGATCGTCTCCAGTTCGAGCGGTTCGCCAAACCTCTCGGCCAGAAACTTCAGGTACTTCTCCGTGGCGCGGGCATGCCCCAAGACAAATCGCGAGACGAAGCGGAAGAAGGGATTCGCAATCACCGCCGTCTCGCGAATGGAGAGCCGGGTTCCCGATGGGGTGGACTCGAGCCGGTAGGTCCACTCGCCGCGAAAGGGCGCGCGCGGGTCGGCCACCGAACGGACCAATAGAACCGGCCGCTCCAGGCGCGAGGTCTGAAGGATGAGACTCCTGCCGTTGCGGTAGCGTTCCCGCCATACGGGGAGGCCGCCGCGGTCGGGAAGAACCTCAATCTGGCGAATGTCCTTCCGCCAGAGGGCTTGCGTCTCCGGATCGGTTACCGTGTCCCAGACGACATCGATCGGCCGGTCGAGACGGATGGCGCGCTCGGAGGAATGCGCGGAGGGGAGTTGCGTGCCGATGAGCGCGGCCACGATAAGCACGGCAAGGAATCCGGCGATGCCGGTCAGGCTCCAACGCAGCAGCCGGCTGTTCAAAAGCGTTTGCCGGAGCGAGGGGCTCACTTTAGCCGGGCGGCCCACGCGACTCCGGAGTGGCGGGCCAGGGTCAGGATGATGCGTTGTTTGGTTACGGTCATGATGAAGCTGGATTCCGGCAAGCGGAACAGCCCCTGCGCCGGACGATGCAGGTGCAGGATCGGCATCAACTCGCCAACCGGCTTGCCTTTCTCGAGACGCCGTCCCCAGATGCAGTCGAACCCGTCCCGTCGCGACCGGAAGTAGACGAGTTTGCCGTTCGGCGCCCAGGCCGGGCCGCTGCCCTCCTCGTCGGCCACAGGCACCCATTGGGTGGGCGCGATCACCACTCCCGAAAAGGGAGCGAGAAACACCTTTGCCGTGGCAATGGAATTCCCCGCCGTGAAGGCCACCGTCTTGCCATCGGGGGAGAACCTGGCGTTGAAAATGCCCTGCGTCGGGTGCCACAGAACTTCGGTCCGGCGGCCGGACGGGATCTGCATCAGATGGGAGGCCCGGGCGCCCACCCCTTCAGGGTCAAAAAAGAGAACGTAATTGCGGTCCGGCGACCAGTCCCAGATTCCGGCGCACCCTTCCAGGGCCACTTCCTCCCGGCGCTGGAGGATCTCCGCCACGACGACAGAGCACTTCTTCCCTTCCACGGTCGACAGGATCAGGCGGGTCGCGTCGGAAGAGAGGACCGGGCGGTAGGCGATCCGCAGGTTCGTGGTGACGGGCGTTTCTGTGTCCCCTTCAATGTCGGCGATCCACAAATCCTCCACACCGGAGCGGTTGGACAAATACACCACGCGCGTGCCGGACGCATCGACCGAAGGCAGGTGAGAGTAGTTGGCGTCCTTGGAAACTCTCCTCAGATCGCCGTGGACCCGGCCCTCGTCCCCGTCGATGGGGGCAACCCACACGTCCATCGCGGTACGGGAGTTGGCATAGGCGACACGATCCTGGCCGCCCAGGCGCAGTTGACCGAACTGGTCGCTGCCCGCCGTGACAATTTCCGGATCGCCGGCCACCTTGAAGGTCTCCGGCGAGATCGGCACCGCCCAGACGTGCCGCTCGTCGCCGGCCGAGGCCGCAAAAAAGACCCGGTTTCCGGTGACCTGGTCGGGCCCGGTGATGGACCAGAACGCCTGCTGGACCATGCGCATGATGCCGGTCGGGATGGGGGGACTATCATCCACGCGGGTGGCCCACCAATCCGTCAGACCGTCGGGATTGGTACCGTCGAAGACGAGATACTTGCCATCGGGCGTCCAGACGGGCATCTGAGCGATTTGAAAGTCCTTGCGGATCTGGCGGGCGGTCCCACCCACCGACGGAACCACAAACATCTTGGCGCCTGCTCCGCCCGCGGTGGCGGTGCTCTTGTCGTAATAGGCGATCCACTGGCCATCAGGCGAAAATCGCGGCCGGCGTCCATCTTTGGCGATGAGTTTCGGCGGATCCTTCGATTTCAAGGACAGCAGGTAGATTCCGCCGCCGTCGCGCTCCGAGCGGAAGGCGATGTGCTCGCCACCGGGGTGAATGTCCGGCTCCGAATCGTGAGCTTCATCGCTGGTGACCCGAACCGGATCGGCGCCATCCTGACGATCAATCCAGATCGAGAGCGTTCCTCCGCCTCGATCGGAGGCATACGCGATCAACTGTCCGGACGGCTCGATGACGGGATCGAGCGCCAGTCCATTGTCCGGGGTGAGGCGGCGGACGTCGAGCAGGTCGCGCCCGCCCAGACGGTCAGAACGAAGAAGGCGATACGCGGTCCAGCCGCCAAGTCCGATCGCGGCCAGCACGCCCGCGGCTAACCAGCGCCGTGAATGCGAAGGCCGCGGGGGGGCCGATTCCGGCTGCCAGGTCTCGGGTAACTGGATGGTCGGCGCCGGTTCGGAGACCAGTTCGTGCGTTACGTCCGATAAGCCGCCGTCCAGGCCGAGTTCGGCCAGACGCCTCTCCAACGCCCCCATCGGCCTTCGAAACGGGACCTCAGGCGTGGGCCCTCCTGGCACGGCGTCCTCCGGCGTCGGGTGGATCAGCGGTTGGTGGTCCAGTGGGGCCAGGTTTGGCGGATGCTCGGGCGGGGAAGGCGCCAGGACCGCGTCCGTTGTCAGGAATCGCGGCGAATCCGCAGAGCCGCCCGCCTCGAGCGACTGTCTTCTGCCAATCCGAAAGATGATTCTTACCCGCATCCCAAGAGAGCTACTAACTTTCCAGGATAGACCAGATGCCCGGCTTTCTTCACGGGAAGTTCGCGCGCCACACGGTCGAAGTGTCCCGTGCCAGATTGAGGACCAGCTTGCGGGCGCTTACGGAAAGGCCCAACTCCTGATACGACAGGGGCGCAATGCCGAATGCAGTCTCGTGAAAATGAATTGCGGCAACCGCCTCGCCCGAAGGCCTCTTCCTTTCGTCCAGCGGCTGAGCCCAGAGGCAGGCGTGGCCGTCGCGGTTCGAGCGCACATACAGCAACCGTCCGTTGGGGGACCATGCCGGCACTCCGCCGGCGGTTCCCGGTATCTCTATCCATTGGGCGGGCGGCACCGCCTTCCCGGTAAACGGCGAGACATAAACCGGCGCGTCGCTACTGGTCAGCCCCGAGAGAAACGCGACCCATTTGCCGTCCGGAGAGAATCGCGCCGCGTACACTCCGTGCTGCGGGTGAGACAGGATCGGAAGACTCCGGCCGTGCCCCGCCAGCAGTTCGACGTTCTTGGTGAGCTGAAGCGGATTGAACACCAGCATCTGACCGGTGGCAGGAGACCAATCCCAAAGGTTATTGCAGCCCTCGATCACGGAGTCGTTGCCTGTCTTAAGGAGATCCGCGATGTCGATCGCGCAATCGCCCTCTTCGGCGATAGGAACGGCAATCCGCCGGCCGTCCGGCGATAGAACGGGTCGATGACCGATGTCGCGGAAGGAGGACAATCGCTCTTCCCCAGAGCTGGTTCGCGTCCAAAGTTCCCAGGCACCGGTGCGGTTGGAAAGATAGGCCAGGCGCGAACCGTCGGCCGAAAGCATCGGGACGGCCGTCTGAGCGCGGAATTGGGTGACCGGCTGGAGCGGGGATTCCGCGATTCCCCGGTCCGCCTCGATTGCCACCTGCCAGACGTCGGTGGTTCGAGTGGGGCTGACGTAGAACAGGTCGTTCCCGGCGGCAGTGGGGCGGATCTCCCCGTCCCTGCCATCCGTGATCTGGCGGGGATGTCCCGCCTGCCAGGTGGCCGGGTCCAACGGCAATTGCCAGATGTTCAGGACCGAGGTGGCGGACGCGGAGAACAAGACTGCTCCTCGAGCCCAGCGGTCGAGCGAGGATCGCTTCCCGAAGGTCTCACCGAGAATTCGAAACGCACCGGTACGCACGGGAAGCGCGCTCGAGGAGAGGTCGGCAACCCACCAATCGGAAGCGCCACCGGCGTCGGCGCCTTCGAAGACGAGGTGCTTCTCGTCGATCCAGACGGGATAGCGGGCCATTTTGAACCCCGGGGCAATCTGCCGCTGGTTCCTGCCGTCGCGATCCATCACATACACCCTGCCGTAGGCATAGGTCGATCCAGGGCCGTCGGTTCGGAAGAAAGCGATGGAGCGTCCGCCAGGGGAGTAGCGGGGCCGCCAGCCGCCGTCAGCCAGCTTGATGGGAGGATGGCTGCCGTCGATCGGAGCGCTGTAGACGGCGCCGCCGTCGCGCATGAGGCGAAAGGCGACCTCCCGGGAATCGGGCGACAGATCCGGGTCTGTCTCCTCTTCGACGGTTGCGGTGACGCGGCGGACAGGCCCATCGCCGACCAGCCATAGGGAAAGGTGATCGTAGCGACCCCGATCCGAGGCGATGACCATTTGCTTGCCGTCGCCGCTCACGGCAGGCGCAACGTGCAG
>JBJXGR010000505.1:0-50839 GCA_046160045.1 Bryobacteraceae bacterium
TTGAAGTCGTTGAACCGTTTGGCCGTTCTCAGGTTCGTGCCTTTGGCTTCGTTCACCAGCAAACCGTCCTTGACGGTCCAATGACTGTCGGCCGGATTGCCGATCGGCTCCCATCCGTCCAGATTCCTGCCGTTGAACATCGGTTCCGGCTTCGTCCACATCTTCGGAATGGGACGCTTCAGTGCGGGCGCGCGCAAACCGGTCAGGGGAATGGTGTCGGCGCCTCGTTTCAGGATCCCCGTGAGTTTGGTGCCGGCGGCATCGAGTTCCCACGTCGTCGCAGCGTGTTTGGCCGAGGCGCCCGAGACGGCCAGCGTCAGATGTGAACCGTTCACCTTGAAGTCCCGGATCTGGTAAACATTGCCACCCGTGGGCTGATACCACACCTCCAGGGCGCCGTTTTTCTCGCTGATGCCCAGCCAGGCAGCGCGCGTGCTGGTAGGCATCGTGATGTTGAAGTTCCACCTTCCAACGAAAGGGCTGGCGCTTTTCTGCGAGAAGCCGGGTCCCGTGAGGGTGAACAGGATCAGCGGAACGGCCACAAGTTGCTTCATGATGCGCACTCTTGTTCATCTTAGTGATTCGTAGGGCGGAGCGGAATCGCATGGACACAGCGGAGCAGGAATCCTCAGGTAAGCGTGGAGCCGCAATCCGCGGCAGCTACCAAGGGATGATCCGGCACCTGGAGGAAGAAGTCCGCGAGTACGACCAACTGAAATGTGGTAACGTTTCGTTGCCCAGCGTTGATCGACTCGACGAGATCGCGCCGTTCATTGTGAGGATTCGCATTGCAAAAGGTGTCTCACAAGCAGAACTGGCCAGGCGATTGGCCGTGAGCAAACAGGTGATCAGCAAGGTATGAGGAGAATGAGTATCAGGCCGTGAGTATCACCAGGCTCCAGGAAGTCCTGGATGCTCTCGGCGTGAAGGCTCGAACGACTCTGACTGCCTAAGCCGGTGGGCGCCCTGCTCGCACAGGCGGGGCGATGGATGCTATTCTTCCGGTGCAAGCCTTCGACGCGGAAAGCATGACCACCATCGTGAAAGAGAAAACGCCCCTGACGGTACCCGTGGCCATCCAACGTCGCGCAGGCATCGCCGCGGGCGACCAAGTGGAGTTCAAGGTCACGCGCGGGGCAATCATCATCGAAACGGTTCCTGAACCTTCTTCATATAAACCCACGCGTGCGGAGCTTGCGGCCATCCGTAAGGGCGAAGCGCAGATCGCACGCGGCGAGCACTCGACCTTGACCAATCTCCTCAATGACATGGACAGTCATCGTCGCAAGAGCGGCCGCAAAGCAACTCGCAAGCTTCCCGCCTAAAGACCAAGCCAGGATCATCGAGGCACTGATGGCGATGGAGGCTGATCCTTATTCGGGCGACACGATCAGACCGGAAGGCGCTGACAAGCGTTGGCGTCGTAGGGTCGGCAGTTACCGGATCTTCTTCAGCATCGACGCTCTCGCGAAGATCGCAGCGGTCAGCGCTCTGGTTCGCCGCACGTCAGCGACGTATTAAAGCCCATTCGCCTGGACGCAACCAGTCCTACTACCCCTTATCGCTAACCCCCGCTTCGGCGAACGTCGACATCTCGCGGTAGAGCCGCACGGCCGAATCCAGAATCTGCAGGGCCAACGCCGCGCCGGTGCCTTCCCCCAGCCTCAGGTCGAGATCGAGAATCGGGCGGGCTTTGAGAAAACTCAGCATGCGGCTATGCGCCTGTTCGGCCGAGCGGTGCGAGAACAGAACATAATCGATGACGTTCGCCGACAGACCGTGGGCTACTAACGCCGCCGAGGACGCGATGAAGCCATCCACCACCACGGGCAGGCGCGATTCGGCTGCGCCCAGCAGGAAGCCCGCGATCATCGCGATCTCGAATCCGCCCACTGCCTGGAGCACTCCGACCGGATCGGCCGGATTCGGGCGATGAAGATCGAGCGCTCGCGAGATCACATCGGCCTTGCGCCGCAAGCCTGAGTCGTCCAGTCCAGCGCCGCGCCCAACCGAGAGGTCGGGCGTGAGGCCGCCAAAGACCGATAGCAGCGCCGCCGCCGACGTTGTGTTCCCGATACCCATCTCGCCGACGCCGCAGATATCGAATCGGGCCTTGGCGTCCTTCGCCAGTGCCGCGCCGCGTTCAATCGCTTCTTCGGCCTGATCGCAGCGCATCGCGGGCTCCCAGGCGAAGTTGCCGGTCCCGCGAGCGATCTTGCGATCGACCACGCCCGCTTCGACGGGTGCGTCCACTCCTGCATCGACAATCATGTGGGTGATGGCCGCCTGGCGGCAGAGCACGTTGATGGCGGCGCCGCCCCGCAGGAAGTTCTTCACCATCTGCGCGGTCACCGACGACGGATACGGACTCACGCCCTCTGCCGCGACGCCGTGATCGGCGCAGAACACATACAGTCCCTTCCGTTCTACAGACGGCATCGGGTCGTCCGCAATCAGGGCCAGTTGCACCACCAGTTCTTCCAGCCTTCCGAGACTGCCGCGCGGCTTGGTCAACGAGTCCCAGCGCGCGGTCACCTGGTTCTTGACGGCCTCCGAAACGAGAACGGGGATGTCAAAGTTCACAACGAATCACCTCGCAGTACTCTTGTTGGAAAGTGAGCGGGTCAACGCCGTTCAACATCTGCGCGATGGCCGAATTCACCACCATGTGCGCCACCACCGCGGCGGGGAAGGGCCCGTGTTTGACGGTTTCGAGAGCGCGTGCGACCCGCTGCGAGAAGTCCGGCCACGTCTCGCCCCCGGGCGGGGTGACGGTCATCCAGGCGTGCACCTTTCGCTCGGCGACTTCGGGATAGTGCGTCTCAATCTCGGTCCAGGTCAGCCCTTCCCATTCGCCGAACGACATCTCGCGCAGGCCGTCGAGCAGCACGGGCGGCGCACCGCAGGGAATGACCTGGGCGGTCTCGTGCGCGCGTCTCAGCGGGCTCGAATAGACACGAGCCGCCTTCAGCGTGCCGAGTTTCCGATCAGCGTCGGAGCGGCCGCGGTCGCTCAGCCCGGGATCGGTGCTTCCCAGAAACACGCCGCGCAGGGTGGGTTCGGCGTGTCGAATCAGGTACAGGGTGGTCATGCCAGCAGAATCAGAAACACGGTCTCGCCCACGACCGCGGCCGCTCCAAAGCAATCCCCGGTGACGCCCCCAAGACGCCTGTGAAACCATGCCCGCGCCGCCAGCAAGACCAGAGCCTGGCTGCCCAAAAGAAGACAAGCCGCCCAAGGCACCAGCAGGAGAGCGGCGGCGCCGCCTTGCAGGATCGCCAGCAGCGCGGCGCCTCGTGTGGCCGAGCGTATGAAGTCCGCGCCCAGGCCTTCGCCCGCGGGTTGCGAGATCGCGGCCAGGGCCACCATCGTCGTGCGCGACAGGACGCACGCGACGGCGAGTCCTTCCGGCGAGCGCAACGCCGCGATCGCCTGCCAACGAAATAGCAGACTGATCACCAGGGCGAGAACACCGTACGCACCCACCCGGCTGTCCTTCATGATTTCGTGCATCCGTTCCCTGGATCGGTTGGCGCGAATCGCGTCGGCGATGTCCGCCAGGCCGTCTTCGTGCAGGCCGCCGGTGATCGCGATCAGAAACAGGAGCGGGAACAGCGCGGCGAGAGCATCGGAAAACCACACGTGGGCCGCGATCCAGAGGCCCGCCGCGGCGCCGCCAATCAGCAATCCCACCAGCGGGAAGAACGCGCCGCACTCACCGGGCGGCGCCGTCGCCGTGCGAATCGGGATCACGGTAAGGAACTGCACAGCTCCCAGGAATCGCCGCATCATGCCCACTCCCACGGCAGCCACCATGACAGGATCGCGACAAACAGGAGGCTCGAAACATACAGCAGCCTCCGTGTTCCGGCGAAGGCTCGCGCGTCCAACGGGTGGATCGGATCGCCGAGGTATTCCTTCCAGCTGGAGATCCCGCCGTAGAAGTTGAGCCCGCCCAACCGGACTCCCAGCGCTCCCGCCACGGCCGCCTCCGGATAGCCGGAGTTCGGACTCGGCTGCCGGTGCGCATCGCGCAGCGTCACTCGAACGGAGCGGGCTGCATTTTTCGCGGTCACGAGCGCCGCCAGCCAGACCAGGCCCGCCGACAACCGTGCCGGGACAAAGTTGGCCGCGTCGTCCATCCGCGCGGACGCCCAGCCGAACTCGCGATACCGCTGGTTCCGGTAGCCCACCATGCTGTCGAGCGTATTGACGGCCTTATAAGCGGCCATCGCGGCCGGCCCGCCGAGCGCCAGGTAGAACAGCGGCGC
Source organism: Bryobacteraceae bacterium (assembly GCA_046160045.1). Taxonomy (GTDB): domain Bacteria; phylum Acidobacteriota; class Terriglobia; order Bryobacterales; family Bryobacteraceae; genus CAZGUX01. The sequence continues at coordinate 4,272 of JBJXGR010000505.1, forward strand.
GATCACGGCGTCGCTCAGGTTCTCCGCTACCGTCTCGATCGCGGCCCTGACGATCTCTGGCTCATCCAGAGCCAGCGTATCCCGGCCAACAATCATCGAGAGGCGGGAGCGCGCTCCTTCAAGATCTCCCGCCCGCAAACGCCCGATGACCCGAGCGGCTTCCAGGTCGAGTCCGCGTAAAGCGAGGAGCGAGAAGATCCAGTAGATGTTCGCCCATGGCTGTGGGAGCCAGGCGGCGGTGGCCAGAACCACGGTCACCGCAACCGCGATCGTGGATACCGCGAACCCGAGACCTGCCCAGCGCAGCGGCATCCCGGTCGAGCGCCACATCCCCTCCCACTTTCCGGTCGTCCAGCCGAGACCCCGGACCGGATGCGGCAGCCATCCCGGGTCGGCGAAGAGAAGATCCAGCGCCACTCCAGCCAGCAACTGAAGCGAGGTCACTCGGACAGGCATCGGTGAGATCGGGCGTGTGAACCTGGAGCGTAGCACGTTTGGGCAGTGCGATAATCCTTTAGACCACAAATGGATGAACGGCGCGCCACTCTCTTCTTTCTAGTAGCCCTCACCGGCATCGCACTCTACTTCTGCTACCTCATCGCCGCGCCGTTCCTGACGCCCGTTCTGTACGCAGCGATGATGGCCGTCGTCTGCTATCCGCTGCATAACGGGCTGTTGAGGCGGCTGCGCCGGCCCACCCTGACGGCGACGATCTCGACGCTGTTTGTGCTTTTCGCGATCCTGATCCCGATCGCCGTCCTGATCACCGGCATCGCGCACGAACTCGCACTTCTGAAGGCAGTCCTCCACGATCGTTCAAGCGGTGACTGGACGGGAGCGGCAGGCGAGATCGGTGAAAGGGTCCTTCGTTTCACCGGCCGGTGGGTGGACCTGTCGCAATTCGACCTGCGCGGCGCAATCGTCCAGCGCCTTCAGGCGGTAAGCGCTTATATCCTGTCGAAGGCCGGCGCGGTCGTCGGCAATCTGACGTCGTTTGTCGGCGACGCCTTCATCGCTTTCTTTACACTCTTTTTCCTTTTCCGCGAAGGCAGCCACTTCCAGAGTTGGGCCGCCAGTCTGGTGCCTCTGCGGCGGCCTCAGTTCGACCGCCTTTTCCTCGGAATCAGCGACACGCTGGCAGCGACCGTCCATGGGGGCCTGGCCGTTGCAGCCACGCAGGGTACGTTGATCGGCTTGGCCTTCTGGGTGCTTGGCCTCACCGCCCCCATGGTCTGGGGGATCGCGGCCGCTCTGTTCTCACTGGTTCCTCTGGTGGGCAGCGCCGTTGTGTGGGTGCCAGGCGCGATCTACCTCTGGGCCACCGGGCACTGGATCAAAGCGCTGATCCTGACCGTCTGGTCGACGCTGATCGTCGGATCCATCGACAATATTCTCCGCCCGCTTCTCATCCGCGGACGCGTGGAGCTTCATACGCTGCCGTTGTTCTTTTCGCTGCTGGGAGGAGTCCAGGTGTTCGGCCTTCTCGGCGTGTTTGTCGGTCCTGTGGTGCTGGCGGTGACCATGACCCTCATCGACATGCTGCGCGAAGAGATGGGGGCCGGATCGGACTCCTGAAACCGGAATGCCGCTCAAGAAATACGGGGAGAAGCGCACCTTCGACAAAACCCCCGAACCGCCTCCGGCGGAGAAGTCGTCGCCGCAGGGAAATTTCTTCTGCGTGCAACGCCACCACGCGACCCGGCTTCATTACGACCTTCGTTTCGAGATCGAAGGCGTCCTGGCGTCCTGGGCGGTTCCCAAAGGTCCGACTCTGGTCCCGGGCGATAAGCGCCTCGCAGTGCACGTCGAAGACCATCCCCTCGACTACGGAAACTTCGAAGGCAACATCCCGAAAGGCAACTACGGCGCGGGCAGCGTGATGCTGTGGGATCGCGGCGTCTTTGAAGTCGCCGGCGACGCGATGCCCGCCCGCCTGCAGGTGGAGCGCGGCGACTTCAAGTTCCGGTTGAGCGGCGTCAAGTTGCGCGGCGAGTTTGCGCTTGTCCGCATGAAGTCCCGCGGCAAAGCCGACGAGTGGCTGCTGCTCAAGAAGAAAGACGCGGTCACCGACCCGGACTGGGATCCGGAGGATCACGCCTGGAGCGTCCTCACCGGGCGGACGCAGGAGGAGATCGCGGCTGGCCTCCCGCCCCGGCCGATGGCACAAGGCGCAAAGGGAAGACCTCTGCCCGAGCGCGCGGTGGAAGCGCCGATGCCGGATTCGATCGTTCCCATGAAGGCCACCCTGAGTGAGACGGTGCCCGCTTCCGGCGAATGGCTCTACGAGATCAAGTGGGACGGCATTCGAGCGCTCTGCTTTGTTCGCGACGGCACGCTACGCATTGATTCGCGCAAAGGCAACTCGTGCGAACGTCAGTACCCCGAGTTCTCCGTCCTCCCCCGGCAGGTGAACGCGTCGAACGCGATTCTGGATGGTGAGATCGCCGTGCTCGACGACAAGGGTCGCCCCAACTTCGGCCTCATCCAGCCTCGGATCATGGCCAGCGACCCGAACGCCATCGCGAACCTGGCCCGCGCCCGGCCGGCCACGCTGTTTCTGTTCGATCTGATCTACCTGGATGGATTCGACCTCCGCGCCGTCCCCTTGCGAGAACGCAAGCGGCTACTGCGCGAGGTGGTCGCTCCCACACCCCAGATTCGGATCCCGGAGGATTTCGAGGAGGGCGAACTGCTTTTCCATGCCGCGAAAGAACAGGAACTCGAGGGGATCGTCGCCAAGCGCGCCGACAGCCCCTATGAGCCCAGACGCAGCGACGCGTGGGTCAAAGTCAAGACCGTCGAAGAGCAGGATTTCGTCATCTGCGGTTGGCTCTCCGGCGAGCGGGACTACTTCGGCTCGCTGCTGCTTGGCGCGTTCAAGGATGGAAAGCTTGTCTACACCGGCAACGTCGGCAGCGGGTTCACCGGGAAGTTGATCGCCGAAGTATACCGTGCGCTCGAACCGCTGAAGACGGACAAGCCGGCCCTGGTCGATGTTCCGAAGCTCGCGGGCGAGATCACGTGGACCCGTCCGGAACTGGTGTGCAACGTCAAGTATGGGGCCTGGACGCACGAAAAGCGCCTCCGCGCGCCGGTCTTTCAGGGCCTGCGAATGGATGTTGAGCCGGGTGAATGCGTGCTCGATCCCGAGACCACCACCACCACCGCCGCGGTGAAGCCAGGGGTCCGCCCGCCCCTGATCACCGGCGCCCAGGAGCAGATGTTTGTCGCGGTCGAAGGGACGAGGTTGAAGTTCACCAACCTGAACAAAGTCTTCTGGCCGGACGAAGGCTACAACAAGCGCGACCTGATCAACTACTACGATGCCGTCGCCGACTGGCTCCTGCCGCACCTTCACGGACGGCCGCTGTCGCTCAAGCGCTACCCGAACGGGATCCGCGGCGACTACTTCTTTCAGAAGGATTCGCCGGAGAGCTTTCCCGAATGGCTGCGGTTTCTGGAAGTCCGCGACGAGGGGAAGACGATCCGCTACGTGCTGGCCGAAGACCGCGCCTCCCTCCTCTATCTGGCCAACCTGGGCTGCATCGACCAGAATCCCTGGATGAGCCGCGCAGGGTCGCTCGACAAGCCGGACTTCATCCTGATCGACCTGGATCCCTATGAGTGCCCATACGACAAAATCGTCGAAGCGGCGCAACTGGTTCACCGCAAACTGGACCTCCTTGGCCTGCAGGGTTACCCCAAGACGACCGGAGGCGATGGCATGCACGTCTACATCCCGGTGGAGCCTCGATATACGTACGAACAGACCCGGCAGTTCGCCGAGATTCTGGGGGTGCTGGTGACGGGTGAGCGGCCGGAATTGTTCACCACGCCCCGGTCCGTGTCGCGGCGGGTCAAGGGGCGCGTGTATTTCGACCACCAGCAGAACGGGCAAGGTAAGACGATCGCGGCGCCGTATGTCCCGCGCGCGCATCCCGGTGCGCCGGTGTCGGTGCCGCTCGACTGGAAAGAGGTAAAGAAGGGACTCACGCCGTCGCAGTTCCACATCCGCAACGCGCCGGAACGGTTTGCCCAAAAGGGCGACTTGTTCAAAGGCGTGCTGGAGAATCCGCAGCCGATCGAGCCCGCTCTGGAGCGTCTGGAGAAGTTGCTGCGCCCTTGATCCACGGCTCCCAGACGTGGCGCACACTTCAAGACTTTAGTCCCCCTGTGGCAACCAAAAAGAAAAGGCCGCACCCCGGATTCGAGGTGCGGCCTTTTGTGTGGTTCTTCGAGCGCGGTCTAGTAGTCCATCTCAGGACCGTGGCCGGCCGGGGCCGGAGCGGGCTTCTTCTCCGGAATCTCGGCGACCATCGCTTCGGTCGTCAGCATCAGGGATGCGATCGACGAAGCGTTCTGCAGCGCGGTACGGGTGACCTTGGTCGGGTCGATGACGCCGGCTGCGACCAGATCCTCATAGATGTCGGTTTGGGCGTTGTAGCCGAAAGACGGGCTCTTGTTCTCGCGCACCTTCTCGACAACAATGGAGCCTTCGCTGCCGGAGTTCATCACGATCTGACGCAGGGGCTCTTCGCAAGCCCGTTTGACGATGTTGGCGCCGATCTTCTCGTCGCCTTCCAGTTGCAGCGAGTTGACCGCGGTGGCCGCGCGGAGTAGGACCACGCCGCCGCCTGGAACGATGCCTTCCTCGACTGCCGCGCGAGTGGCGTGCAGGGCGTCCTCGACACGAGCCTTCTTTTCCTTCATTTCGGTCTCGGTCGCCGCGCCGACTTTGATCACGGCCACGCCGCCCGCCAGCTTGGCCAGCCGCTCCTGCAGCTTTTCGCGATCGTAGTCCGAGGTGGTCTCGTCGATCTGCATGCGGAGCTGTTTGATGCGGCCTTCGATCGCCTTCTGCGAACCGTTGCCGTCGATGATGGTCGTGTTGTCCTTATCGACCACAACCCGCTTGGCGCGGCCCATGTCTTCCAGGCGGACGCCTTCCAGCTTGATGCCCGTCTCTTCCATGATGGCCTTGCCACCAGTGAGGATGCCAATGTCCTCCATCATGGCTTTGCGGCGGTCGCCGAAGCCGGGCGCCTTCACGGCGCAGGCATTCAGCGTGCCCCTGAGCTTGTTGACGACGAGAGTGGCCAGCGCTTCGCCTTCCACTTCCTCGGCGATGACCAGCAGCGGCTTGCCGGCGCGTGCGATCTGCTCGAGCAGCGGCAGCAGGTCCTTCATGTTGCTGATCTTTTTCTCGTGGATCAGGATGTAGGGATCCTCCACCACGCACTCCATGCGGTCCGCGTCCGAAACGAAGTAAGGCGACAGATACCCGCGGTCGAACTGCATGCCTTCCACGGTCTGCAATTCCGTGGTCATCGTCTTCGACTCTTCGACAGTGATGACGCCGTCCTTGCCGACCTTCTTCATCGCCTCCGCGATGATGTTGCCGATGGTAGAGTCGCTGTTGGCGGAAATCGTGCCAACCTGCGCGATCATCTCACCGGATACCGGCTTGGAGAACGTCTTCACCTCGTTGACCACCGCTTCCACGGCCTTCTCGATGCCGCGCTTCAGCGCCATCGGATTGGCCCCGGCGGCCACGGCCTTCACGCCCTCGCGGAAGATCGCCTGCGCCAGAATGGTTGCGGTCGTGGTGCCGTCGCCGGCGACGTCGGACGTCTTCGACGCGACTTCGCGCACCATCTGCGCGCCCATGTTTTCGATCGGATCCTTGAGCTCGATTTCCTTCGCCACAGTCACGCCGTCTTTGGTGATGTTCGGACCACCGAACTTTTTCTCCAGAACGACATTGCGGCCCTTCGGGCCGAGGGTCACCTTCACGGCATCGGCGAGCTGATTGACGCCACGCAGGATCGCCTGACGCGCATTCTCGCTGTAAATAATCTGCTTACCAGGCATTGCTTTTTCTTCTCCTGATGCTAAGAACTTTTTGTACAACTATTCCGGTACGGACGGCGAGCCCGAAGGCTACGCGCCGACGGCAACCGGGGACAGAATGCCAAGGACTTCATCCTCGCGCATGATCAAGTATTCCTGGCCGTCGATCTTGATGTCGCTGCCGGAATACTTACCAAAGAGGATGCGGTCGCCAACTTTCACCTCGAGGGGTACCAGCTTTCCGTCTTCCAGGCGCTTGCCATGGCCAACGGCAACAACTTCGGCTTCTTGCGGTTTCTCTTTCGCGGAGTCAGGAATGATGATCCCGCCACGGACGGTTTCCTGCTCTTCGATCCGCTTCACCACGATCCGGTCGTATAGCGGGCGAATGTTCATCGAAGTTCTTTCCTCCAAACTAATGTGATTTATGGATACTTCTGGACGCGGTTCGCGGCCGGCTGGCCCCAAACCCACCGTCTATTATTAGCACACTCCCTGGAGGAGTGCCAAAACTTCTTTGTAACTGATTGACGACAAGACATTTCTGGCTCTTGACAGAGATTGACCGCCGCGCGCCCGTGAGACGGAACCTGTTACCGCACAGGTTCTTAGCGCGGTTTGGTGTTGCCTGTCATCTGACGCAGCCACGTCAACGCAGAATTCATCAGTTGCTCCCCCGCCCCGGCGGAGGCAGGCGCCTCGCTGGCCCGAGCCCCATATCCGCCCTCTTCCATGGCTTCCTTTGTAGGGAAATACTGGTGGTAGCCGTTTGCCAGGCCGCAAAAGAACACCGGCCGGACCGGGGAGCGCTCCTTCAGGCGAAGCGCATGCGCCGCGAACACTTCGCCCGAGACCCCTGCGAAGGCTATGTTCCGGTTCAGCAGCGCCACGGTCAATCGGGGACGAATTCCTTCCGCGTACTCGTCCACGTAGTTCTCGACGAGTTCCGGGAAAAACGCGCGCGCGAAAATGAACCGGATAATCGGGTTGCACAGGTTTTCGCGGGCGTGATAGAGATCGACGATCTGTGTCGCGCCGGGGAAGTGCTGGTCGGCCTGATTCCAGATCCATTCCGAGCCATCGCCCAGTACCACCTTCTTTTCTGCGCGGCTCCAACCCCGCTTCCAGGCTTCCAGATAGATCCGCTTTCCGAACTGCTCGGCGGTTTCAATCGCGCCCGTGTAGGTGGTCGAATCCGGGTCGCGGATCGGATAACCCTCCGCATCCCAGGTGGTCTGGGTGAACACGCATCCTAGCTTGACCTCGCGCGTGTGCGCCGGTTCTCCCTCCCTTTTGCCGGCTCGTCCCTCGGTCTCCTTTCTCACCACCGGCACTCCCGTGCCATCCATGAGCACATAGAGAATCGGAACCGGTTCTCCCACGACCATTGGCAGGTCCAACTGCATGGCGCGCTGAATCTCCGTCTCCTCGCGTGCGGCGATGTCCTCACCAATGGACTCTGCCGTCCGCTCCAAGGATTTGGTGGTCACCTCCAGATCAGCCAGCAGTTTCATTTGCTGGCGCCCGTGATCGAAGGGGGCCTGCTGACCGACCACCGCCTGCATGCGGCGCACTCCGGCAGAGAACTCCGTGTTTGCGATATCCAGTTCGACATCGGCCGGGAACTGACCGCTATGGCAGTGCGGGCACAGATAGTAAGGACGCGACACTTCCACTTTCCCCACCGCGGTGAGGACCGTCTTCGAGCGCAACTCCCGGTAATGAGCCTGGTGGCCGCAGGCACAAGGGAGGGCCCGCTCGCTCGGCGGCCGGGACTGGAAACTGCAGCAGTTCGGTTAGCGCCGCAGCTCCGGCGTGATGCATGGCCGAGCGCACAGCCATCTCGATGGCTTCCAGATCGAGACGGTCCGTCTTGTGGCGACCATTGAAAATCACGCGTAACAGTTGGTCTACTTCGCGCGCGACTTCCTGTTGGATGGTTTCGACCGTTTTTTTTCCTGCGGCGTCAGGGTCTCCTCGACCGGGCGCAAGCGGCAGACCTGCTCGCTGACTTCCACCAGTTCCCGGCCCAGTTGCTGATAGTGACGAAACTCGGCGATCTCCTGCTCGGCCTTGCGCACCGCCGCTGGCGTTGGCAAGGCCTCTGTGACGGTCTTGCCGTGCCACTTGTAGGTGAGACGCAAGGTGGGTCCGTGACCGGGGTCATCGGAATGCGCACAGTGGCAATTGGGTTTACCACACCGCCATACGGCACCGACGATGGAACCGGGACGCATATCTTGAAGGGCAGCCAGGGATCGGAGCAATTCCGCCCGGCGGGTTTGCAGATGGGAGAGCGGTTCGGACATGGGCTCCTTTCTAGAAGTAGTATATACTTCTAGATACTGCACTACAACACAGCCCAGCCCTCCTTCGCCACTTCTACGTCGCACACCCCTCCGCCCTTGCCCTCGCCAATAAACGCGGGGACACAATATAACATCGGCACTCCTGGCCCAAATCGACGCGCGGCCGAACCCAACGGTCCTGTTTGAGAGGATCTGTTGGCTTTCTCCGGGGCCCGGCCTCACCCAGGCCTAACCCCAAAAAGAAGGGCGGCCGCAAACGGCCGCCCTTCTGGTTCGCCGGAGATCCGTTCGTTCTACGGATCCTGGAAGGTCACCCGGGTAAATGCTGACGAAGAGGCTCCCTTATTATCCCGAACCACGAGTTCGAAGATATAGGTGCCCCACGACGGCATCTTGATCACCGGTTTCACCGTGTCCGCGCCGGAGATCTCCGGATTGCGCGGGCCCAGCGCTGACTTGGGATCGGGTTGCATTTCGACCAGCCGCCACGAGTACGTGATGGGGTCGGAATCGGGATCGAACGAACGCGAGCCGTCCAGCAAGGTGTAGTTGCGGTAGATCAACTGGTCTGGACCCGCGTCGGCGATCGGCGGCCGGTTGGTCACCGGAGCCGGAACCACCTTGACCAGCACGAAGGCACTGGCCTGGGACCGTTTTCCGTACGCCAGCAGGGTGAAGCTGACGTCGGAGGTCGGGTTGATGGTGACGCTGCCGTTGGGCTGGACCGCGCCCACGCCGGTGATCGTCACATCGGTTGCGTTGGTGGTGCTCCACTTGAGCGTCACCGGTTTGCCCAGAACCACGGTTGGCGGGTCGGCCACGAAGTCCAGGATCTTGACCGGTGTGATCACGCCGACGACGACGGAGGCGCTGACTTCGCCAGCCGCGCTGCGAGCGGTGATCGTGTAGGTTGTGTTCTGCTGCGGGCTGACGGTGGAGGTACCCTGCGGTTCCACTTTCCCGATGCCCGTGATGGACACGTCCGTCGAGCCTTCTACCTGCCAGACCAGTGAAGCCTGCTCGGTGGGCAGGATCTCGGTAGGCGTGGCCGAGAAACGGATGATGCGAGGCAAGCCAGGCTGTACAACCTGGACAGTCGCGGTGGTCGAGACCGTGCGGCCGAAGCGGTCGCGAGCGGTCAGCGTGTAGGTCGTGGTCTGTGCCGGCGAAACCGTGGTCGAGCCGCTCGGGCGGACCGCGCCGATCCCGGAGATTTCCACCGTCTCGGCGTTCTCGGTTTCCCAACCCAGCGTAGCGACTTCGCCAGGGTTCAATGTTGCCGGCGTGGCGAGGAAGCGGAGGATCCGTCCCTCCGGCCGGTCGACGGTGATGACGATCGTCTCGGTCGCGGAACTGCCATCGCGGCCTCGAGCGGTCAAGACATAATTCGTCGTCTGGTCGAGTCGGACCACGGAGTTGCCGTTCGCCTGGACGCGGCCCAGGCCTGTGATGTCGACAGTATCGGCGTTGTCCACCTGCCAGACGAGGGTCGTGGTCTCGCCTGCCTTGATGTTGGTGGGCTGTGCCTGGAAGCGGGCAATCCGCACCTGCGGATTGCGGCGGCTGGTGACCGTCACCTTGGCGCTGCTCTGTAATCCGCCCGGATCGCGAACCGTCAAGCGGAACGAGTAGATCGAATCCTCGGCGGCGGTGAAGGTCGCCCGGTTGGTGTTGGCGCCGGTGAGCGAGACGGACGGGCCGGCGATCTGCTGCCAGGTGAAGGTGAGCGCATCGCCATCCGGATCGTACGACGCTGAACCGTCCAGCGTGACGCTGCCTGCGTTGGTGACCAGATCCGGACCGGCATCGGCGACCGGCGTGCTGTTGCCGACGCGGCGGGTCAGGACTTCGTAACGGACGCGCGGGACATCCACGGGAACCGGTCCCTTGGTCTCGCCGTAGCCCTTCGGGCTAAGCCAGTTGCCGAACTGGAGACCGAACACCACCCGCCCGCTGTTGGCGGAGGTGACGAGGGTCTCGTTTAGCCCGGCTTCGACCGTGAAGGCAATGCCCGGACGGATGGGTTGCACCAGGCGAACCATGCCGCCGGGGGCATTCGATCGCGAGGTCATCTGGAGGAAGCCCAGGTTGCCTTCGAGCCATGCGTCCTTCCAGAGGCCGAACGCAGTGCTGCCGCCGTATTGGTTGACGATCCTCAAGTAGGTCTCGGTCCAGGAATTGGGTCCGAGCGTGGCCCTGTTGACGACCGCATTGTTGAGGAAGCCGTGGGTGGCAAAGCCGCCCACACGGCCGCGGGGAAAGATGTAGTCGAGCGTGAACGCAGCCTGGCCGAGTGCCCCACCCTTCTGATACTGGCTGAGGTTCACGTATTTGAAGCTGGCAAAAGTGCCGGCTTGCACGTTACCGAAGCGATTGACCAAACCGAGGTCGAACTGGCCTTCCTGCCGGCCCTCGATGCGGTTGGCGCCGCGGTAGTACATGTATTCGCCTTGCGCCTGGAGGGCATGCCGTTCGCCAAAGGTCCCAAAATAGCGTCCGTTGCCGCTCACGCTGAGGTTCCCGTACGTGGTGGGGCCCAGGTTGATGGTGCCGATGGAGAATTTCTTGCTCTTGACCTGCTGGGCCTCAGCGTCATCGATGGCTTTCTTTGTGATTTCGGCGACCTGTCCGGCCGTCAGGGGCTTGGGCAGATCTTCCGGCTTCAATTTGTTCGCATTCATCTGGTCGCGCAGAGCGGCCATGTCGGACTTCAGCCGGTCGTTCTCGCCCTTCAGGTCGCGAATTGCGGCGAGAATCTCGTCGAGCTTGTCCAGCCTCTTAAGGATGGCGCTGCAACACTCTTCCAGTTTCTTCAGCCGGTCGTCCAGAGACGGGATGACATCGCTGATCCCGCCCGCGGCGATGGTCCGGCCGTTGGCATCGGTAACCGTCAGCACAACACGGCGGTTGATGAAACGGCCTTCCCTGTCGGTGTTCGGGACAGAAGGAACTCGCTTCCCTTGTCCGGATATGGTGAGCTGACCCGCGCCCGTGCCGTATTTCACCAAAAAGCTCTTGACGGCGTTCGCGCGCGCCAAAGCGAGCTTTTCGTTATAGTCGATCGACCCGACGTAGTCGGTGTGGCCTTCGACTTTGACTCGATAGTCCGTATGTTGCTTGAGTATGTCCGCTAATCGCAGTAAGGAAGGATAACCGTCAGAGAGAACGTGCGAGTCGAACTCGAAGTTGATCTCCTCCCAGTCATCCTTAGTCGCCTTGGTCTCATTGCCTTGGGCTGAGAGGCAAGCGGCCAGCAGCAGGCCGAGTGCGATCAGCGACGCCCAGCGTCGCAAGTTCATCGGTGTGCTCCTCTGTTCAGTTTGTGGGGTTGGAAGGTTGAGGCTTTCACCTTTAACATCCTCAAAACACGAGCAATTTGACTTCCAGGCTTGGCAGGGGCGGACTGCGTCTCGCACCTTACCAAGAACTCTTCCAGGATATCCCGATATCCACTCCCGTCCAAACCGTTTAAGGAGCGCTGAACGGGCCGTGCCGGCACAGAGTGGGTGGGCTCGCCCTCAAGGGTCGAGTTGGCCTAGTGGCCCACACCCCTCTTGCGGCAGCGCCAGCGAAGAGCGGATGCTGTCCAAAGGCGGCCGATCGTCGTTCTGCATACCCCTTTTTGTGATGACGTCGGGTCAATCCTCCCTGCACGAACAAGGGCCGGATCACCCCTGGACCGAACATCCACCACGGCTCCGCCCACGGGCGGTCATCTCGCTCGGCGAGACCGAGGTCCGTAACGATATGTGGTCACGTGACCACGCATGGTCACGGCAGGACATAGTTCGCAGCGAACCAACGAGAACTAAAGTACGGCCCACTTCGGACATCCGTGGCCTGACGTCGAGCAAATTGGGACGCCGCGAGTCCCCGCGTCTTTCAACTGGCCTGCGGAAACCCTGCCAGCGACGTGCAACAATGGAAACGGCAGACGCGCCGGACGGGTGGTCGCTCCCGCAAGGGGGAGGAAAGTCCGGTCTCCGCAGGGCAGCGTGCCGGCTAACGGCCGGGGGGGACCGCTCAAAGCGGTTTTTACGGAAAGTGCCACAGAAAACGTACCGCCGGGGGCAACTCCGGTAAGGGTGAAAAGGTGCGGTAAGAGCGCACCGCGGCCGGAGCAATCCGGCTGGCAGGGTAAACCCCACGTGGAGCAAGACCAAATAGGGGAGGAGGGGCGGCCCGCCCCGTTGAACTCCCGGGTAGGTCGCTAGAGCCGGGCAGCAATGTCCGGCCCAGAGGAATGACCACTGCCCGCAAGGGTACAGAAACCGGCTTATAGTCCGGCGGTTTGCCAGTGAGAGTCGGGTAAAAGTTTCCCTCGGTGAGTCGTTTTTGCCCAAGCGCGTGAAACCAAATCGGCTTAGCAACGTCTCGGACGAAGGACTCCGCTGGTATACTCGGGTAAGGCGGATCTAACCATCCCTATGAATAGCCGTACCAAGTTCTTTGTCGTCTTCGCCTCGATGTCGCTGGTCGTGCTGCTGCTGATCGGCGCCGTCATGGGCAAGAGCGCCCCGCCGGAGGGGCCTTACCGGCACCTGTCGGTGTTCACCGATGTCTTGAGCCGCATCAAGAGCGAATACGTCGAAGAGCCCAACATGAAGATGGTGACGGTGGGCGCCGTCACGGGTCTGTTGGAGTCACTCGATCCATTCGCCAGCTACCTGAACGCCGACCAGTTCAAAGACTATCTGAAAAAGAAGGACGGTCCCCTGGGCGAAGTCGGGTTGCTCCTGTCGAAGCGGTCGGGTTTGCTTGCGGTAGTCGGGACGATTCCGGGATCGCCGGCGGCTCAGGCTTCGATCGCGGTCGGCGACTGGCTGGAGTCGATTCGCGGCATTTCCACCCGCGACATGCCGCTGGCCTACGCCGAGATTCTGTTGAAGGGCGATCCAGGTTCCACCGTGGATTTGTCGGTTTTCCGCGCGCGGCGGCCGGACCCTCAGAAAATGACGCTGACGCGTGCCGAGATCAAATTCCCGGATGTGAAGACGGAAATGCTGGCGGGCAACACCGGGTATCTGCGGGTGGAATCGCTCGAGAACGGGAAGTTGAACCAGATCTCGTCGGCAGTCAAGCAGTTGCAAACGAACGGCGCGCAGAAACTTCTCCTGGATCTGCGAAACTGCGCGGCCGGGCCTCCGGAAGACGGGTGGGCGCTGGCCAATCTTTTCGTCGACAAGGGCATGCTTGGGTACACCCAGGGGCAGCGGGTGCCGCGGAAGAACTACGAAGCGGACCCGGCAAAATCGGTCAGCCGGCTTCCACTGCGAGTCGTCGTCAACCGCGGCACCGCCGGAGCAAGCGAAATCGCGGCGGCGGCCCTGATGGAGACCAAGCGGGCTGAAATCGTGGGAGAGCGGACCCAGCAGGTTGGCTCGATCCTGCGGACCATCCCGATCGACGACGGTGGCGCCGTGATCCTCTCAGTCGCCAAATTCTATACGCCCTCCGGGAAGGCGATTCCAGAGACCGGCGTGACGCCGACCATCAACAAACCGGAACCGCAACAGCAGGTCGACTATGACGAGAACGGCAACCCTCTGAACGAGGCGCCGACCCCGGAGAAGGCGGAGAACCTCGGGAGGCGGTTAGCCACCTATCTCGAATCGATCATCTCCGATTGGAAGTAGGGGAAGAGCGGGGGCGAGCCGACACTCGCCCCGGTGAATGTTTTAGAGGGTCTTGAGGTAAGCCATGAGGTTGGTCTTCTCGTCGGCTTCCAGCATTTCCTTGTAGGAAGGCATTCCATTGCCGCCCTCATCGATCTTGGCCTGGACATTCTCCTCGGTCGGCTTCTTGCCGTTAGTCATCTTCTCCTTCTTGAAGAGACCTTTTAACCCTGGGCCCATCTTCTTGTCTTCGGAGTCGGCCGCGTGGCAGACGCCGCACTGTTCGAAGACTTCCTTGCCTTTTGCCGCATCGCCGGCCGCCCGTGCGAGTGGGGCTGCCATCAGGGCTGCGCTCAGCCCGAAAACGAGAAGATTCGACTTTCGCATATTGACTCAGTGTACCGTGTTCTGATGCCGCCTTGTGTCATCGTCTTCGCCAAGGCCCCGATCCCGGGCAGGGTAAAAACACGCCTAATTCCGCTCCTCGGGGCGGAGCGGGCAGCCCTGCTGCATCAGGCCTTCGTGCGGGACGCGCTCGACCTGCTGCGCTCCCTGCCGGCGGAGATCGAACTCCACACCGACGTTCCCTCGGATGCGTGGCGGGACGCCGGAGTTTCAAGCAAGTTGCAAATCCCCGGCGACTTGGGCGCCCGGATGGTGTCGGCCTTGACCGGCGCACTGGCGGCGGGCCATCCGGTGGCGTGCATCCTGGGGGCTGATATCCCCGCGTTGACCCGTGGTCACGTGACGGACCTGTTCAGCCGAACCGAGGATCTTGCCCTGGGGCCGGCCGAAGATGGCGGCTACTGGGGAATCGCCGCGCGACGGGTAGGTCCTGACATGTTCCGGGGCGTTGCCTGGTCGTCGGCGGAGGCCTGCCGCCAAACGTTGGAGGCAGCCGAGCGCTGCGGCTTGACCACGTGCCTGGGGACGCTCTGCTGGGACGTGGACGAACCATCAGACCTGAAGCGGTTGCGGACGTTGGTGGACCTCCCCAGATACACAAAAGCGTGGGTTGAAGGGTTCGCCGAATGAGGAAACCCCCTCCCTAACGGTCGGGGCTGCGGTAGTCACCCCTTCCTCCTCGCGATCAGAACCAATACTAGCCAAGCGGCGGCGCTGGTCACCGCGCCGGCCCATAGCAACTTCGGCATGAACGCGAACGCGACTTGGTGGCGGCCTTGCGGCACCGTGACCGATTGAAATGCCTTTGACCAGCGGGCGATGGTCGCCGGTTGCCCGTCGACGCGGGCGCTCCATCCGGGGAAGTTCTGTTCCAGCAGCGCAAACGCCCCACCCGCGGGCGAATCAACGGAAAAAACCCTGCGCTCCGGCAGCCACTGCTTCACTTGCGCCGAGCCCGTCCAGCGGTAGGCGGGCTGGGCGAACGAATACTCGTACACGCGGAAATGCGATTCATCCGGTTGCAGGAGGCGCCAGTGCGGCAGCGCCGCCACCCTCTGGTCCACCGGCCACCCTTGCCGCGTAATGATGAAGCGGACCCCGAATTGCCTGAGCATCGCCTGGTTGCCCGGATCGATTTGGAAGAGACGGTCCGTATCAAAGGGCACGAACGCCGTGACCTCGTCGTGGTATTGGCTTGGCAGCATGGGGTCGAATCCCTGAGGCGTCGCCAGACCATAAATGCGCAACTCGGTGGAATGCAGGGCATCCGCGACCGCGACGCGAAACTCGGGCGCCGCCTTGAGACGCTTGAACAGCGCGGGGTCCATGCCGGCGAAGTCGTGTCCGCCAATGCGCACGTCCTGACTGTCGCGAAAGTTCGGATCCGGATCGGCGGCCGTAGTGTTGAAGCCACGGCCGGTGCCGTAGACCTTGTAGTCGACGGCGGCCAGCAGGAGAAGGGCCGCGACGAGAATCCGGCTTGAGTCGCGGCGGATCAGGACCAGGGTGCCGGCAAACAGGACCAGCGTCACGGCGAGTTCGGCGAGGGACATCCAGCCGGCGGCGAATTCGGTGCCGCCGGGAGCCCAGGTGACCAACTGCCGCAGGCACCAGGCGGCAATCGCGGTAAGGAGAAACCAGCGGAAGGCAGCCACCGTTCCCTGCCGGTCGCGGCTCTGATGGTCGCGCGGGTCCGCTCCCTGCCGGTCGCGGCTCTGATGGTCGCGGCTCAGATTCAGGAAGTCGGCGATGCCTGCGGCCGTGATCATTGCCGCCGCCAGGGGCAACCCCGCCAGCAGATTGTATTCGCGCGCGACTCCCGGCAGAACGGGCCATAGAGCAATGAACTTCGCTCCCAGGTTGTAGGGGTTCTGAATCAGAAACAGGAGAGGCGCGGCTACCGCGAATCCGGGCCACAGGGGGCCGCAGCGCCAGCGGCCCAGCAGCCAGACGAGCGCGAACCAGAAGGGCAAGCCGAGATAGAAGTACTCGATGTCGGTGGGCATCGATCCTTCCGGCCTGATCCGGCCATCGAAGTAGTTGGGTAGAAGGAACGCGAGGTAGGTGCTTGCGCCCCGGGGAAGCCAACCGCCGTAGTTTTGCAGGATGGGAACCAGGCGGGCCGCGTCCAGCGCAGGCAACAACTGCACCGCGCAAAGCAGACCAGAGAGAGCCAGAGCAGCCAGGGTGAGGGAGAACCATCGCAGGGGCTGGGTTCCGGCTGCCGCGTGGGCGAGAACGCACACCGCGAACGCCAGCCAGGTCGCCGGGTAGCCGCTAAGAAAGACCAGCGCGGAGGCGGCAGCCAGCATCCACAAGGCCCGCCATCGGCCGGATTGGCGCGCGCGGTCGATGCCCCACATTCCCAGGGGGAACCAGGCGAAGCCGTTCACGACCCCCGCATGCACCATCTGGGACAGGAAATATCCGCCGAAGGCAAACACCGCCGCCCCGAGAATGGCCGCCAGCCAGTGACCCCAGCGCTCGCGCAGCCATCCGAACGCCAGAAGGAAGGCAATGCCGGCGTGGAGCATGCTGAAGAACTCGAAAGCTTTGAACGTGACTCCGCCCGCCCCGGCATGGGCGAGGTAGAACACCCAGTTCACCGGATAGAAGATGGCGGCTTGCAGGTTGCCCACAAGACTGATGCCGCAATAGATGCTCGGGTCCCACAGCGGGAATCGTCCTTGCTTTAGCGTTTGAATGATGAAGCTGACCAGCGGGTAGTGATATCCCGGGAGATCCGACGGGATGCCGTAGCGGCGGAACGGCGGCAGGTAGTCGAGGAAGAAGAGATACACGAACGCGAGGGTCCCGGCGCCCACAGCGAGCCTTCTCTGAAAAGTCGTCATGCCTTCTTGTCGCCCACGTATTGTATCGATCCGTCGTCAGAGAAACACGGGCGGGTGTCGTGAGACAATCTCATACGTTCATATGAAGCTCGCTCTGATCCCGGTGTGTTTCGCGACCGTTTGGATGGCCGGTGCGGCGGATTCGTTTCGTGATCCCGCGCCGCCCGCATTGCCGGCCGTCCCCGCGATGGAACCGCCCGCGGCCAAGCCGCATCCGGCCGTTCGTTCGTTTTCGAAGCCCAAGCCTCTGCCACCGGGAGCCGTGACGCACGACTGGAAATCGTTCCTCGGTCCCTGGCACAACGGCACTTCGACGGAAACGAAGCTTGCCCGGACGTTCCCGAAAGGCGGCCCGCCGCTGGTATGGTCGATGTACAAGGGCGCGGGGTACAGTTCGCCGGCAATCGCCGGGAACTACCTGGTGTACTTCCATCGCGTCGACAACCGGGAAACGGTGGAGTGCCTGCATCCGGAAACCGGGGCCAAATACTGGGACTTCAGCTACCCGACCCAGTTCGAGGACCGCTACGGATACAACAACGGCCCGCGGGCGAGTCCCGTCATCGACGGCGACCGGGTGTACACCTACGGTGCCGAAGGCAAACTGCACTGCCTCAAGCTGCAGACCGGACAGCTCTACTGGAAGCGCGACGTCAACGCGGAGTTCAAGGTACCGCAGGATTTCTTCGGCACCGCGACCACGCCTCTGATCGAAGGCGATCTGGTGATCATCAATGTCGGCGCGCCGGGAGGTCCCACCGTGGCCGCCTTCCACAAAGTGACCGGGAAGATGGTGTGGGGTGCGGGCAAAGAATGGGGGCCCAGTTATGCGACGCCTGTTCCGGCCACCGTGCATGGGAAGCGACGCCTGTTCGTCCTGGCCGGTGGGGAAAGCCGTCCGCCGACGGGAGGCTTGCTCTCCCTCAATCCGGCCGACGGTGCGATCGATTTCACCTTTCCGTGGCGCAGCCGCAGCTATGAATCCGTCAACGCAGCCTCGCCCGTCGTTGCGCGGAATCAGGTCTTCGTCTCCGCGAGTTACCGCACCGGAGGCGCGTTACTGAACCTGTTACCCGATGGCAAATTCACCACGGCCTGGACGTCGAACGACATCGGCACGCACTTCAACACGGCGATCGAGAAGGATGGGTACCTGTACGCGTTCGACGGCCGCAACGAACCGGATGCTTCGCTGGTTTGCGTGGAGACGAAGACCGGAAAGGTGATGTGGCGGAACAAACTCGAATGGGAAGAGACGTTCACCGTGGACGGCGTGGAAAAGAAACAGCCGATGAGCACGTACCGCGGCACTCTGATGGCGGTGGACGGCCGGTTCCTCTGCCTGGGAGAGTTTGGACATCTGTTGTGGCTTGATCCGACGCCGCAGGGGTACAAGGAACTGGCGCGGGCGTGGTTGTTCGGGGCGCGGGAAACATGGTCGCTGCCGGTGCTCAGCCGCGGCTTGTTGTACATCAGCCAGCACTCTCGCGACGTGCTGAAGAAAGACCCGCCGCGGCTTCTGTGCTACGACCTGCGAGGCCAGTGAGTTATCGGGGACAGAGGAGGCGCTCGGCCAGGCGCAGAGCGTCCACCGGCCAGTAATCACGCGGCCGCGGGTTTTTGACGCCCGGGAGTCCGGCAATCGGCCGGCACGTCAGGATGCGGTCCCTCCAATCGGGAGGCACCGCCTCGCGGCCATACACGGCGCCCAGCAGTGCTCCCGCGATGGCGGCGTTGGTGTCGGTGTCGCCGCCCTGCGCGGCGGAGTCACAGATGCCTCGCTCCAAGGTCTCCGCGTTCACCAGTTGATAGAAGGCATTCTGCAGGGCCACCAGCACCCAGCCCGATTGATGCAGATAATCCGGCCGCTCGCGCAAGGCGCTCTCTAGCGCCTGTCGCACGGGATCCGCCGCATCGATTTGGGCGGCCTGCTCGCAAGCGTAGTTGTAGATCTCCCGCGCCGTGCCGCCAACGGCGATGGCGTACGCGAGGGTTCGCACAAAGACCGCGGCGGCGTCGCGGCAGACCTGGTGCGGATGCGTAAGGGAAGCGTCCTCGCGCGCCCACACCGTGAGGTCTCCGGCGTCGTGGCTGGCGCCGAAGATGCCGAGCGGACTCGAGCGCATGAGCGAGCCGTTGGCCTGGCTGGCGACGAGAGCGGAGGCTCGAGCCGCTTCCGCGGAGGACGCGCCCCTTTTCCTGGCGCTCGACGCGGGCGCGAGCGCCGCGCGTGTTGTGCCACCCATGTCGAACGGCCCGGAATCGTACCACTCCGCATACGCTCGGGCGATGGCTTCCACGCCGAAGGCGCCGCGCGACACCAGCGTCCGAGCCAGGCTCAACGCCATTTCCGAATCGTCGGTCGGCTGGCCGGCGATGGTTCCCCACACGCCGCCGTTGGCCAGATGCCGCGGCCCGCCCGGATACCGCCGTTCAATCGATGCGGGCGATTCGAACTCCACCAGAGAGCCGAGCGAATCGCCGGCCAGTTGTCCGAACCAGCATCCCTGGGCCCGGCGCAGCATTGCGGCGTTCCGCACCGTGAAGCCGGTCTTCGGCCCGCAGAGGACGTCGCCGGACGGCCGCGATCGCGGGATTACTTCGGTCCAGCGGACATCGTCAAACAGGCGGCCGGCGCTGAGACCGTCGCTGTGAGCGAAGAGACGGACGCCGGCCCCCGTCAACAAGGAGCGGCCCGCCGCGTGTCCATCGGCGTCTCTTTCCAGACAGACCGCGGCCTCGGCTTCGCCGGCCGCTACCAGCGCCAGGCGATACGCGGCCGAAGCCACCGCGCGGAACCGCAGTGGAGAGACGGCGCGGGCACAGTCTTCGCTCGCGGCATCGGCGGTCTCCGGCAGCAGGACCGTTCCCTCCACTCGGCCGCGTGTGACTTCTCCGTTTCGGAAAAGCGGATGTCCTTCCGCCCACGTGAACAGATCGCCGTCATCGTCGGGAGCGGCGTAGGCAAACACGACTCCCATGACCGGCTCGGTTTCCGCGACGAGTCCGATCGCCACCGTGGCTTCGCGCGACCCGGCGCGGGCGGCATCCCCGCCGTTATGAGGATCGACGACCCATTGGCATGCTCCAGACCCCCCGCTGCGGTCGCCGAGAGTTCTGCCCTGGTAGTCGTGTTCGGGGCACTCCGCGGTCAGGATCGATCGGATTCGCTCTTCCACCACGGAGTCCGGATGGGAAGAGCCGATGCTGCCGGGCGCGTGGAATTCACGGCGCAGCCACTGGCCGGCTTCGGTGGCCGCTCGAACGGCCGCCGCCAGTTCCCTCGCGTATCCGGCACTCACACGCTCGCCGCTACTTTCCGGTGAGCGTCTTGATCCGATACAGGCCCGTACGCGCCGTCATGTACAGCGTCTTGCCGTCGTCACCCCATCCGACGTTGGCCGGCACTTCCGGCGGCTCGATGGTGCCCAAGTGCTTTCCGTCGGGTGCGAAGATCCATACGCCCCCCGGCCCGGTGCAGTAGAGGTTGCCTTTGCCGTCAAGCTTCAAGCCATCCGGCAGGCCGTCGACGGTCTGAGCCGTCGCGTCGAAGAAGACCGTTCCGTTCTTGAGCGAGCCGTCGGCCTGGACGTCGTACCTCATCCAGACTTTTTTGGCCGGATCCGAGTTAGCTACGTACAGCGTTTTCTCATCGGGCGAGAAGGCGATCCCGTTCGGGCGGGTCTGGTCCTTGTTGAGCAGGTCCAGCTTCCCCTTGGAGGTCAACCGGAAAATGCCGTTGAACTTCAGTTGCTTCCTGGGGTCGTCGTCCTGCTTGGGAAAGCCGTAGGGCGGATCGGTGAAATAGATGTCGCCGTTCGACTTTTGGGCCGCGTCGTTGGGGCTGTTCAGGCGCTTGCCCTGATACTTGGCGGCCAACACGGTCAGCTTGCCGTCAGGCTCCTGCCGGACCAACTTGCCATCGCCGTGCTGGCAGATGATCAGCCGGCCTTCTTTGTCGAGGATCAGACCATTGGACCCGACGTAACCCTCGAGCGGTTCCGTGCCCGTGTATCCGCTGGGCTTGAGGTACTCGGCGACCTTCCCGTCCGGCGTCCACTTCATGATGGAGTTGTTGGGGATGTCGCTGAAAAGAAGATAGCCGCCGTCTTTGGCGATCCAGACGGGGCCTTCGATGAACTTGAAGCCGGAAGCCAGCTTTTCGATTTTCGCGTCGGCCGCGATCAGAGCGTCGAGCGCCGGGTCCTTCCGGTCGATCTTGCCCATAGGGGGTTCGGCCGCGGGAGCAGCCTCTTTCTTCGATTCGATCTTTTCGCCGCCGCCGCAACCACTGGTGAGAAGTGCGGCCGTGGCCAGGATTCCTAAAACTACAGTGCGTCGCATCAAGCCAATTCTACATCAGTCGATTTCTCTGCACGGAAATCCGATTTCGTGTCAAATCAGTATAAAGGGAAGGGGAGCCGTGTCGGCTACTGGAAAGGATTCGCCGGATGGCGATTGAGTGCAACGGCCTCGGCGCCGAGGAGTATGTCCTGTACTCACTCGGCGTGAGAGACGGCGAAGCCGCAGCCGAAATCCGGGGACACCTGAGCGAGTCCTGTCCGGCTTGCGCCGCCGGAGTGCAGCGCGCCGCGCAGTTGAACGCGGCTATTGTTTTCATGCTGGGACAGGCGCAGTTAGCGAATCCCCCGAAGCGGCTCCGCGCGCGGATCCTGGCGGCGATCGCTCCCAACCCCGCCGGTATTGTTGGATTCTGGTGGCGCTGGCAGGGCGCGTTCGCCGGATCGCTGGCGCTCGCCGCTGCCATCGGCGTGGGCTGGTGGCTGGGGCGTGAACCCGCCACCATCCGGACGGTTCGCTTGAAGGATCCAATCGCCGAGGCGACCTGGAATTCAGAACGATCCGGTCTCGAACGGCAAATCTCCGAATTGCGGAGCGAACTGTCGCGCCGGGCGGGTTCGCCTCCAGTGACGGCGCCGCCTGCCGCGACCCCGCCCGACCCCCGATTGGCGGAAGCCCGTTCCGCTTTGGAGAACGCAAGGCAGCAGGCCGAAGCCTCCCAGTCGCGCGCGAGGCAGTTGGAAGAACAGATACGCCAGACGGAAGGCCAATTGGCCTCCGCGCGCGGCGAGAGGCAGGACGCAGAGAATCGCCTCGCAGCGGCCGTGCGGGAGCGTAACTCGATACGGCAGGACCTGGAAAAGCAACTGGCTGCCGTCCAATCCCGTGTGCGGCAACTGGAAGTCGTGAACGCCGGCTTCGAGGAAACCCTGCTGCGCGAACGCCAGCGCTCACAGCAGAGCCTGCAGCTTGTGCAGTTCTTCAGTTCGCCGTCGATCGAGTTCGTACGACTGCGTTCCACGCAATCGGGAGGGAAGTCGGCCGGCCATGCGTTTGTCGCCGAAGGCCGCAAGGTCCTGTTCTATGCCTCCAACCTTCCGCCGCTGCCGGCCGGCCGAGTGTATCAATTGTGGCTGATGCGCGACCAGGCGCCGGCCGTCGTGAGCGGCGGCGTGTTTGCGGCCCAGCAGGCTCTTGTGCACGAATTCACCGACGCCGCGGCCATCCGCCAGGTGCGCGCGCTGGCCGTCACCGATGAACCGGCGGGAGGAAGCTCTAAGCCCACCGGCCGCAAGTTCCTGGTGGGTACGAGGACGTAGTGACGAGCGAGCCGCAAGAGTCTCAACCGGCAGTTCTCTGACCAGCCTATACTGATCTTAAGGATCCCTTGATGAGCAACAACGGAGACAGGATGGATCGGTTCGAGGCTGGGCTGGACAGGCTCAAGGAGCGCCACGAGGCTCTGACCGAAACCGTCGAGATCGTGGCCGGGATGCAGCGCAGGAACGAAGAGGCGATCACACGGCTCGAGTCGATGGTGGAACGGGTCGTCGGCGCGGTCGAGGGCCTGGTCCAAATCGCCCAGTCTCACGAACGTCGACTGGACCATCTGGAGGGCAACTGAGGCGCTGACTTACCGGTGAAGCGCCTGCACGAAGCTCATTCGTTACAATGTCCCGCAGACCCGCGGCTGTATGGAGTGCCCTCACCGCGCTCACCCTTGCAGGAGTGCTGCTGACCGCCCTGCCGGTCATTCTGTTGTGGCCGCTGGTTCCTCAGACGCCTGAGTTTTTGCGCATCGCCTATCTCGCCCGCACCCATGCCCGGTGGATTGCCGCGATCCTGGTGATGCTGTTCGCCGCCATCATCTACCTCTCCTGGCCCCTGCCACGGCGTCGTATGCCCGTGCTCGCGCTGCTGGTATTGTTGCTGGCGGCCTCCGGATACATCGCGCGGACCAATGTGGGGGAACTGTTCTTCGCTCCAGCCCCCGATCGGGCGCTCTTGCCAGCCGCCTCGTACCACGACATCGCGGACTCGGATATGGTGCTGGGCGTGGTCGCCGGCGGGGAAGAACGCGCGTACCCGGTCCGCTACATGGGCTTCCACCACCTGGTGAACGACCGGTTGGGCGGGCAGCCCATTCTTCCCACGTATTGAACGCTCTGCCACACCGGTCTGGTGTGGAGCCGGTTGTTCGATGGGCGAGAGCTACACTTCCGTCTGGGCGGAATCAACCATCAAAATTTCCTGATGTACGACGAGGAGACCGGAAGCTGGTGGCAGCAGGTTAGCGGCGAGTGTCTGCTAGGCCCTCTCAAAGGAGGACGCCTGGCTCTCGTGCCCAGCGAAGAGGTGACGCTTTCGGTCTGGCGCACGGAGCATCCCGGCTCCCGCATCGTTCGCTTCGACGCGCGCTACCTGCATCGGTACGAGGCGTCGAATTGGGAAGAACGAATCGCGGGACTGCCGATAGCCGGTGAATGGGATGCCCGCTCACCTCTGGCGCCGCGAGACCTGGTCGTCGGCATCGAATGGGCGGGCCAGGCCGCAGCGTATCCCCTGGCGGCCGTCCGGCAGTTCCTCGTGTTGCCCCACCGAATCGGAGCAGAGCCGGTGATTGTGGTGCTCGGTCCGGACGGCCGTACCGTGCGAGCCTTCTCGGCGCGTGTCGAGGGACGCCCACTGGATTTCTTCCGGCGGGCGCAGGAGCCCTTTGCCCTCCTCGATCAGCAGACCGGCACTGAATGGGACTTCATGGGGCGCGCTCGCTCGGGACCTCTCGAGGGAAAGCAGCTCGACAGAATTCAGAACCGTACCGAGTATTGGTTCGATTGGAAACGCTACCATCCGGCCACGTTGGTCTACCGGCCAGGGCGTTGAGGTCAGACCGTAATGCGAAGTGTGACCGTTTTACAGACATAGCGCAGCACGCGTGTCCCTTTCGCAGACTAGCCCATGATGAGGTTGCAGGCCGGCAAGGAACCCGACGACCTCCGGTCGCGGTCCGGCGTAAGCAGGGAAAGCAGCAGGTCGTAAAGAACGTAACGCCGAACCGGCTTTTCCAAATCGGGCCGCGGCGTTCCATCGGCGCGCCGTCGTCCGAAGGAGATGCGATGGCTCGTGTCGTGGCACGCGTCGGGGAGGTCCGAGCACGAATCAGTGTCCACCAATACGACCCATGGGGAGCGGACTTCGTCCACCACGGCGGACCTGTCGACGCGGAGACCGAATTGATGCAGCAAGCCCCGGATTGCATCCGCCACTCTGGTATTCGCGCTCAGGACGACGGCGCTCCTTCCTTTCAGGCGCTGGTCCCACTCGAGTTCGCCGGGCTCGGGCATCGACCCGGGAATGGCCAGGGGCGCGGTGACTTCAAAGGACAAGCCGGTTGGCTCGCCGGCCTGAACTTCCACCTCCGCGCCTATGCCCTGCAAGATCCGTGAGGTCATGAGGAGTTCGAGGGACCTGGGCGCCATGTCTCGCCCACCGTTATTCAGCAGCAGGCGAAAGTGATCGAGCTGTTCCGGGGCCAGACAGGCGTCTGTGCTGCTCAACTTCACTGACAGGAGAATGCCGCTTGGTCCCCGGATATGAGTTGTCGACACTCCCACCTCGCCGTCACCGGTCTCGGCGATGAGGATCGCCAGCAGCAGCGAGAGAGCTTGGCGGAGATCGCCAAGAGGGCCTTCCACGATGGGCGGCAGAGTGTCCGGAAAATGGCAGTACAACTCAATGTGGCGGCTCTGCGCCCTCTCCGCCTGGCCCGAGACCACGGCTTCAATGGTCTCGCACAGGTCGAACGGAGTGAGCAAAGGGCGTCGCTTGCGGCCGTTTAGCCGGGAGAACTCGAGAGCGGCGTTCACTTTTTCCGCCAACTCCCGGGCGCACAGCCTGGTGGTTAGCAGGTGTTCACGCAACTCTCCGTCTGCGATCTCCAACATCAGGTCCATCATCCCCAATAGCCCATCGATCGGGACACGCACCTGGTTGCAGAAATCCGCCATCAGCGGCAGGCCGTCACGGGAACCTTCGAACTTGACCCCAGGCGACTCGGCAACGCGATCGCGCGGCAGGGTGGTCAGCGAAACCATCACACTGCTTATCGGCCGGATGGAGGCGTTCCGGCGAAGTCGGTCAGGCGGGTATGGCGCCCGTAGTCCGGGCGGGGCCTGAACTGCCGAGAGCCCGAACCGCGAGGAACATTGCCAGCAGCACCCAGCCGGAAGCCGTCCAATAGGTCGAGGCCGGGCCGATCCAGTCGAACACTGCCCCGGCCCAGGCCGGACCGAGGACCATGGCCAGGCTCCGCAGCGACTGCGCGGCGCCCAGTAAAAAGCCCTGCTCATGGCCTCCCGCACGCTCTGACAGAATCGCTGTCATCGACGGGCTCGCCATGCCGTTGCCGATCGAGATCAAGGCGATCGGCAGGAGAAGAGCGACTGCCGCGGGCACGACGGCGATTCCGGCGAATCCCACAGCGGCCACCGCCAGGCCGAACCGCGTGAGAGATTCTCCCGAGTACCACTTCACGGCTTTCCGGATGACCACGCCCTGCATCAACGCGGCGGACAAGCCGACGAAGGCGAACAGCCACGCGTTCTCCGCCGGCCCCAAGCCAAACCGCCTCGCGGTGAATACCGCAAAGTTGGTCTGCAACTCCGCGAAAGCAAATTGCAGCGCGAACACCGACCACAGCAATCCGCGAAGCGCCGGCCGCTCCAACGCCAGGCCCAGTTGCCGGACCGGATTGATCTCGATCAACCCCACCGGCTGCGTTCTCCGCCGTTCCGAAGGCAGCGACTCCGGAAGGAAGAAGTACGCCGCCGCGCAAGTGATCAACGACAGGATCCCCGCGGCGAATGCCGGCGCCTGCAGGCTGATATGGCTGAGCGCTCCGCCCAGCGCCGGTCCGATGATAAACCCCAGCCCGAAAGCCGCCCCAATCAGGCCGAAATTCTTGGCCCGGTCCTCAGGCGGCGTGACGTCAGCGATATAGGCCTGTGCGGTCGAGATATTCCCTCCGGTTACACCGTCCAACAATCGGGAAACGAAGATCATCCAGAGAGCCGTGGCAAAGCCGAACAGAAAGTAGCCAACTGCCGTGCCGAACAGGCTGACCAGCAGAATCGGCCGGCGCCCGAAGCGATCGGAAAGGGCTCCCAGGATCGGGCTGGCCGTGAACTGCGCCGCCGAGAAGGCCACCGCCACTAGCCCCACCATGGTTGCCTCGGCGCGGAACTGCGCCACCAGGAAAGGGATGACCGGGACGAGAATGCCGGCCCCCAAAAGGTCCAGGAAGACAGTCGCAAAGATCAGGGTCAGGGCCTTACGGTCGACAGGGCGCGGAGGGGCAGGGACCGGCGTTTCGGCGGGACGATTCAGGAATCACCTCTGGGTCGCCGGCAGACCGGCCCCTTTATTGTGGCAGATTCGCCGGGGAGTCCCTGCCGCTCGATACACTATTGGCTTGAGCGACTCGGTTGATCTCACCGGTCTGCTGCGGCGGTATTGGGGATACGATTCCTTTCGCCCGAAGCAGGAAATGATCGTACGCAGCTTGCTAGCCGGCCGCGACGTCGCCGCCATCATGCCCACCGGCGGGGGTAAGTCTCTTTGTTATCAGATGCCGGCGCTGGTGCTTGGCCGCACGGCGGTCGTGATCTCGCCCCTCATTGCGTTGATGCAGGACCAGGCCGCTCAACTGGCGCAGATGGGTATTCCCGCCGCGGTGGTCAACAGCGCTCAGAATCCGCGCGAGCAATGGAATGTCATGCGGGAGGCCAGGCAGGGGGCCTACCGGCTGTTGTACCTGTCACCGGAGCGCCTGGTTCGTCCCGACACCGTGTCCTGGCTGGGCGAACTGCCGCTTGCCTTCTTTGCCATTGACGAAGCCCACTGCATCTCGGAATGGGGCCACGAGTTCCGCCCGGAGTACCGCCAGCTCAGCTTTCTCCGCCAGCACTTCCCCAACGTCCCCATTGCAGCCTTCACCGCCAGCGCCACCCACCGCGTCCGCCACGACATTCTGGCCCAGTTGTGCCTGCGCGATCCGGACAAATACATTCTCAGCTTCCACCGGCCGAATCTCAACTACGTCGTGAAGCTGTGCGAGAAGAAAGAACAGCCTCGCCTGCTGCTGCGTGCGCTGCAGGTGCACGCCGGCGAGAACGCGATTGTCTATGCACCCACCGTGAAGCAAGTAGAAGCCACCGTGGACTGGCTGATGGACCGCGGTGTTGCCGCAGTGCCCTACCACGCACAAATGGAGTCGGCCCTGCGCCAGCAGAATCAGGAACGCTGGATGTCCGACGAGGTGCGGGTCCTGGTGGGCACAATCGCCTTCGGGTTGGGCATCAACAAGGCATCGGTTCGCACCGTCATCCATCTTTCGCTGCCCAAGTCGCTCGAGCAGTTCTACCAGGAAGCCGGCCGCGCCGGCCGCGATGGTCAACCTGCCGACTGCCTCCTGCTGTGGCAGATGAAAGACACTGGCTTGCTGGCATACTTCATCAACCAGATTCAGGACCCGGGTGAGAAAAGCCGCAGCTGGGACCGCTACCATGTCATCCGGCGATTTGCCGAGACCAGCCAGTGCCGCCACCGCCAGATCTGCCTCCACTTCGGGGAAACGCCCAAGTGGGAGAGATGCGGCGCCTGCGATGTCTGCACCGGCCAGCCGGAGTGGTTCGGAAAACTCGACAAGGAAGCCGAGCGGGAACTGAGGAGGAAATCCTCGGCCGCGGCGGCGCCCCACGCTCCACCCGCCCTGCCGCCTGAACTGCTGGACCTTCGCGAGTTCCTGCGCGACTGGCGCCGCCGTCTGGCGAAAGCTCTGCAAGTGCCCGCCTATAACATCATGACCGACGCTTCCCTCGACGATCTGTGCCGCCGCCGGCCGTCGACCCTGGCCGCACTCCTGAAAGTGAGCGGCTTTGGCGAGCGGAAAGCGGCGCAGTGGGGCCGCCAGATCTTCGACGCGCTCGAACAGTTCGACCGGGGCGCGCGGGCGGTGGCGGACACCAAAACGTCGCCGGCCGCCCACGAGACGCTGCGGCTTGTGAAGGAAGGCAAGTCCCTGGAGGAGATTGCCCAACTTCGGGGCCGCAGGGTCGAGACCGTCGTCAGCATGGTCGCCGACCTGATCGAGAAGGGAGAACTGGAACTCCGCCCCGAGTGGGTTGCCGCCGGCCACAGGTCGCAGATCGAGGAAGTTTGTGCTCGGGTGGGTCTCCAATGGTTGAAGCCGGTTAAGGACGCGCTGCCGTCGGCCTCTTATGATGAGATTCGTTTGGTGATGGCAGCCTGCCGCGCCGCGCAGCCACAGCCAGGCAGGCAGGGCCAGGATCGCCATTCCGGGGAGGAGGAGGAAGATTGAAAATAATTGCTGATTTCTGAATCATTCCATTGGGAGTCGGAGTTTCGGTCTGCCGGGAGGTCACCCTTTGCGAGCGATTCTGCGTGAAAGTGATTTGGTGTCTCTCAAAGGGTAGCCGGGCCCGCCGGGGTGGTGTGCTACGCCATCGCGGCTTCGAGCTTGCCCTCGCGAAACGCCTTGAGATAGCCCACGCAGAACTCGTCATGCCCCAGCAGCGCTTCCGCCGCCGCCAGGTTGGCCATCAACTGCGGGTCGCACGGATCCAAAATGGCCGCGTCCAGTCCTCGCGCCATCAGCAGCATCAGGAAGACCTGGTTCACCAGCTTGCGCGCCGGCAGTCCGAACGACACGTTGCTCAACCCGACGCTCACATGAACGCCCGGGTACCGCTCCACAATCCGCGGCACCGCGTCGAGCAAGGCGGCGCCCTGCTCCGGACTCGTGCTGATGGGCATCACGCACGGATCGACGTAGATGCTGTCGAGCTGGATTCCAGCGGCCGTCAGGCGGTCCACCAGCCGCGATGCCGTCGCCACGCGATCATCCGCCCCGGACGGCGGGCCGGATTCGGTCATGCACAACGCGATGACTTTCGGCCGGTGTTCTTTGAGCACAGGCATGAGCGCGTCGAATCGCGCCGCTTCGTCCGTGATCGAATTCAGCAGCGGACGTTGCTTGCACAAGGGGAGGGCCGAGCGAAGCGCGCGCGGGTCGGAGCTGTCGATCGACAACGGCAGGTCCGTGGTTTCCTGCACGATCTCCACCATCCACTCGAGCGTTTCCACCTCGCGGCCGGCAAGGCCGCCGTTAACGTCGAGCATGTTCGCGCCCGCGCCGGCTTGCTTTCGAGCCAGGTCGCGGACGAAGTCCGCGTCCCGTTTCTCAGCCGCCGCGCCGACGCGCTTGCGGGTACAGTTGAGGAGTTCACCGATGATCCACATGAGTTCAGTCCTTCATCCCGGAGCCCTTCGGCCCTTCTCCCTCAACCGGCCGCGGCATATGCACTCGCTTGGCGAGATTGTCGACGCCCGCAAAGCGGTTGACCAGCGCGTTGGTGTGGTCGAAATTCCAGTCGCGCGGCGGCACCAGCGTTCGCGCGAACTTCCTCGGGTCCTCCCCTAGCGCCAGCGCGCTCTCGTAGGCTGCGTTCCAGATGCACGGCAGATCCGGCCGCGCCTCGCATGACCCATCCATGCGGGAGCCGCCGCAAGGTCCGTTGCGCAGTTCCTTGTAACACCAGCGCATCGAACAACCCACGTAGTTGAGGTGATCCTGAATGCAGTCGCCGCAGCTCTGGCACCCGAGCACTGCCTCGCGATACGCCGAGGACGGCGCGAGCATCCTGCACCAGAATCCGCCGGCTTCGCCTTCGGCTTTCACGCGCGACGCCAGGAACTGTCCCACCGCCGTCTCCGGGGCGATCAGGTGGTCGTGGACAAAACGCGTGAGCCGTTGCGCAGGCCTCGCGTGCCCGTCACTCCGTCTTGCCCTATAAGGCGCCGTGCCGTCGCTCAACCCGCTGGCGCCGGCCGGCAACAGATAGAATTCCTCCGGGCTTTCGAAGATCAGCTCGTCAATCCGCCCGTTCCACCGGCCAGCCAGTTCTCCCGCTTTCTCGAGGATGGTGACGAAATCGCGGTGCGTCAGTCCAAACCCTCCGATATGCGCGCCGGCGAATCCGAGATCCTTCACCGCTGCCACCATCAGGGCGGCTCGCTCCAGCCGTTGCGGCTTCTTCTCGCCCTCCAGCCGGGCGACAAAGCCTTCGCTCGCCACGCACCCCGCGAGTTCGCCATTGCGCATCATCCGCGCGATGGCCGGGGTGGGTACGTAGACGTTTGCCAGCACCGGTACGCCCCCCATTTCCTCGCGATCCAGGTACTGCTTCAGCTCAAATAACTTCCTCAAGTTAAACCCGAGCTGCGTGATCACGAACCGCGCCCCTGCGGCGATCTTCAACTCCAGCTTGTAGAGCTGCATCATCAGGTCGGGTTCCCGCGTCTTGAACGGATTCACCACCGCGCCCGGGAAGAAGTCGAAGGGCGTCGTCCGCGCCGTGCGCGAGCCGAGTTGGTATTGGACACCGTCCCGCATGGCTCGAATCAGCCACAGAATCAGGACCGAATCCAGATCGTAGACGGGCTTGGCTTTTCCCGCAAAAGCGCTTTTTTGAGCATCGCCGGTGAGCGCCAGCACGTTCTCCGCACCCACCGCGGCCAGCGCATGCAGCCGCCCTTCCAGCAACGACCGGTTGGCGTCCTTGCCGGTAAGGTGCGCGATCGGCGTCAGCCCGTGCTCCCGCACAAAAGGGACGAAGTCTTCCGGCGGCAGCGCCGGATTCCCTCCCGGCAGATCTGTAAGGCTGATCACTCGGATGCCACCCGGATTCGCCGATGCCTCTCTGACGAAAGTCTCCGCCTCGCCGACCGTGTGATCGCGGCCGAGCACCAGTTCGGCCGAACAGACAAATTCGCCGCGCGCCAGCGGAGATCGCAGATGGTTTTCCGTCATATCATGCCCGGGAATTCCAGAGCACTCATGATAACGCCTTCCGCCGTCGGTGTCTCCCGGCTCCTGTGTGGCCCCTTCCCTCTTTCCACAAACCACGGTAGCTATCAAGGCGTCTTCGACCCGGCGAGTTATGGCCTGGTGTTGTCGGTTCGATGCCCTCACGGCGCTGTTCGGCTACGGGTCGGTGATACAATCACGCCGAGATGAAGCGACGAGACTTCTTCGGTAAGGCCATGGCTGCGGGCGCGGCGCCCATGATGCAGGCGACGGCGCAGGTGGGATCCAGGCCGGCCATGAAGATCACCGGCATCCACACATTCCTGGTCGGCGCCGGCGGGCGCAATTGGATCTTTGTGAAGGTGGAGACCGACCAGGGGATCCACGGCATTGGCGAGGCCTATTCCTGCGGCCCCGATGAAGCCACCGTCGCGGTCATTCGCGATTTCAAAAGCTGGCTGGTGGGGCAGGACCCGAGAAACATTGAGCACCTGTGGAACATGATGGTCGCCTTCACGCGCTTCCCGGGAGGCCTGGTGGTGAATGCGGCCATCAGCGGGATCGAGCACGCGCTCTGGGATATCGCGGGCAAGGCCGCTGGGCTGCCCGTTTATATGCTGTTGGGCGGCAAGGTGCGGGAGAAGATCCGCGTCTATCAGAGCATCGGCGGCGATTCTCCGCAACAGGCCGCCGAGAGCGCCAGCAACCTGGTCGCGAAGTACGGCTATACCGCCCTGAAGATGAACCCGCAAGGTTCCGGCGACAATCAGCGTCCCTACAACTCCTCGACGCGCAGCGCCGGCGAGAGGGTGCGCGCGGTGCGCGAGGCGGTCGGTCCCGATGTCGACATCGGCTGTGATATCCACGCGCGTTTTTTCGAAATGCGTCGAGCGCTGGCGCTTGCCCGCGCCATCGAGCCCTACCATCCGATGTGGCTGGAAGAGCCGATTCGTCCCGAGAACGAGGAGGCCATGCAGAAACTGGCCGAGCACGTCAACCTGCCCTTGGCCAGTGGCGAGTGCAACTACATGCGCCACGAGTTCCGCAAGATCCTGGCATTGCAGGCTCTCGATATCATTCAGCCCGACATCTGCCTGTGCGGCGGGCTGTGGGAGATGAAGAAGATCGCCTCCATGGCGGAAGCCCATTACGTCATGGTGGCGCCCCACAATCCGATGGGCCCGGTCGCTACTGCAGTCAACGTGCACTTTGCCGCGTCGACGCCGAACTTCTTCGTCCTCGAGTATCATCCCGACGACGAGTCTCCGCGCAAGGACGTGGTCAAAGAACCGCTCATGGTGAAGAACGGCTACATCCCGCTGCCGAACAAGCCGGGGCTCGGAATCGAGTTGAACGAAGAAGCGTTCCGCCACTATCCGGCGAAGTCGTGGCACCGCGGGTTCGACTACAAGGCCGACGGTAGCGTCGGGTACATCTAAGGCCGATCAATCCGGGGCGGCGTTGGGCCGCCCGCTCCAAAGTCTGGCCGAGCCTTACTTCCCCCAGTCGCGGCGCAAAACGCAGCCAAGCTTACTGTATCCGAAAGCCACGGCTTCACCGCGGTCTGGAGATTCGCGCTTTTGCACCTGGAGCCTGCCGCATGCCGACCAGGCCTTCCGAGGCCCGACCGCAAGGGAGGGCTTCCGGTCCCCGACCGCAAGGGAGGGCTTCCGGTCCCCGACCGCAAGGGGGGGCTTCCGGTCCCCGACCGCAAGGGAGGGCTTCCGGTCCTCGACCGCAAGGGAGGGCTTCCGGTCCCCGCGCGAAAGGGAAGCGAACAAGGGGCGCGATAACCGCGACGCTTTTTGGCGGCCGTGCGAACGAAGCCAAAAGATAGGCTTGACAAGCGCGCATTTCAAGTGAATACTTCAATCGGACACTTAAAATAGCGAGGCTCGAGGAAGTAGCTTTCGATGAACGCCACGGAAAACACGACGAAAACCACCAGCGAGCGCGTACTGGATGCCGCTGAAGTCCTTTTCGCCAGGCAGGGCATTCGAGGGACCTCCCTCAAAGAGATCACTGAGTTGGCTGAGGTGAATATCGCCGCCGTCAACTACCACTTCCGCTCCAAGAACGCCCTTGCCAGGGCCGTGTACGAGCGGAGTTTCCGCCCTCTCAATGAACAACGCCTGCGCGCATTGAAAGCGGCGGAAGAGGTCGCCGGTGGCGCCCCCTTGACCGTCGAGGCGGTTCTCCGGGCGCTCTTTGAGCCGATGGTCAGGGCATGGACCTCGAACCGGAACTTCATCCTCCTGGTCGGCAGGCTGCATCATGAGCCGGATTCGGAGCTAAGTGGCTTTATTCAGCATCTTTACCAGGAGTTGATCCCCCGCTTCCTGGCGGCGCTGAAACGGGCGCTCCCCGGCGCACCCGAGACTGACCTTTTCTTCTGGACGCATTTCCTGTTTGGGGGCGTCGTCTACACGCTGCTCAATAGTCACGACATGCGGCGTCTCCATGAGGGGCAAAACCTCCTGGACACACCCGAGATCTTTCTCGATCGACTCATCGTTTTTGGGGCCTCCGGCCTTCGCGCGCTGGTGCCGTCGGACAAGTCCGCGAGGAACCGCGAGAACAGTACGAATCCTAACCATCTCGCATTAGTAGAGGTTGACCATGCTGCCAACTAACAACGTCGTAAAGGCAATCAGCGTCTCGGCCAACTGCAGGCTGACGGTCGCTGTTGCAATCATCTGTCTCATCGCAACAAGCCCCGCCTGGGCTCAACTATATAGCGGAACCCTGACCGGTGTGGTGACCGACCCCTCCGGAGCGTTGGTTCCGGCAGCCAAAGTGACGGTCACGGATATTGGCAAGGGAACAACGTTCACCGCGTCTTCGGATGCCAACGGACGATACCTGGTTCGTGCCCTCCCGCCGAGCAGCTACAGGCTGAGTGTCGAGGCTGCCGGTTTCAAGACCTTCACTCAGGACGGTGTCGTCCTTGCAGTGAATCAGAACGCGAGCCTGGACGTTGCGCTAACGCTCGGCGCTGGTGTGCAAACCGTCGAAGTAAGCGGTTCGGTGACAGCGCTCGGCACCCAGGACTCCTCCACCGGGCAGGAACTCAACCGGACCTTCATCAATGAACTCCCATTGCTCGGCAGAGGGGTGTTCGATCTGGCCGGACTGGCTGCCGGGATCACACAGCCCTCGGGCGGCTTCAAGATTTCGTACTACTCCACCAACTTCATCTCCAACGGCAGCCGCAACGCGCAGACGGATGTCCTGCTTGATGGAGTCAGCACGTCAACCCACGAGGCCGATGGCATCATTCCGCTGTATCAGCCATCGGTCGACGCCGTTCAGGAGTTCAAGGTCCAGCAATCCGGATTCAGCGCCGACATGGGCTTCAGCGCGTCCACCGTGATGAACGTCGTTACGCGCTCCGGATCGAACGATCTTCATGGAAGCGCAAGCTGGTTCCTGCGCAACAACGTCCTCACGGCCAACACCTGGTTCGGCAACTCGTACAATCAGCCGCTGGCCGGACGACGCTACAACCGGATGGGCGGCACGATTGGCGGACCGATCAAGAAGGACAAGACGTTCTACTTCGCCAACGTGGAAGGACTGCTCGACACCAGCGCCCAGACCTATCAGGCCGGCGTCCCAAGCGCGGCCATGCGCAAGGGCGACTTCGGCGAAATCTGCGCCGCCGGATTCTCCGCGAGTGGCATGTGCGCCGACCCCAACGGGCAACTCTGGGATCCCTACACCGGCATCTACAATCCTCAAGTGGGCGTTCCCGTGCGGACCGGGTACATCCCGTTCAACAACATGGCCACCTACATGAGTCCCGGGAGTCCCCGGCTGAACGGCACGGGAATGCAGCTTCCGGCAACACCCGGCAACCTGATGGACCCGGTGGCGCTGAAGCTCATGCAATACTTCCCGATGCCGAATGTGGGTGTCGGGCAGGCCGGTTACAACCGCCGCCGCAACTGGGCGGGCGTCGGCAACAGCAGTACCAAGGGATATCAATGGGACCTGAAGCTGGACCACGCGTTCAGCGACCGGGATCGCAGCAGTCTCAAGTTCTCCCGCCAGTCCGGAAAATTCTCCGGGACGAATCCTTACGGCAACATTTTCAACCCAACGATCACCGGCCCGGCCGTCATTACGGCGCCGTTGCTGGCCGCGAACCACACCCACACCGTGAACGCCACGACCTTGCTGAGCTTCTCCTACGGGTTCACGCGTCAGTTCACCGATCAGCGGGACGTCGCCACGAATTTCCCCGAGGATCCCGTTTCCACGTTGGGCCTGCCCGATTACATGCGGCGGTCCGGCTTCAAGACCAGTCCGTCGATCGCGATCAACTCCTACGCGGCGCCTCAGGCGGTCAATATCGGTTCGTTTCCCTATCTGATGTTGCGTCGAGGACTGAATGTTCACGACCTGAACGGCAGCGTCAGCCGCATTCAGGGCCGTCATGAGTTGAAGGCCGGCGGCGGCGCGCGGGCCCACCGCACCAACTTCGTCCAGCCCGGCGTCCCCGGGGGCCTGTTTGCCTTCGCCTACTTCTCCACGGCGCAGTATTACTTCGCCGGCGGTGGCGACGACATGGCCGGTTTTCTGACCGGCATCGGAGTTCCACAGGCATCCTTCTACTCGATGCCGGCCTGGGTAAGCACGCAGAACCTCGCCTTCACGGGCTACCTGCAGGACAACTGGCGCATCACCGACCGGCTGACCTTGAACCTGGGAGGGCGCTACGACATCGAGACTCCCCGGACCGAACGATTTAACCGGCAGAGCTTCATCGACCTCGACATGAACTCCCCGCTCCAGGTGCCGGGTATGCCCAATTTGAAGGGCGGAATGCAGTTCGTCGACGACAACAACCGCCACACCTACGGATGGGACCGCAACAATTGGGCGCCGCGAATAGGCTTTGCTTATCGGCTCGGCAACCGGAATGTCATCCGCGGCGGCTATGGCATCTTCTTCGCCAGCACCATCCGCGGCGCGGCCGGCGCCAGCAGCGGGACCCAGGGATTCAGCCGCAACACCCCCTGGATCACGAATTACCAGGGGGACGGGCAAACTCCCTGCTGCCGCCTGTCCGATCCGTTCCCGGGGACCGGCCCGCTCGTGCCCCCTGGTTCCAGCCTGGGCGCCATGTCGTTTGTCGGCGAGGCCATCACCGGGTCTCCGACGCGATCCGATTTTCTCAACTCGACGCCCTACGAGCAAACCTGGACGTTCAGCTACCAGAGGGAACTCAACGGCGGCTTTCTCTTCGACCTCAGCTATCTGGGCAAGAAAGGCACCAAACTGTACTATGGCGGCAGCGGCGACGCCAACACTTTCGGTCCTGAAATCGAGAAGGCCAGCGCCGCGCAGCTTGCGGATCTGGCGACTCTCGTGCCCAACCCGTTCTTCGGGTATGTTCCGGCCACCGCCACCCTGGGCACCCCGGTGATCACCAAAGGGCAACTGCAGCGGCCGTACCCGCAATTCTCGGCTTTCTCCACCGTGGCCTTACCCGTGGCGAACTCCATCTACAACGCGCTTCAGGTCAAGGTGGAAAAGCGCTTCTCGCGAGGGTTCCAGATGTTGGCCACCTACTCCTGGTCGAAATCGATGGACGACGCCTCCGTCGGCAGTTTGGGCTGGATGGCGGGCATCGGCACCAGCTTGCAGAACCCCAACAATCGGAGAATGGAGCGTTCCATCTCGTCCTTCGACATTCCGCACGTGGTGGGAATCAGCTACGTCTATGAACTGCCATTTGGCCGCGGCAAGAGCCTTGGCGGCGGATGGCATCCGGCAGTCAACGCCATCCTCGGAGGCTGGAAGACCAACGGTATCTGGCGATTCTCGGCCGGACAGCCGTTGTCCCTGTCGTTCAGGGGAAGCCAGCCCCTGCCGACCTATGGAGCGCAGCGTCCCAACCTGACCGGCGACCTCGTCAGGGCCACCGGCGATGATTTCCGGCAGCAATATTTCGCCAATCCGGAAGTCGCCGTCAAGCCGGGGAAATACACGCTAGGCAATGCCCCGCGCACGCTTGCGAGCATCCGTACGCCCGGCGTGAACAACGCGAACCTCTCGCTGCTCAAGTCCTTTGACTTCCACCTGTGGCGCGAAAGCATGAAGCTGGAGTTCCGCGCGGAGGCGTTCAACGCCTTCAACCACCCGCAGTTCTGCGGGCCGAACACGACCATCGACGGCGGGGCGTTCGGCCAGGTGTCGTCGACCTGCAACGATCCCCGCGAACTCCAGTTGGGCCTCCGGCTCTACTGGTAACGCTCCTCGAAGGAAGTGCCCGCGCCGGGTCCTGGATCCGGCGCGGAACCCCGAGGCGCACTCCATGACCAGTCATCCAGCCTGGACCCTCTGCGGCCTTGCGTGGTGTGTCACGCTCTTGAGCCAGCAAGGAGTCGTCGCCGCCACCCGGCGGAAGATCTCTCTGGCCGAGTACCGCGACAAAGTCTACGCGTCGTGGTTGGGCCAGTGTGCCGGCAACATCTACGGGCTGGCTCACGAGCAGAAGTACTTCCACGAGCCCGGGCCGGATCGGTTTCCTCTCGGCTACAGCGGGTGGGGCGCCCATCGGATGAAGGCGCTGAACGGGGCGTTCTCCGACGACGACACCGACATCGAGTACATGTACCTGATTGCCATGGAGAAGCATGGCGTCGAGCCGACCTACGAACAGCTTGCCGAATTCTGGCGGAGGCATGTCCGCAAAGATGTCTGGCTGGCAAATCGTGCCGCGGTGGCGGCGATGAACTACGGGCTGACGCCTCCCTGGACGGGGATGAAACCAGTGAACCCGCACTGGTTTCAGATCGACCCTCAACTGGTGAACGAGATCTGGGCAGTCACTGCTCCGGGCATGGTTCGCTACGCCGCCGCGAAATCGGCCTGGGCGGCGAGGATCATGAGCGACGGCTGGGCGATCGAGCCTACGGTCCATTACGGCGCGATGTACGCCGCCGCGTTCTTCGAGAAGGACATCGAAACGTTGATCCAGATCGGAAAGGCAGCGCTTCCGCCCGGCGCGAGGTTTGCCCAAACCGTGGATGACATGATCGCCCTGCACCGGAAGCACCCCGGCGACTGGAAAGCGGCCAGGAAGGAATCCCTTCAGAAACTGTATTTCCAGGAGCCGGAATCGACGCGCACGGCCACCAACGCCAATCTCAACGGAGCGTTCGGCATTCTGGCGCTGCTCTACGGGGGCGGCGACTTCCAGCGGACCTTGGACATCAGTTGCGCGCTGGGGTTCGATGCGGACAACCAAGCGGCTACCCTGTCGGGTCTGCTGGGCATTGTCCACGGGACAAAGGGTATCCCGCGCGACCTGCTCTTTCCGTTCCCCGAGAAGCACTGGACCGAGCCTCTCAACGACCGTTACTCCAACGTC
Source organism: Bryobacteraceae bacterium (assembly GCA_046160045.1). GTDB lineage: Bacteria > Acidobacteriota > Terriglobia > Bryobacterales > Bryobacteraceae > CAZGUX01. The sequence continues at coordinate 42,872 of JBJXGR010000505.1, forward strand.
ACCCGCGAGGGACTGCCGGACGCCAGTTTGAAAGCGATCGCCCACCGGATCGCGATGCAGGGCGAGAAGGTCATTATGAGTCACGGCGGCCGTCGTGTGGCGGATGTCGACGGTGATTCCTACGAGATAGACGGCGAGGCCGAGTTCCAGCCGCCCTTCGAATTCCCCGTCGGGCCGATGCCCGTGATCGAATCGGGGAAGCCGGTGAGCTACGAGTTCCTGGCAATCGGCGCCGTCGCGGCCCCGGCCGTCAAGCGAGGGGGTTGCCTTGGCCGCTCGCAAAGAGCCCACGGCGTAAGCCGTGGGGTTGCGGTTTCTTCTGAGCCGCGACCGTCAGGAAGCGGTGGCGGGTGGACCATTTCGAATTCCGGGCTGCCGACACCCTCCACGACTCCCGATGGCCCGCACCATCCGAGGCCCGACCGCAAGGGAGAGCTAGCGCTGCTTCCATGTGCATCTAACAGCCCCCCTCACTGGAGGCTCGCCAAAGGCAGACTGCCGGCGGGTCTCGAACTCAAAGACGGCCGCATTTCAGGCACTGCGACCTGCCGCCCGGCCGTGTACCCGCTGACGGTGGAAGTCCGTTCCGGATCAAATGCACGGCGGAGAGAGATCCAACTGATCGTGCGCGGCGAGAACCTGGCCCGGAAAGCCACCGGTATTCTGGCGCCGGTTCAGCGCGCGGATCTGTCGCTCCGAAAACTTCTGATCATCGACACCCCGCCCACGGTCTTCTCCGAGTCGGTGGAAGTCATCCGTGACGGCCGGCGCGGCGGTGCGGGCGCGACGTTCATGAGCATTGGCGCCGGATCCACGCCGCGAACGGATGCTTACGGGTACGAGTGGGCGGAACCGCAGAACATCGGGCTCGTCTCATTCAGCACCGGGTTTATCGAGGAGGCGTCAGGCTGGTTCGCCGGCTTGACCGTCGAGTACCGTGACCCGGGCGGTGCCTGGCGCCCCGTGAACCATCTGCGGATCACTCCTTCGTTCCCGGATGGCGACAGCCCCGTCGTCAAGGCCCATTTCGCGGAGTACCTGTTGTTCTTTGACCCGGTCAAGACCCGTGCGGTTCGGATCGCGGGCAACGTCGGCGTGGCGCGAAGCTTGGTGAAGAACCCGCCGCTGTTTACGTCCATCTCGGAGTTGGGGGCCTACGGGCCTGTACTTGGAAGATCACTTCTGCACTGATGGAAAGAGGATGCATGTTATGGCAAATCGCTCGTTTGGTCTGGCTTTTGGCGCTTCGGTAAGCCTGTGGTTGGGGCTGGTCGCGCCGCACGTGCTGGCGCAGACGCCTCCTGCGGCGGGCGGCCCGATCGGCGTCTTCGGCATGTCCGGACTGTCGCTGCTGCGCAACTCCGAAACCCGGTCCATCTCGGCGGAGAATCCAACCGGAGAACGTGCCGGGGGCGCCAGGGCCGTCCCGGTTCCTCCCAGCGCGGCTTCGCAGCTTGGGGTCGGCTGGAAGGTCCGGCCGGCGATCGATCTGGAGAGGCGCAAGACCGTAACGCTCGCCGACATCGCGGGTCCGGGCGTCATCCAGCACATCTGGATGACCGTGTCCGAAAAGGCCTACCGCAACTGCATTCTGCGCGTCTACTGGGACGGCGAGGCGTCGCCCTCCATCGAGAGCCCGCTCGGCGACTTCTTCGCCAACGCCCACGGCCTTCGCTACAACGTCAACTCGCTGATGATCGCCGTCAATCCATCGGGCGGCTTCAATTCGTACTGGCCCATGCCCTTTCGCAAGCACGCGAAGATTACAATCGAGAACCAGAGCCCGGAGGATATCGGCGGCTTCTTCTACCAGATCACCTATGCGCTCGAACCGGTGCCCGCCGAAGCAGCCTACTTCCACGCCTCGTGGCGCCGTAGCATGGGGACGCGGGAGCGGCCGGAACACATCATCCTCGATGAAGTCGAAGGCCTGGGCCACTACGTCGGCACCTTCATTGGATGGGAGCAGCTCTCCAATGGCTGGTGGGGCGAAGGTGAAGTCAAGTTCTACATCGATGGCGACGGAGCCTTCCCGACCATCTGCACCACCGGCACCGAGGACTATTTCGGCGGCGCCTGGGGCTTCGCGGACACCACGTTCTCAACGCCGTTTCTTGGCTACCCGCTGTTCCGCAAAGAGGCCGGCAAGATCCCGAAGCATGCCCTCTACCGCTGGCACGTGCCCGATCCGATCCGCTTCAAGAAGAACCTGCGGGTCACCATCCAGACCCTGGGCTGGTGGCCGAACGGCAAGTTCCAGCCGCTGACCGACGACCTCTCATCGGTCGCCTACTGGTATCAGGCGGAGCCGCACAAACCATTCCCCGCCATGCTGTCCCGCGAGCAGCGATTTCCCAGGTAGACATCATGAAACGAGCGACTGTTCTCAAGCTCCTCATCTCCGCGGCCGCCGGGAGCCTGGCCGTTTGGTTCCTGGTGGCGCGAGTTTCCCCTCGCAAGGAAACATTGGTTCCCATCCTCTCCGCCCTCACCTCGCAGGTCATCGCGCCGCCCTTCGTCCAGCGCGACCTGGTGTATGGCCAGGCCGGAGGCGTTGATCTCAAGCTGGATTTCGCCCGCCCTAGCGAAGGCTCGGGACCATTCCCGCTGGTGATCTGCATTCACGGCGGGGCCTGGCGAAGCGGCAGTAAGTCAGGGTACGCTGTGGCGCTTCCGCTCCTCGTACAGCACGGATATGCGGCCGCGAGTCTCGACTACCGCCTGGCCCCCCGCTACCCGTTTCCCGCGCAGATCGAGGACGTGCGCCGGGCCGTGCGGTACCTCGACCAACGCGCTGCCGGCTTCAAAATAGATCCCAATCGGCTCGGCGCCATGGGCGATTCCGCCGGAGGTCACCTGGCTCTACTGCTGGGTCTGTCCGATCCTAACGATACAATCCGCGCGGTGGTCAACCTCTATGGACCGGCCGATCTGCCGCGCTGGAAGGCCGGTCCCGAGGGCGAAGCGGCGCTCACCATGAGTTCCGCCAAGGTCCTCGATACCGTGTTTGGCACCAGTGACCGCGCGTCCGTTACGCTCCGGGCGGCCTCGCCGATCCACCAGATCGGCAAAGCCAGACCGGCTGTTCTTACCCTCCACGGCGAGGCCGATCCGGTGGTCAAGGCCGAACAGGCGATCTGGCTCCACCAGGCTCTGCGCACCGCCGGCTTCCAGGAGAAATTGGTGATTGTGAAAGGGGCCTCTCACGGCCTCCAGGGAACGGATCTGGCGAACGCCATCGGCGAGGTGACGGAGTTCCTCGCTGCTCACTTGAAGGCTGAGCGGCACAATCGAGTGGAGCCTGCACCGTGAAAACATCCACCGGCCCGCGACTCCTGGCCGGAGTGATGTCGATGGGCCTGTTGTGCGTCGGGCAGGGCGGAGAAGTCCCCATTCCCAGAATCGACGCCCATGCACACGTCTGCCCGCCACCGGAATCGTTCCTCGCGATGCTGGAACGCCTGGACGTGCGCCTGGTCGACGTAACCCTGATCGACCCTCATGCACCCGGCTTCGACAAGACGGAACCGCAGACGGGATGGGCGGCGAAGGTGTCGAGTCACAGCCGCGGCCGGATTGCCTGGGCGTCCACCTTCGATCCCTCGGGTTCGGACAGCCCCGGTTTTGCCGAGCGAACCATCGAGCACCTTCAGTCGACCTTTGACCGGGGCGCGGTCGCGGTAAAGATCTACAAGTCCGTGGGCATGGATCTCAAGTCCATTGCTGGCGAGTATGTGATGCCCGACGATCCGGCGTTCGCGCCGGTACTCGACATGATTGCGGCTCGGAATCGCACCCTCCTGGCGCACCTGGCGGAACCGAAAAGCTCGTGGCAGCCTCTCAATCCCGCTGACCCGCACTACGGCTATTTCAAGAGCAACCCGGACTGGCACATGTTCCTTCACCCGGAGCGGCCTTCCTACGAGCGCATCCTCGCGGCTCGGGACCGCATGCTGGCGGCCCATCCCAAGCTCAAGGTGGTCGGGTGCCACTTGGGCAGCATGGAGCACGATGTGGACGAGATCGCCCGGCGCCTGGACCGCTACCCGAACTTCGCGGTCGATACGGCGGCTCGCATGCCCAACCTGATGTTGCAGCCCCGGGAGAAGGTGCGGGCGTTTCTGATCCGCTACCAGGATCGCGTGCTCTGGGGCACCGATCTGATGGAGATCACGTGGACGGATGCGAAGGCCGCCATCGAGCGCTGGGAGGCTCGATATGCGAGCGACTGGAAGTACTTCGCCACGAACGGGACGTTCCAATCCGGCGGCCGACCGGTTCAAGGGTTGGGTCTGCCTTCCGCCCTGCTTCGGAAGATCTTCCACGATAATGCGGTGCGCTGGATACCCGGTCTGAAGAGCGCGGCGAACTAGGAGGACTATGTGGAGAATCAACTTCTTGCTCATGGCAGCCTGGGCACTCACGGCCCTGGCGCAGGAGGCCGCCCCACTGCCGTCCGGCGACGAGGTCATCGATCGCCACGTACAGGCACTGGGCGGCAAACAGGCGATCGAAGCAATCGCCACTCGCGCAGCGATGGGGACCGTCCAATCGCCCACCTTCGGGTCTTCCGGCCGCTACGGCGAGTTCTTCAAGGCGCCCGACCGCCTGTTGCGGGCCTACCACGTAGAGCACTACGGGGTGGTGCAGCAGTGTTTTGACGGAAAGGCGGGTTGGATGGAGACGCCGGAATACGGGCTCGAGGAGCTGACCGGCCCACGTCTCCAGGAAATGCGCCGCGACGCCGGGTTCGAGAACCCCTTGCGGTGGAGAGCCCGCTACTCGAGGTTCGTCGCGAAGGGGCGGACGAAGGTCGAGGATCGCGATGCCATTGAAGTCCTCGCCACGAGCGCGGACGGGCCGAACGAAACCTGGTTCTTCGCGGCCGACACGGGGCTGCTTATCTGCCGCGAGTCGCCCGAGACCGCCCGGGACGGAAGTTCGCGGCTCGTTCGCACTTACTACGAGGATTACCGGGAAACCTCCGGCATTCAGGCCGCGCACACTCTCCGGCACGTCAGCCCTGATCTGATCCGGATCGTCCGGCGGGCCGTCGCCAACAACGCTCCTGTCGATGACAGCCGTTTCAAGCGGCCCTGACCGGTGGAGGACTTCAATGAGAATGAGTAGACGAACGTTGCTCCAGACGTCGACCGCCGTGGTAGCCGGCCGCGGTTCCGCCGCAGTCACCGGGCGACAGGCAGTCACCGGCCGAACCTTTCGAGGCGAAGCGCTGCGCGAGATCGCTTTCCCCCTCGGCGGCATCGGAACCGGCACCGTCTCGTTGGGCGGATTCGGCAACCTGCGCGACTGGGAGATCTTCAACCGCCCGAACAAGGGTGGCGTGCTGCCGTTCACCTTCGCGTCGATGCGCCTTTCCGGGGGAGGCCTCGCCCGGCCCCTCGCGCGCGTGATCGAACGGCGGCCGCTGCCGCCCTATACCGGCGGATTCGGCGCGCACCGCGAACAGGGACTCGGGCTGCCCCGCCTTCGGGATGCTGTGTTCACGGGCTCGTACCCTTTCGCGCGGATCGACTTTCAGGATCCGAAACTGCCGGTCGCGGTCTCGCTGGAAGCGTTTAATCCCATGGTGCCGTTGGATACGGATAGCTCCAGTCTCCCGGTCGCCGTGCTGTCCTATCGGCTCACGTCCCGAGCTTCGTCCAACCTCGACGTGGCCCTCGCCTTCTCGGCCATGAACCCTGTCGGCTACGACGGCAAAGCCAAGTTGTTCGGCAACCTTTCCGATCGCAAGGCCCCGTTCTTCGGCGCTAATGTGAACGAGTTCCGGAGCGACGGCGGCCTGCACGGCGTGTTGATGAGTTCCCGCAAGTACCCGCCGGATTCCGCCCGCTACGGTTCGATGGCCCTGGCGACCCAAGGCGCCGGCGTCTCGTACCGGCTCGCCTGGGAGCACGGTTCGTGGTGGGACGACTTCCAGAAATGGTGGGACGACTTCCTCGAGCAAGGCCGCTTTGCGAACACTCCGGCCGAGCCTTCGGCCGAGGGCAGCACCGAGTATTCGACCCTCGCCTCCCACTTCACACTGGCCCCCGGCGAGGCGCGAGTTGTCGACTTCGTTCTGAGTTGGCATTTCCCCAACGTGGAGAACTACGCGGCCGGCAAGCCAGGCGGACCGGTCTTTAAGAATCACTACGGCACACGATGGCCGTCGGCCTGGGAGCCGGCTGCCTATCTGCTGCGGAATCTTCCTTCGCTGCGGCAGCGGTCCCTCCGCTACCGTGATGCTCTCGACACCTCCACCCTTCCGCCCTCGGTCATCGATGCCGTCTCCAGCCAGGCCTCCATCCTGCGGACCAATACCGTGATGGTGGCGGAGAACAAGGTGACGATGGCGTTCGAAGGCTGCGGGGACAACGACGGGTGCTGCCCCATGAACTGCACCCACGTCTTCAACTACGAACAGACGCTGGCCCATCTCTATCCCGACCTCGAACGCAGCATGCGGGATCTGGACTTCCTCATGAACATGCGGCCGGATGGCAGCATGAGTTTCCGCACGCCGGTTCCGCCGCGGCCGGGCGGGAACAGCAACCATCCCGCCGCCGACGGCCAGATGGGCTGCGTCCTGAAGGTTTACCGCGAGTGGCAGATCTGCGGAGACGACGCCTGGCTGCGGCGGCTGTGGCCTCACGTCAAACGGGCGTTGGAATATGCCTGGGTGGCCTGGGATGCCGACCGCGACGGGGTGATGGAGGGCGAACAGCACAACACCTACGACATCAATTTCTACGGGCCGAATTCGATGATGGGCACGCTCTACCTGGGAGCGCTGGCGGCGGCGTCCCGGATGGCCCGGCACCTGGGCGACAACGAGGCCGCATCCACCTACGAGGCCCTGTGCTCCAAGGGCAGCGCCAACCTGGACCGGCTTCTGTGGAACGGCGAGTACTATGTGCAGAGGGTCGACGAGCAGCACCCTTCGGCCGCGAAGTATCAGTATGGCGAAGGCTGCCTGTCCGACCAGTTGCTGGGACAGTGGTTCGCCGAGGTCGCCGGGCTGGGCAAACTGCTGCCGCGCGATCATCTCCGCGACACCCTTCAGTCCATCTTCCGCTACAACTTCCGGCAGAATTTCGAGGAGTTCCCGAACACCCAGCGGATTTACGCCATGAACGACGAGGCCGGTTTGCTGTTGTGCAGTTGGCCGAAAGGCAAGCGGCCGGCGCTGCCGTTCGTCTATTCCGATGAAGTCTGGACCGGGATCGAGTACCAGGTGGCCGCCCATCTGATCTACGAGGGCATGGTGAAGGAAGGGACGGCGATCGTCGACGCCGTGCGCGCCCGTTACGACGGGGAACGCCGCAATCCCTGGAACGAAGTCGAGTGCGGCCACCATTACGCCCGCGCGATGTCGAGTTGGTCGCTGCTGACGGCCTTCTCGGGTTTCCGCTATTCGGCTCCGTCGCGGGAGCTTCGGTTTCGCCCGCGCCAGGGACAGGGTGCGTTCCAATGTCTCTACGTGGCCGGCGCCTCGTGGGGCACCTACACGCAGACGCTGTCCCCGCGGAAACTCGAAGCGGGAATCGAGGTGGCGGAAGGCGCTCTGGACTTGTCGGCCTTGCGTCTGCCGTTCCAGGGCCGGGCGGCGAAGGTTGAGTGCGGCGTCCGGGTGGCGGCGACGGTGGAGAAGGGGGAACTCACGATTCGATTCGAGCGCCCGTTCCGTCTGGTGGCAGGCAAGCGGTTGGCCGTCTCCGCAGTGGCCGTGTAGGCCTCAACTCCATCCGAACCGCCGCCGGACGGGTGCGGACCTGTGGACACCCTCCGCCTCACCCGAACCAATCGCCCCAACTCCCATCGGTGCCGCCAGCGTCACGCGGGGAGGCTCCATTCCGGGTTCCAGACCACACGCGACCGGGTCCGGTACGCCTGGTTGCACATGAAGCAGGCGATGGCGGAGTAGTAGCCGGTCTCCTCGTTCGAAACAGGTTTGCGGCGCGTGCG
>JBJXGR010000506.1:0-5445 GCA_046160045.1 Bryobacteraceae bacterium
CTCTCCATGATGCAACAATCAGCGGCTATCTCAGTGGCCTGGACCTGGCACATCGGTTCCCCGGGCTCGATACCACCGACCAATCCTGGCGACGCTCGGGCATCGCAGGGTTCGCGCCCGACGCCGCGGACCATTTCTATGTGCCAGAGCGCTACACCGATCCCTTCGGCAACGTCACGACGCTCACATACGACCCGCTCGACCTGTTTGTCGCTTCGAGCACCGATGCGCTGGGTAACACCACCCGCGTGATTCGGTTCGATTTCCGCGTCCTGGCGCCACGCGAGCTGCAAGATCCCAACGACAACCGGGCCGAGGTGTATTTCGACGTGTTAGGTCTGCCTACCGCGATGGCGGTCAAAGGGAAAGGCGACGAAGGTGACAACCTCACGGGCTTTGGCGATATCCTGGCCAATCCAGACCTGACCGCACTTACCTCCTTCTCCACTGCTCCTGTCTACGACGAGGCGCAGGCACGGCAATGGCTTGGCAATGCGACGGCACGGCATATTTATCACTTCGGCGAGGTGCGCAAGGCCGACGGCTCTATCACTTGGGGTACTCAGCCAGCCTGCGCCTGCGGCATCCTGCGTGAGCGGCATGTGAGTCGACTTGCGGCGGGTGAGCGGAGTCCTCTGCAGGCCGCCTTTGAATATTTTGACGGCATGGGCAGTGTCCTGGTCAAGAAGGTGCAGGCCGAGCCGGTAGAGGAGGGAGGACCGCTGCGCTGGATCGCCAGTGGCAAAACCATTCTTAATAACAAGGGCAAGCCGGTCAAACAGTACGAGCCGTACTTCAGCGAGAGTGGTCACCGGTTCGAGGAACCGCGTGAGAATGGCGTAACTCCGGTCCTGTATTACGATGCGGCTGGCCGCACTATTCGTACCGAAGCACCGGATGGCTCTCACAGTCGGGTGGAGTTCTCGCCCTGGCACGTCGCCACCTATGACCAGAACGACACCGTGCTGGAACCGGGCAATGCATGGTACGCCCGCAAGTCCGCAGCGACGGCGTCGGCGCAAGACCAGCGTGCCGCCCGGCTCGCCGCCGAGCACGCCGGTACGCCCGCCCTCACACTACTGGATAGCCTGGGCCGCGACGTGGTCGCCATCGCCTACAACCGCATCCAGGACGACGCCGGTACGTTGCAGCCTGAAAAATACCTCACGTTCACCAAGCTCGACGCTGAAGGCAAACCGCTGTGGATACGGGATGCACGCGGTAATCTCGTGATGCAGTACATCACACCATCAGTGCCAAACAATCAGGCCGCCGATCCAGTTGGCGGGTTTGCGCCCTGCTACGACATCGTCGGCAATCTCCTGTTCCAGCACAGCATGGATGCGGGTGACTGCTGGATGTTCAACGACGCCGCCGGCAAGCCGATGCTGGCTTGGGATTTCAACGAACGCCAGGACGATATGGGCACGACGATTTCCGAACAGCGAGTGTTCTTCACCCGCTACGATCGCCTGCATCGCCCCACCGAGATCTGGCTCACCGTCAATGCCGCCCTTCCGCAGTTGATCGAACGCTTCGTCTATGGCGAAGCGCTCAGTCACAGCGACGAAGAAATCGCGGAAGCCAAGCGGCTCAATCTGCGCGGCCAACTCCATGAACACTACGACATGAGCGGTCTGGTCACGCACTTGCGCCATGACTTCAAGGGCAATCTGCTGGAAGCCCAGCGCACCCTCGCGAGTACGTACCAGGCACCGGTCATCGATTGGTCAGCGGGTTCGCCTACCAATGGGCTGGAATCTGAAACGTTCACACAACTGACCGAATACGATGCCCTCAACCGCACGACGCGGCAGTACAACTGGCACAAGGTAATGCCAGATAGTCGCGTTGCCGTGTACGAGCCACGCTACAACGCGCGTGGTTTGTTGGTGGGCGAGGACTTAGTGATCCGTGCGACCAAAAAGCCAAACGGCTACGAAGGCGGCCAGAGAACCACCGCGATCGTGGCCATCGCCTACGATGCCAAAGGACAGAAGGAGCGCATCGAGTACGGCAACCGTACGACTACGCGCTACCACTACGATCCCGAGACCTTTCGTCTACAGCAGTTGCGCACGACGCGTCCCGGCTACAATCCGCGCTTCCCAGAGCATCGATCTGGCTTGAGCGATGATAGAGTCTTGCAGCAGCTCTCATACACCTACGATCCGGTCGGCAACATCACGGAGATTTACGATGAAGCCTACGAACCGGTCTTCTTCGCGAACCAGCGGGTGGAGCCGCAAAGCCGCTACACCTACGACGCGCTGTACCGGCTGCTCGAAGCCACCGGGCGTGAGAACGCGACGGCTGTGGGTTCGCCACCACATATGCAGAACACCGCGGATCACATTGGCGAGTTTCCTATCCCTGGGCCTGGCGCGCTGCGCAATTACACGCAGCGATATCAGTACGACGCCGTCGGCAACATTGAGCGCATGCAGCACCTTGGGGTACCAACAGGAAGCTGGACGCGACTCTACACCTATGCCGACGACAGCAACCGGCTGCTGCGTACGTGGGCAGGTGCGGATCGGTGGGAAGACACAACCGCCACCAACAAGGTCACCTACGGTTACGACACTCACGGCAGCATGCTCAACCTTACCGACACAGGGGAAGAGTTCCGTTTGAGTTGGGATTACCGGGACATGATCCACACCGTAAACCTGGGTGGCGGGGGCCGAGCCTATTACAACTACGACGTTGGTAAGGACCGCACCCGCAAGGTAATAATCGGCGAGACCGGGAACAACCGGTGGGAGCGGCTGTACCTCAGCGGGGTGGAGGTGTATCGCCGCTTTGTTGCTGGCGAAATGACGGAAGAGATTGAAACGCACCATTTGTTTGTGGGCGAGCAGCGAGCGTTGATCGTAGAGGATGTGTTGGCGACGAATAATACGGATCTCGGTCGGGGTCCGCGATTCCGGTATCAGTACAATAATCACCTCGGCTCGGCTTGCATGGAACTCGACGATGCGGCAGCGGTGATTACCTATGAGGAATATCACCCTTATGGCACCACCGCGTACTTCGCGGGCCGCAGTGCAGCGGAAGTAAGCTTGAAGCGCTATCGCTATACAGGGAAAGAGCGGGATGGGGAAACCGGGTTACATTATCACTCGGCGAGGTACTACACGCCGTGGTTGGGGAGGTGGACCAGCTGCGATCCGGCACAGTACATAGACGGGCCAAACCTTTATCTATATTGCAACAACAACCCAGTTCGATATTTCGATCCTAACGGCCGTGACCCCATTCCTATCATCGTACCTGGATCACCCAGTGGTCCCCCATTGGGTGGAGGTGGTGCAATTACTTTGCCGGGAACACAGCCCGGAACTTATGAATGGCGTCAGCCACCACGTCCCTCCCCACCGCAAGGTTTGAGAATTGGAGCCGGAGTCGCTGGAGTTGCTGGAGCTGCAACCCTTATTGTGGCGGTAGCTGTTGCTGGGGCAGTTTTACTATTCACCGGTTTGGGGGGAAATCGCTACTCCGATAGGGAAATGATAAGACGTCATTTCGCTGAAGAGCAAAGACATCCCATATCCGTTCCGCCACCCCATCCAACTTCGATTGCCGTAGACCCGAGACAGCAACAGCCGGCTCAGGCACCGCCACAAGCTCCCCCAGCCAGAGTTGAAGACCCAACTATACATCCGCCTGTCGTTGATCCTCGACCGGTTGTCCCGCACCTAGCTACTACGTCACTACCCGATCGCGCTAGACGGGCGGTTCAACTGCTTTATGGCCCGGCGTCGGCAGATGCGCAGGCTTGGCTGGCTAGAATGGAACAGCGAAGCGGTAGGGGAGGAAGTGCGGCAATCGGCCCGGTCTTATCGATGGTACGAGACCCACGAGCTCCGCGAGGAAATAGCATTTTCATTGGATTAAACACCGGATTGCCCCCCGACCTACATCCAATACTTGCTCAGCGTCTAAGAGGTGTGCTTGAGCGTAGAGCTCGTGGCGAGGTGACTGTGAGAAATACGAACGCTCCCGGTTCGCACGCAGAGTTCAACGCGTTTAATCAAGCAATTCACGCTCGGGAAGCCAGAGAACGAAGAACAATTACGGAAGCTGATCTGAGTGAGTTCGAAATGCACAATGTATGGTTACAACCACAGCAGCGACTTCAAGCCGCGCCTCGCTGTGACGTCTGCGGACCAGTAACCCAAGATATATCTATAACACCAGAACTTGCTGAGGCCGAGCGCGCACTTGCGGCGCAGCTTGCAGCTGGGTTGGGTCGACAGCGATAAAGACGGACCCCAATGGGGTCAGAGCGAATTGGCCCGAGGACTCACAGATGGGTAAGTCGGCAATGACGGCTTGTCCATTCATTCTGACCCCATCGAGACAAAATTAAGTCCTGGAGGCAACAAGAAGCAACACTTCACACCAGAAAGGGGCACATACCATGCTACTGTTTGGTCAACCACTCACACGCGGAATGCAAGTAGACGACATCAAACTCCTGCACCCCTATCTGCAACAACTAGGCTACTCGATTCCTGAGAACGAAATAAACAACACCCTTTACGGCACAGGTACTGCCGAGGCGGTGGCGGCGTTCCAAACCAAGTCTGGACTCCAGCCCACCGGGGAAGTTGATGCCGCTACTGCTAAGGCCATCAACATTGCCGTAGCTGCGCTCCAACCTGATACGGAACCGAAACCCGACCCTGATAAGCAACCCAACGGCTCCCTTGTCCGAGGATACGTACGTCAGGTTGACGGGGCCCCGGTCATTGGTACCATCGTGCGCGCCTACGACAAGGATTTACCTTCACTGCAGCGCGACACGCCACTGGGAGAGCTGCTGGGGGAGACAACGACTGACCCGGACGGCGCGTATGCGATTCCCTACACCGCGGAACAGTTCAGCCGCGCCGAGAAGGACAGCGCCGACCTCGTGGTGCGCGCGTTCCATGGCTCAGGTGGGGCGATCGCCGAGTCAGCGGTGCTATTCAACGCACCGCCTGAGGCTCAAGTGGACCTTGTCACCAAGAGTGATGGCATGGGACTGTCGGAGTACCGGCGGTTCCTGATCACCGTCGCCCCACTCATCAACAACATTCCGGTCGCCGATTTGACCACTGAGGATGTGGACTTTCTCACAGGCGAGACCGGCTTGGACCGTCAGTTCCTCAGCTTCCTCGTCATTGCCCACCGTCACGCCACTACGGCGGAATCGGCTGTGGACGCTGCCGTGTTCTACGGTCTCATGCGCGCAGCCCTGCCTGTCGAGCTGCTCCTATTGCTAGCCCAAGGACCGGAGGTGCAGCGGGATGCTCTCAAACGTGCCGTAGCGGAGAACATCATTCCGGCCTACGTGACCAATAATCTCGAAGTCATTTTGGCTCAGCTCAAAGCTTTACGGGTGCGGTTTGCCCTCCAGCCGCCCGGCCAGGAGCAGCCTGCACCCCTCGGCGTGAT
>JBJXGR010000507.1:0-3974 GCA_046160045.1 Bryobacteraceae bacterium
GGCCCGCCGCCGCGGTGGCGAGGGCGGCGGCCGACGGCGCATACGGCGAATTGTCCACCTGCATGGGCGGCGAGTCGTACCCGAAGGCTTCTTCGCTGGGAATGTACATCATGTCCCCTCCCAGATATCCGGCGACCAACGTTTTGCCGGGGAACGGCGAGCCCCGCTTGAGATCGATCGCAATCCGGCAGTAGGGCTCACCGGCCATTGCCACAATCGCCGTGTCGCCCAGGCGGATCGCGTGCATCTCGACCGGAAGGGACGGCCGTCCCCGGTAGCGCTCCATGCGGCCGGCGCGAAGCTTCAGCCGGACCACGCGCTGCAGGGCCGCGGCGACCTCGATCTTGCCCGCCCCTTCGCTCTCGAGCCGCTGCAATTCCGCCGAGGCTTCGGCGAGTTGGCGCGGCGCGTGTTCATAGACGTCAGAGAAGGGCGACCGCGTGGGCAGGTCCACCGCTTCCGAGCGGATCGCCAACGAGGGCGGCGGCACGTCGAGCGCAACCTCTTCGTATTCGGCCAGGGGCGCGCCCGAGGCGATGACGTTCTTCAACTGACGCGTCACCGGCCTCGGGTCGAGGGTCAGAAAGACGCGGGCGGCCTCCAGGCCGAGGCGCGCGCCCAGGCGGCGCGCCACTTCGACATGGGGCACAAAGGTCTCGACGGGCCCCATGTCGCCCGCGGCGCCCTGCAGGAAGAAACAGAGGGCGCCCGTGTTGAGTTCCACGGTGCGCCGGGCGTGGCCCGGATAGTCCGGGCTGATCAGCCGGTTGCCGGGTCCGAGCACGGTCGGGTGACAGGCGTAGTTGAGCAGGCAGGCCAGAGGCCGGCCGGCTGTGGAATCGATGCGCAGCACCATCACCTCGGTGTCGGCGATTCCCTCCGGGTTGACCCCGCAAATAATGCGGCCGTTGACCCGCAGGTCGCGGTTGACGCCCACATCGCTTCGTCCCGCGCCGGCGGTCACGTGCACTGGCGTGAGAGCCGCCGCCGCGCGGGCAACCGCTCCAGCAATCCAATGCGGCAGCGAATCGATGTAGCCGCGGACGCGATCCTCGCCCTCGCCCCGGTAGAACTCCATCACCACGGGCCCGGCGTGCGAGTGGCTGCAGAAGGGCAGAATCCTCTCCGGCGGAACGCCGGCCCCCTGGGACGCGGCTTCCCGGATAGCCGAACAGAGGCTGTCGGGGAGAAAGCAGAGATCGAGGTCGAGCAACACCACGCGCTCGCCGCCGTCCTCGAGTACCAGAGCCGTTGCGTAGAGGTCAATGTCCAGACCCTCGCCCCGGACGTGTTTCTGCGCCATCCACATCCCACTGGGGATGTCGAGCGGAGGGTTGATCGTCGTGCGCGCGATGCCTGCCAGAAGTGCCAAGATGCGATCCTCGCGTTTGCAGTATTATGTGAAAGCTTTCGAAATGCCGTGGGCTATTGTGTCGAACTTGGGGCCAGATATGCAACTCCCGGAGTGGAAGACGATTGACCTGCGCAGCGACACCGTGACGCAGCCCTCGGCCGGCATGCGCCGTGCCATGGGGGAGGCGGTGGTCGGGGAGGACCTTCATCAGGAAGACGCTACGGTCAATGCGCTCGAAGAGCGGGCCGCCCGCTTGCTGGGCAAGGAGGCGGCCGTGTTCGTCCCTACGGGCACCATGGGTAACCTGGTATCGCTGCGAGCGCATACCCAACCCGGCGAGGAAGTGATCCTGGAAGAGCAGAGCCACATTTACGACTGCGAACTGGCCGGCATGTCGTCGCTGTGCGGCCTGCTGGCGCGGCCGATTCGCGGCGACCGCAACGGGACGCTGACCTGGGCGGAAGTCCGGAGGCGCATTCGCCCGAAGGGACGTTCCCAGACGCGCCTGGTGGTGGTGGAGAACACCCACAACTTTGCGGGCGGCGCGATCCCGGATTTCGACGCGACCGCCGAGTTGTGCCGCGAGGCGCGGCTGGCCGGGTTGCGCACTCATCTGGATGGCGCGCGCCTGGCGAATGCCGCGGTCGCGAGCGGCCGGACGATGGCGGAACTGGCGTGTGGGTTCGACTCGGTGATGATCGACTTCGCCAAGGGCCTGGGCGCGCCGGCAGGAGCGGTGGTGGCGGGGAGTGTGGAGTTCGTGGCGCGGGCTCGCACGGCAAGGAAGCTTGTCGGTGGCGCGATTCATCAGCCGGGTATGCTGGCCGCGGCGTGCCTCTACGGCCTCGATCACATGATGCCGCAACTGGCGGTCGACCACGCGAATGCCCGGCGTCTCGCGAATGGATTGGCCGCGCTATCCGGCTTCCTCCTCGAGCCCGAGCGCGTGGTGACGAACATCGTGATCGTCGAGTTGGGCGCCGGCCTGGACGCATCCGATACCTGCACGGCCCTGCGCCAGCGGGGGGTTCTGGTGAACCCCACCGACGACGGGCGCATTCGATTCGTCACCCACTGCGACATCCGTGAAGCGGATATCGACTTGACCCTCGACGCCGTCGCCGAGGCCGTGCGGCCGGTAGCCGTGTGAAGGAGACCTTATGAAGAGGCGAGCCGCCATCGGCATCCTGTTGAGTCTCACCATGCTGGACGCTGCCGACATGACAAGACCCTGGAGCGGAAAGCTCGCTCCCCCCGCCTATCATGGAAAGCTGAAGTTCGGGATCGCGGAGATTCCCGCTCGTGACGGGGTCGTCCTGCGCGCTGTCGTATACCGGCCCGACGCTCCCGGCAGGTTTCCGGTGTTTCTGATCAACACGCCCTACAACAAGATGGACGAGCGCTACCTGACGTGGGCGCAGCACTTCGCCGCGCGCGGCTATGCGTCGGTCGTGGCCGACGTCCGGGGCCGCTATGACTCCGACGGCGACAACTACCTTTACGGTCCTCACGACGGGCCCGACCTCTACGACATCCAATCGTGGGCGGCGAAGCAGCCGTGGTCCACCGGCAAGATCGGCACGACGGGCGGTTCGTACCTGGGCTTTGTCCAACTCGAAGCCGCGATGGAAGGGAATCCCAACTACACCTGCATGGTGCCCATGGTCTCGCCCGACGACCACTACGACAACGTCTACCCTTCCGGCGCGTTCCAGTTGTCGAACAGCGTGAACCTGGCGTGGATCCTGGGCAAGCACACGAATCAGAACCCCGATGCCGTGCCTGACTGGAACAAGGTGTATCGGCACCTTCCGCTGAAAACGCTCGACCAGGAAGCCATGGGACTGAAGGCGCAATTCTGGTCGGACTGGCTGGCCCATCCCACGCGCGACGACTACTGGCCGGGTCCCGGGCATCGCCTCGCGCCCGGCAAGAATGGAGCCGGGAAATATCACCTGATGAAGGTGCCCTCGTACAATATCTCCGGCTGGTACGACCAGGTGAGCCAGGCGACCATCAATAACTATCTGGGCATGGTGCGTCACGGGCCGGAGGTCCTGCGCGGGAAACACAAACTGTTGATGGGGCCGTGGACCCACGGCATCAGCTTCGGCGTTCTGACCAGGCAGGGGGAACTGGAGTTTCCCCAGCATGCGGCGCCCGACATGAAGATGATCGTCCAGCGCTGGATGGATCACTGGCTGAAGGGCGCCGGCAACGGCATCATGGACGAACCGCCCGTTCAGATCTACGTGATGGGGGCCAACGAATGGCGGCACGAGAACGAGTGGCCGCTGGCCCGCACCCGGTACACGAAATACTATCTGCACAGCGGCGGCCGGGCGAACAGCCTGTTTGGCGACGGGACGCTCTCCACCGACCCGCCAAAGGCCGAGCCCACCGACCGGTTCGACTATGACCCAAACCATCCCGTGCCCACCAGTGGAGGCAACGTCTCGATGAAGCCGCCTTCGTCCGGGCCGTACGATCAGCGGTCCATCGAGCGGCGCGACGACGTCCTGGTGTACTCCACGCCGGTGTTGACGGAAGATGTGGAGGTGACGGGACCGGTGACCGTGGAACTCTATGCATCGAGCGACGCCACGGACACCGACTTCAC
>JBJXGR010000508.1:0-5087 GCA_046160045.1 Bryobacteraceae bacterium
TTTTGGTCAAGGCCTATCGTCTGATTCTGCTGGATGCGCAGTCTCCGTCGTGGGAGGCCATGGCTGGATTATACGCGCTGGGGTTTGGCACATTCCTGATCGGGTATGCCTGGTTCTACAAGCTCAAGCGATCGTTCGCGGACGTCATGTAACCGCTTCTCCAGGGTAGCGACTGTTTGGTATAAGAGTTATATCAACGATGCGCTTCCGATTCGATGCCGAAAAGAACCGCGACGTACTGCGGAAACACGGTGTCAGTCTGGAGGAGGCGCAGCAGATTTTCGACCAAGCCCATCTGGTGGACAGGATGAACGACAATCCCGCGCAGTTCCGCGCTATCGGTTGGAGTGGAGGACGGTTGTGCTCGGTGATCTTCGAAATCCGGAAAGACTCCGAGGGTGAGTTCTATCGTCTGATCACCGCCTGGAAAGCCACCAAGCAGGAAGAGGAAGCGTATGCCGAACAGATCTAAATCGTCGCCCACGGCCGACGAGATTGCTGAGATGGCCACTCGCGGCGAGGATGTTTCGAAATTCTTCACCAACCAGTTCAAGGTGGTGAGACCAGTTCGCCGTGTGAATCTGGACCTTACACAAGGCATGTTGCGGGAACTCGACGAGCGCGCTGCCCGGCTGAATGTCAGCCGGCAGGCGGTCATCAAGACCCTGCTGCGGCAGGCGTTAGACCAGGCCCGCCCGCCTCGATCAATGTCGAAACGCCGTACGGGCTGACGACCCGCGGGAATGTTTCGCAAAACCACCGCGCCCTTGCGAATAACAACACCGCCCGGAACCGCGCGAACCCCGCATAGCCTGCGGTGTTAAAGTCCATTCAATGGATAAGAATAATGCGCTCGTGCCGCCTTATCCAGGAGATGCCCATATCGATCTCGGGGTTTGGCACAAGTGCGCCTGTCCCAGCGAAAAGCAGAATGCGGAGGGTTACAACCTGCTCCTCAAAGAGCACTCGGATACATGGTGTTGCGGAGTTGCGGACCATTATGATGACACGCACGCGATTGACGCCGTGCAACGGTTCACGGACGACTTGATTGCATTGGCGGATGCGCTCCCCGACGAAGAGGTGTCGAGTCGCCCTTGGTCGATTGTTCTCTGTCTCTCGCCGCTTTACCTTCTTATTTCGCTCTGGCCTTCAGTCGCCCTTGAGATCATGCCGCGCATAGCCGAACTGGCGAAAAAGCACGGACTCGTCTATTACGACGCACAGTCGAAACGAGTGATCCTCCCTGATTGAGTTTCACCGCAGGTAGAACACGCTGAGCCAAGTCTGATTGCCACCTGACGAGCGACCCAGCAGGAAAAGCAAGCCCATGCCGGACAAGACCCAAGATCATGCTATCGATTTCCGGTGTACCATCGTACACAGTGATAGCGTTCGAATGAGATCCCCGAAAAGCAGTGAGCAACGCGCGCAACCACGGGATCCACTTCGCGGATGCCGTTCCAGTGTTTGAGGACGATCGCGCAATCACATTGCGAGACGATGCTCACGGCGAGGAGCGGTGGGTCACGATTGGGATGGATGCTTTGGCACGGATTCTGACCGTCGTGTACACATGGCGCGATGACACCCTCCGGCTCGTCTCCGCGCGTGCGGCCACCTCGAACGAACGCAGTCAGTATCTGGAGAACTCATGAAGCAGGAATACGACTTCAGCAAAGGCAAGCGCGGCGCCGTTGTGTCCGTACCGCAGGGTAAGACCCGAGTGACGATTCGGCTGGATGACGACCTTCTGGAATGGTTCCGGAACGAAGTGGACAAGGCGGGTGGGGGCAACTATCAAACGTTGATTAATCTGGCGCTCCGGGATTTCGTGAGCCGAAGCCGGGAGCCACTCGAGAATACATTGAGGCGCGTCATCCGGGAAGAGCTCAAACGCGCCGGCTAGTCGTACCGCGATCGAGAGCGGCCAACAGCAGGCGCAGGCTCCCTCCCAAGGAGCGTTCACCGCATGTAGAACAGGCCTAGCCTTGAACAGGCCGGCGCTCATCGCGCTCCGGCAGCAGGTCAACGACAGATCGCCTGAAATCCACTGAATCTCTGCTGGCCCTTCTATTGTCCTCATCGCGCTGATCAGCCGGTAGTTAGGCGTCTATTAGCCTCCACCATTCGCCTCTTTCTAGTAATCCTCGATTTACCGTTCACAAGGGTCAAAGATTTATTTTCATCCTCAATTTCCCTGCATTTTCACCGAGTTAGGCAAAAACGCCACTCGCGGAAGGCTCTTGACCCTTGGATCGCCATGTCACTGTGAGGGTGGGAGGCCCTTTCTTATGCGTCCTTGTACAGTTTGTATTCACCCGAAACGCGACGAAATCAATACCACGATCCTCGACGATCGCGCCATCGCCGCCCACTTCGGCATCTCCCACCTCGG
Organism: Bryobacteraceae bacterium; assembly: GCA_046160045.1. Classification (GTDB taxonomy): domain Bacteria; phylum Acidobacteriota; class Terriglobia; order Bryobacterales; family Bryobacteraceae; genus CAZGUX01. Next base: position 2,399 of record JBJXGR010000508.1, read on the forward strand.
CGTCTATCGCCATAAATCCAATCACTTGCCCGATTCCTATACCCGCGACTCCGTTCGGCGGCGCGAGGATTTCGACCATGATTCCGACGAGATCAGAATCAACGCCCTGCCCGGCGATACCCCCTCGCACCGTACCTGGAAACCCGGGAAACCCGTGACAGCAACCGCTTCGCAGATTTCTTGAGAGGATCGCGGCTTCCCAGCCACTATCTCCATGGATGCCACGCCGAAGTCGGTTGGTCGTGCCGGAGGTCGCTCACCATGTCACACAGCGCGGCAACAACCGCCAAGTGGTTTTCGATTCTGACTTTGACCGGCAACTCTTCCTGGACCTGCTGGCCGACTACGCCCAGCGCCACCGACTGTCGATCTTGGGATTCTGTTTGATGAGCAATCACTTTCACCTGGTCGCCGTACCAGAGCGCGAGGACTCGCTGGCGCGGACCATTGGGCGGCTGGAGGCTGACTGCGCGCGCTATCTCAACGTCCGCCGCCGGACGGCAGGCCATCTCTGGCAAGCGCGGTTTTTCTCCGTTCCGATGGAACCGAGGTACGGCGCGACCGCCCTGGCTTATGTGGAACGCAACCCTGTGCGGGCGGGAATGGTGGACGTGGCGGAGGAGTACCGTTGGTCCAGTGCGGCAGCTCGTTTGGGCTTGACGCAACCTCCCAAATGGTTGGAGTTGGACGACTGGAAACAGGAATGGTCCGCCGGGGAATGGCGGCAACTGCTGCGCGACCCCCGCCAAGAGGACCCTTCCGAGTGGAACTGCGGGACGCTACAATGGCGGGTCTCCCGTTGGGAGAAGGGCTCCGATCGCAACTGGAAGAGCAGTTGGGGAAGCGGCTCCGCCCGGGGAAGGCGGGTCGACCACCCAAGCAGCCAGCGGCGGACGCCGGATCGGGAAGTGGTACCGGAGAGGCGTCGTTGTTCGGTGCAGGCTGAGCCAATTGGAGAACCGTGGTCGGATCCAGCGATTGAAAAACCTGCAAAAGGGGATAGTGTCACGGGTTTCCCTCGCGCACCCGGGACGCGAGGCTCTTCTCGCGCGTGTCACGACGGTCTTCTCCACCGAACCCGTCGAGCAGTGGCGCGGCTGCCTCGTGGTCGCGACTGAGCACAAGATCCGCCTCAGGCGTCCTTGAAACAGAGCGGGATCAGCGACTGGATCCCTTCGCCAAGATCTACCTTGGGCGACTACACAGGAGGAATCCGCGCGCCCTGCGCCCTTCGGCTCTATTTTCTTGCGATTGCGGTCGAAACGATTGCCGCGAATTCTGGTACGGTCGCGCTCAGAATGTCGAGAAGTTGCGGCAAGCTGCGCCGGCGATCGGCGGCCTGTTGCTCCAGTTTCGTCATTACCACGGATTCTTCCTCGCGGAGGATCTCGATCAGAAAGGACTGCGGGTGCAGCGCGCGGATGCCCCACGGCTCCAGGTGCTCACGCCTGAAGTGGCGAAGGTTGAAAGTGACGATGATGGGCACCTGGCCGTGGACAGCGGCCGCGAGCACATGGCGATCCTTTTCATCGTTTGTCATCCGGGGAATCAGTGCCTCGTAGCCGCTGATCCACGCCTCGCCGAAGTGGGCGCGTAATTCCGATTCGAGATAAGCCGTCAGGGTGCCGGGCCATCCGAGCTTCGATTCCAGAGTACGCGTTGTCTCACGAATGATCTCCTCCGACCACTTCGGCTCATAGAGTCGCGGTGGCTCGGCGAGGCGTAGAAGGGTGTCGCAGAGGGAGAAGTTGGCGAGGACGCACGCGTCCAGGACGACGAGCGGTGTGCCCGTCATTCCTGGCCAGGAACCAGCACTCGCTCATACAGGCCGGCCTGATCCACAGCTTGACCGATTCTGCGGAGCGCATCCAGCCGCCGTTGGCCACGTTGACGCTCGTCAAGAAAGTGCCTGACAGCCTGTTCGATCAATTCGTCGCGGCTATGATACCGGCCGCTGGCTAGTTCTTGCTCGACCTGCTTTCTCAAATCGGCTGGCAGCGTGACTTCCATGGCTGGTCTTCTCATTTCATTTTACGCTTTCGTGGTCGACGCGACTGTGGCGGCATCTAGATTGACGGTCAAGGAGGCCGTCCAAAGATGTCAAAACCGCGGAAGAAGAAGCGCACGCCGAAGCGGGTCCTTGGCCTTCCCGACCTCGAGCAGTCGAAGGCAGCCGTTCTCAACAGCCTTACATCCACGAGCGGCCAGCGCACCTACGACCATGCGATCACGGACTTTGTGGACTGGTACTGCTCCGAGCCGCGCCTTGCGTTCAATCGCACGGTCGTCCTTCGATACAGAATCCTTCTCGAACAAAAGCAGTACGCGCCGACAACGATTAATCTGCGCCTGGCGGCCGTTCGGCGGGTCGCGTACGAGGCCGCCGATTCCGGACTGCTCAGTCCAGAACTGGCAGCCGGAATCCGACGCGTCAAAGGAGTCCGCCGGATTGGGGTCCGTGTCGGGAACTGGCTCATGGCAGAGCAGGGCAAGCGGCTGCTGTCCGGTGCAGACCGTGATTCCCTCCGTGGTAAGAGGAATCACGCCATCCTGGCCATGCTGATCGGATGTGGACTTCGCCGCGGCGAGTTGCTCGGCCTGCACGCCGAATCCATTCAACTCCGGGATGAGCACTGGGTAATCGCCGACCTTCTGGGCAAGGCCGGACACATCCGTACCGTTCCGGTTC
>JBJXGR010000509.1:0-3661 GCA_046160045.1 Bryobacteraceae bacterium
AAGTGCCTGGGGTGGAAGGTCTTCAAGACGCGAAATGCCGCGGCAGACACGAGCGCAGAGGGTAGCTTGCTCCTGCGAGTCGTTCTCAAATGGGAGGTTTTGGAAAAGACGCAGATGGCGGCCCCGAGCCAGATCGAGACCGTGAGGGTCTCCCGTGATCTGTTCAATATGTGCTTCCGTCCATTCGAAGTAGGCGCGTCGTCGGGCTGATTCAAGCAACAAGTGATCGTAACTAGGCGCGGTCTTCGCGCTGTCTGGAGAGGGCTTGCCATGCAGGTACCGGTCAATCTGGGGATGAGCTTCGAGTGCGGGATCAAAACGAGCCAATTCTCGCAGCACTTCGCCTTGCCGTCCGGGAGAATTTGGCGAGAAGGCGCGGTCCCAATAGGAAAGCGCGGAGACATTGGATTCACCGCCATGATAGTCCTGGCAAAAATAGATCCCAAAGAGGATATAGACTAGAGTGGCACGTAACTCGCGGACCGTGATGTGCGTTTCCCCACGCAGATGAACAGCCTGCAGTGCTTCGAACAATCGTTGGCGAGCGCGAGAGCGAACCTCCTTATCCGCCATATCTGGAAGTTCGTCCGGACCGAAGATTCGTGCAGCCCGGAAAACTTCACAGCGCTCCTTCGCCGAACACGATTGGCAAGGCACCCAGATCGCGGAGGCTTGCTGGCCCCCATAGAGATTATCCAACAGACGCTCTAGGAAGCTGGTCTCGATTCGCTTTTGATCTGATGTGATGCCCCCGACAAGCGACCGTTGGTTGAGGCTGATGAACCGGATGTGAGATTCCGGGCGGGCAGCTTCGTTTTCGAGAAGATCGTAAAGCTCCCTTGTCAGCGGCGTTTCCTGTTCCACTCGCCGCAATTCCACTCCCTCGATCCACTCCAATAATCGACCGTCGTTGATCGCAAGTAGATGTACGATATCCTCGCCCGGCGGACCAGCCTGGAACGGTTCCAAGAACTCGTCGAGAAGGTCATCCGCAGAGCGACCCTGCCAGGCGGCTGATCCGTCAAGATTCATGCGCACAACTAGACCATCATCCATCTGCCCTTTGAGAATACGTTCAGAGGAGGAATGCTTGCCAAGCTGGAGCCGGGCGGCGAGGTACTGAAGCAGCGCTGTTTTACCGTCGCCTGCGTTCCCGCACAGGATTACGAGTCGGACTCGCCGCTCTAGAATATCGCGATACAACCTTTCTTCCAGGTTCGTTTCGACGTAAGTCTGAGCGGCAAAATCTGTATCTAGGCCGCGCGTTTCACGGTTCCCCCATCGCGAACCGGGATAGGATTGCAGGAGAGGGAGCAGCCATTCCACCTGTTGCTCGCGCAGTTCTGTTTGTACACCTTCTTCTGCATCGGGATGGGCTCCCGGCTCAGGGCTTTCTCTCTCTTCCGTCTCCATTCCAGTCTGAGACTCTACTGGCTGCGATGCCTTGAGGGATAGCAGCGCATCAGCAACCGAACCGAACCGCTGGACAGGGTCGCTGTGAGTGGCCCTGTCCAGGAAAGCGGCAAGAATGGAAAACTTCGCGCAATCCACTCCTTCCCAGTTCAACCCGCGTCCTTTGGCTTGAACGCCATCATATTCGAACGGCGCTCTCTCAAAAACCACATGGAAGAAGCTAGCCGCCAAAGCGTAGATATCATCCGAAGGAGAGGCCATTCGCTTGTCTTGATAGGAAGGCGAGCAATACAGGACAGTACCTGGGGCAGCAACGGGTTCACCTATCTTAGCGACGAAATCGTAGTCTGTTAGGACAAGGTCACTCCCAGAAACAATGATATTGCGAGGGCTGACGTCCCCGTGAACGAGGCCATTGCGATGGAGTACCCCCAACGCTTCACACATGGTGCGCAGCCAACGCAAAGCCAACGCTTCGCCTGAGGTCTCCTGTTGCTCTTCAGCTAGAAGCGGAAAGACCTCAATGAACTCGCCAAGCGGGGCACCTTCGATCCAGGTCATGAGAGCGATGAAATCGTTCTCTCGCCATTCCCGCGCAACCTCGAAGATTGCGGAAAGAGCGGCATGACGACCAAGGTGCGAGCGCGCTAGACTGTAGGCTTTCAGAATTCGCTGTCCTGTTTCAGCGTTGTGCCCAACTTTGGCGACGTACGTCCCAAGATCCTCTTTCGTTGATGGGTCGATTTCCAGTACCTTGAATGTTATCCCCATGCCACCGGAACCGAGACGCGCAACAATTCGATAATCGCGATCTCGAAAGCGCACTTCCTGTTCTTCTGTCCAGAATCGGGCTGGAGGCGGAACGGGCGGGGGTACGGATTCACCGAGCAGTTCAGAAAGCGATGATTCTAGCTCTAGTAGCAAGCCACGTTCATCTGGCTTTTCAGCTAATCCTTTGGCAAGTGTTCTCACGGCTAGGCGGCTCGCCTCATCTTCCCGCTCCTGAAACAGCCCAAGCAAACAAGCGGAGAGTGAATACAGGTCCGAGCGACGATCCGCCGCGCTCAAGCCCAGCGCGCGAACTTCAGGAGCAACCGTCGTAGCCCACCCTCCATTTGGCGCTCCGCTGGAGGCCACGCTATTGTCCGAGGGGATCTTTGCACGCTCAAAGCCGGTCAAGATCGGCGAATTATTATGCTTTACAAGGATAGTTTTGGGGGTGAGGTTCCGATGAACCACGGGCTCGTCACCACTTCTCGCCCCGTGCAACTCGGTCAGAGCGCGAACGGTGTCCCGTGCAAAGGCAAGCCGTGCCGTTGTATCCCACGACAAGTCGGACACGCGTTCTTCAATGCAGGGAGCAGCAGGGTCAACCATCGTGAAGAAGAACATCTCGCCCGTGTATCCAGGCGCCTCTTGATAAGAATCCAGAATTCGCGGTGCCCAAGCATGCAGTTGCAGCCTATGAAGGGCATCATACTCTCGCCGTGCTTTCGTCCCGGCATTCTTTTCATCACCGGCTGATAGGTCGTAGAGATGCAGAACGACCCGGTCTTGCCTTGCGGAATGAATTCCCTTGTAAACGCGGTGAAACCGCTCATCCTTCGGTGTCTGAAGCTCCAAATTCACGTAGCCAGCGAATCGCCGCAACGAACCATCCATTGCAACCCCGCTCCTTGGCTCCAAAGCGCGGCCCAACATCGTCACTTGTGAGCGCGCCAGGGCGATTGAAGACTCGAACCCAATAACCGCCTTCCACTCGTTCAGCGTATAGAACCGGACTCCGCGATCCTCTTTACCGGCAAGCCGCTTTACCTTCGAAGGCTCTTCCGTCAGTAGGATGGCACCATCCACGTGCGGAAGCTGTGGGACAATTTTGCGGAGTGTCGTTCCGATTTTGCGCGCCTTGTTCGTCACGCGGTCAGCTTCCTGCGCTACTATGTCTCTATGCGTGTCCACCCATTGCGCGGTCCAATGTTTGACTTCAATAACACGAACGCCCGGCGGGCCAATTGCAACGATGTCGATTTCATCAGACTGAAGCTGATGAGTGACGGAAAAAGCCAGATTCGTTAGTAGTATCCACTCGTCATCGCCTTGTATGGATTGCAGGTGACTTTTCAAGTGGGCGAAAGCCTTAAGTTCACTCTCATTGGCCGCAGGTCCACAGGAGAAAAGGGTTACTTTCATCTTCTTGTCCCGGTCAGTGCTCGATTTGCGTCGGACCTTCAATATAAGTGAGACACTT
>JBJXGR010000510.1:0-7329 GCA_046160045.1 Bryobacteraceae bacterium
AAAAACGTTATCACGCGGCCCGCATCCAACGTCTTCGCGCCACGGCAGCGGAGCTTGGCTTGGTACTCACTCCTCAATCCACAACCCCCTGATTCCCAAAGGCAGCACGGGGGGGGTCTCAGAGTAGCCGGCGGCGAACAGCGGCGCGCCGAAGTAGCACAGCACCGCCCCCACCGGCGCCATCACCAGACCCCAGATCAACAACTGCCGGAAGAGCGCGCGGGTGTCGGTCCCTTTCGGGGCGGCCGCAATACAAAGCGCTCCGAGCGTCGAAAGCGGGGACACGTCCACCAGGCTGGCGCCGATGTTGATCGTGATCGACAGCGCCAGTGCGTCGACGCCGGAGAAGCGCCCGGCGATCCCGGGCGCGAGCGGCAGAAAAGCGGGCAGCACCACGCCCGAGGTGCTCGAATAGGCCGAGATCAGGCCGACCAGCAAGGCCATCACGGCATGCACCGATTCTGCCGTGGCGAACCGGGCGAGTAGATCTTGAAACCACGCGAGGCCTCCGGCCTTATCGAGCAAGCCGATTGCAGTGCTGATCCCGACCACGAGCGCGATTATTTTCCAGGGCATCCGCCGGACAACGTCGGGCAGGGAAGCCTGGCGCAACACGATCAGAATCGCGGCCGCGCCCAGGGCCGTCCAGCCGAGCGGCCAGCGGAATACCACCACTGCGGCCATCCAGGTGAACGTCACGGCAAGGGTCGCCACATGACGCGGCTCCAGTCGAGGCGGGGCGGGGGATTCGCCGGCCCGGCCGGCGAGAAACAGCTTGCGGCCCCCAAACAGGAAATAGGCTGCCACGGCGACGGCCACGTTGGCGGCGGAATGGAAGAGCCACACTCGAAGCTCGTGCCCGCCGAGTCCGGCACGCGTCATCAGACCTCCGGCGATGACGCCGACCATGGAGAACGGTGACAGGTTCCCGGCGTTGGCCCCATGGCCGACCATGATCGCGATCAAAAAGGCCGGCACGCCTGCACGCGCGCCGCTGCTCATGGCCAGCGGCGCCAGCAGGGCGCAACTCAGGATGGCTCCGGGACCGACCATCGCCAGCAGCGCCGCCAGCAGGAAAAAAATCGGTGGCAGCAGGGAGGCGTGCCCACGGCAGAGCCGCAGCACCTGGCGGGCGGCGCCCTCCATCGTGCCGTTCGACTGGGCGCAGGCGAACAGAAGGGTCACACCCGCTAGTGTGATCAGCAATTGAAGAGAGGAGTTCACGCGCTGTCCGCCGGCGCGATTCCGCCCGGCTTTCCAGCATCGCACATGGGGATTGGAGTCTCTACAGAGCGGCCAGCGTCTCCGCCAACTCACGAAGTCCAATCACTTCGATGCCAGCGCCAGCCATATGGCGTTCCGTGCCAGCGTTGACCAGGAAAGAGTGGGCCGGTTTCAAGTCTTCGCAGGCGATGAAAAACCCCTTCTCCGGGCGCGCCGAGAGTCCCCGCTTGATTTCGATCGCCCAGAGGCCATGCCGGGGGGTCTCCAACAGCAAATCCACCTCCGCGCCCGTCGCGGTGCGATAGAACAACGGAACAGTTTGCGCCGGCGCGGTGGCAATCAGGTTCTCGATGACAAAACCCTCCCAGCTCCCACCCGAGACCGGATGGCCGAGCAGCGCTTCCCGATCGCCGATGTTCAACAGGGCGTGCACAAGACCACTATCGCGGATGTAGACCTTGGGCGCCTTGACCAGGCGCTTGCCGATGTTGGTCTGGTAGGGCTGCAACCGGCGGACCAGCAACAGATCGGCGAGCAGGTCGAGGTAACGGGCGACGGTTTTGCCGTCGACCGCGAGTCCGCGCGCCAGTTGAGCGCCGTTGAACAGTCCCCCCTGAACGTGCGCCAGCATCGTCCAGAAGCGATGAAGCGTGGTTGCGGGAATACGAGGTCCCAACTGCGGTATGTCGCGTTCCAGATAACTTCGGATGAAGTCCCGGCGCCAGGCAAGACTCTCCGATTCATCTTCAGCCAGAAAGCTTTCGGGAAAACCCCCGCGCACCCACAGCCTGCCGTCGTCCGCTCCAGGCGTCTCCAGGACATCGAACGGATGCATCTCGATATAAGCGACTCTTCCGGCAAGCGATTCCGATTGCCGCAGCAGATCCGGGGATGCCGAACCCAGCAGAAGAAATCGGCCTGATCTTTTCCCGCGCCGCCGACCCTCGTCAATCAGTCCTCGCAATGTTGCGAACAACTCCGGCAGTCGCTGCACTTCATCGAGGACAACCAGGTCGTCCTCATGCGTCGAAAGATAAAACGCGGCGTCGGTCAGTTTCTCCCGGTCGAGCGGCGATTCAAGATCCAAATAGACGCTCCCGAGCCGTGTCGCGATCGAATGGGCAAGCGTCGTCTTGCCAACCTGCCGCGGGCCGAGCAGCACGACCGCCGGAAGGTGTCTGAGACGCGCCTGGACCAACGCCTCGATGCGACGGGAAATCATCATTGTAATTATGGCACGTGATGCCTGATTTGCAGGGAAGACGCGCCAGGGGAGCCGTTCCTGGTGCGGCGCGGCCATACCCTTGCGTTTGACGACGCCGGGTGTCATCACTGAAACAGGCATTCAGCCCGGGCATCGTCCCTGGCTGCGAGATATCTCATGAATCGTCGTGAACTCATAACTTCGGCGACCGCCGCGGCGCTCCCCACTCTGATTCCTTCCCATGTTCTCGGCAAGCCCGGCAAGCCCGGCGCCAACGACCGGATCCAACTCGCCTTCGTCGGCCTCGGGGGACGCGCCCGCTGGCTGATCCAACATAACGAATACCACGGCGCCGAGATCGTCGCCGTGGCCGACTGCAACCTGCCCCGATGCTTTGAAGCGGCCAAGATCAAGCCCGAGGGAGGCCGATGGGCCAAGTATCAGGACTATCGCCGCATGTTCGAGAAGGAGAACCTCGATGCGGTGTTCGTCGAAACCACCACCCACGCCCGGGTCCTGATCGCCATGCATGCCATCGAGGCCGGTCTTGATGTCTACGCGGAAAAGCCGATCTCGCTGACCGTGCGGGAGGGCCGCGCGCTGGAACGCGCCGTCCGCCGGTCGAAGCGGGTCCTGCAGACCGGTACCCAGCAGCGGTCGATGCCCATTAACATCCACGCCAGCCGCCTGGTTCGCGAGGGCGCCATCGGGAAGGTCCACACCGTGGTCGCCTGCAACTTCCTGCCGCCGGAACGGTGGACGCCGCAACCGGGCCAGCCGACTCCGGACGGCCTCGATTGGGATCAGTGGTGCAACCAGACGGAACTGAGGCCCTACCATCCTCGCCTGCACAAGGGTTGGGCGACCTGGTGGGACTATGATGGCGGCGGCATGTCGTGGGGTGTCAGCGGGTGGGGCACTCACTCGCTCGATCAGGTGCAGACCGCGCTTGGGACCGACGACACCGGTCCCGTTGAGGCATGGCCGCTGAACGCGAGTCCGAACGCGCCGGTAACCGCCCGCTATGCGAACGGCACGCTGCTGAAACTGGAGGAGCCCAAGAAGGACGGCCACTCGCAGCTTGGTGCGATCTTCATGGGCGACAAGGGAACCATCCAGATCGTCCGCGGCAATTTCATCGCAATTCCGGAAGAAATCAGGAAGGGCGCGCCCGAAATCACCGTCGAAGGTCCGGGCGAAGACCGCTTCCACATCGCCAATTTCCTGGAATGCATCCGGACGCGGCAAAAACCCAACGCCGACGTCGAGATCGGGCATCGGTCCACCACGGTGTGCCACCTGATCAATATCTGCCGCGAACTCGGGCGCAAGGTGCGGTGGGATCCCCAGGCCGAACTCTTCGTCGGGGACGATGAGGCCAATGGCCTGTTGTCGCGGCCCAGGCGCAAGGGGTTTGAACTGCCATTGGTCTGACCGGATCAGCAACCGGTCGCCGGACGGAAAAAAGGATACTCTGCCGATTCGTCAGCCTGAGCGGGGCCGATTGTGCCCCGATTATTTGGAGACGCGGCCTTAAGCTATGCTGAAAGATTGGCCGCATGAGTCACCGCAAGGACGCCCAACGCAAATTGCTTTCGATTGTGCGCCCCGGCTTCGCCGTCCGCCGCGGATGGCCTCTTCCGCTGGGCGCGACCCTCCATCGCGACGGCATCAACTTCGCTTTGTTCTCCCGGCACGCGACGTCGGTCGCCTTGGTGCTGTTTTATCCCGGTGACATCGAGTCTCTGGTCGAGTTCCCGCTCGACCCTGTAGTGAACCGCACCGGCGATATCTGGCACGCCTTGATCACCGGGATCGACCCGGGCATTCAGTACGGCTACCGGCTGGACATGCAGCCCAATCCGAATCCCCGCATTCACCGTTTCGATCCTGCCAAGATCCTGATCGATCCGTACGCCCGCTCCATTGCGGGCGGAGAAATCTGGGGACACAAGGACGGCATCCCCTACCAGCGGCGTTCCGTCATCATCGACAACGAATTCGACTGGGGCCACGACCAGCCGCTCAACATCCCCCTGGCGGACTCGATCATTTACGAACTGCACGTTCGGTCGTTCACGCGACATTCCTCGTCGGAGGTGCGGAACCCGGGGACATTTAAGGGGTTGGTGGAAAAGATCCCCTATCTCAAGCAACTCGGAGTTACCGCCGTCGAACTGCTGCCCGTCAATGAGTTTGAAGAGTCCGACAGCGATCGCGTCAATCCGTTCAGCGGGGAACGCCTGCTCAACCTGTGGGGATATCAGCCAATCAACTTCTTCGTGCCAAACTCCTCGTATGCCACCTCACACTTCCCCGGGGCTGCCGTGCGTGAGTTCAAGCAACTGGTGACGAGTTTCCACGAAGCGGGCATCGAGGTAATTCTCGACGTGGTGTTCAACCACACCGCCGAAGGCGACGGCCGCGGACCCACTCATTCGTTCCGCGGGCTCGACAATTCGGTCTATTACATGTTGGACCGCGGGACGGGCGAGTACCTGAATTACTCCGGATGCGGCAACACGCTGAACTGCAATCATCCGCTGGTGCGGAAGATGATCGTCGAGTGCCTGCAATACTGGGTGATGGAAACGCACGTCGATGGGTTCCGCTTCGATCTGGCCTCCATCCTCGGCCGGGGCCAGGACGGGTCTGTTCTCGCCAACCCGCCCTTGCTGGAAGCCTTGGCTCACGATCCCGTGCTGGCCAACACCAAGTTGATTGCCGAAGCCTGGGATGCCGCCGGACTCTACCAGGTGGGTACCTTTCCCGCATGGGGCCGATGGGCGGAATGGAACGGGCAGTTTCGCGACGACGTCCGGAGATTCGTGAAAGGCGATGCGGGCATGGTGCCGGCGCTGGCCAACCGGCTCCTCGGAAGCCCGGATCTGTACCAGGCCAGCGCGCGCGAACCGTATCACAGCATCAATTTTATCACCTGCCACGACGGCTTCACGCTCAACGACCTCGTGTCGTACGACGTCAAGCACAACGAGATGAACGGCGACGACAATACCGATGGAGTGGATGTGAACCATAGCTGGAACTGCGGTCACGAAGGCCTGACCGTCGACCTGGACGTTCTCAACCTGCGCCAGCGGCAGAGAAAGAACTTCGCCGCCCTCCTGCTGTTGTCGCACGGCGTCCCGATGATCCTGGCCGGTGATGAACTCGGACGCAGCCAGCACGGGAACAACAACGCTTACTGCCAGGACAACGATGTGAGCTGGATCGACTGGTCGATGCTCGAGCCGTTCGCCGATCTGCATCGTTTCTTCCGCCTGCTGATTGCCTTCCGCCGCCGTACGTCGATGTTGCGCCAGCCTCGCTTCGCCAGCACCGGGCCGGGAAACGGGCTGCGCGCCGTCTGGCATGGTGTCTTTCGCGGCCGGCCGGATTTCAGCTGGCATTCCCGTACCTTGGCGATGCAGTTGATCGACGCGCGTGCGAAGGGCGGCGAATCGCATCTGCACCTGATGACCAACGCGCATTGGGAGGATCACGAATTCGAACTGCCGATCCTCACCGGAAAACGCTGGATTCGGCTGCTCGACACCGCCATGAATCCGCCCGAGGACATCGCCGAGGAAGGCGGCGAATTCGAAGTCGGGTCGCAGGACGTCTATCCGGTGCGGTCCCGCAGCGTTGTGGTTCTGATATCGGAATCGATGGAGGCACAGGGTGCGGGTCAGCTTAGCTGAGCACCATCGTTAGCGCTTTTTGTAGGCAATCAGCGTGAGTTGTTCCAGTCCCGGCCAGCTGCCCTCCGGACCTTCTTTGCGTTCCACCGGAGGGATCTGCTGCAGCGCGGCCTGGGCCGGCGGCGGGCCCTCGAAATACTGCTTGTACACGCCGGTGGCCCTGCGGTAGTCAGCGATGTTGTCGAGATACAGGGTGGTCTCCGCGGTCGCGCGAAAGTCGAGCCCGGCCTCTTCTAAGCCATCCAGCAGGTTGCGCATCGATTGCCGCAATTGCACGCCCGGATCCGGATGGTAGATCCCACCGCCCACTCCGGTGATGAAACCCGATTTCCCCGAGCAGTACATCCATTCGCTGCCGATCACGCAGGGGCTCGCCGTGGCGCTGGTCTTGAAATTCTTCGGATAGATCACCACGCGTTTGCTTAGGTCGCGGACCGCCACGCCGGTGTACTCGATTTGCGCCCCGTGCGGCAGGCTGACGATGTAGATGGTCCCTCGCGCCGGCGCCGTACCGAACTGCCAGTGCCGGGCGTAGATCTCGTTCATCACGCCAGACGGGAACTGCGGCGTCAGAAACGGATTCACGAACACCATGTGGCGCAAATCCAGCCCGGCGGCGGCCAGGACTTTGTTCATTCCGTCCAACGCCAACTGCACCTGCCTGGCTGGATCCGCGGGAATTTGCCCGGTGGCCAGGTCGCGGCCGAGCATCGCGGACACGTACATCTGATCGTGCGTCAGAATTCCGGGCGTATAGGGCTCCCTGGGATCGAACCCTGGCAAGCCCACCGCCTGCTTCTGGTGAAGATGACGCACCGCGACCGCTTTGATGTCGACCAGCGCGCCGTCGCGCAGGCCGGCAATCCCCAGCACCGCCCGCGCGGGCGGAGTCTTGCCGAAGTACGGACCATAGACGCGGTTCATCGTGTCGAGGTTCGTCATGTCGCGCAGATAGACGTGCGTGTAGACGACATGTTCCATGGTGAGGCCGGCGGCCTCGACAACACTTTTGACGTTGTCGAGAACCTGGCGGGCCTGTGCCTCGAAGCCCGAAGCGATGCGGCCGCCGGCGTCGCGCGGTCCCAGGCCGGAAACGTAGAGGTAGTCCTGGACCCAGAGTCCGGGTGAATACGGGCCATCGGGCCGGGCGCCGCTCGATGGGACGACCGGCTGTACCTGGCCGCACAAGGAGGCGGCGAG
>JBJXGR010000511.1:0-5349 GCA_046160045.1 Bryobacteraceae bacterium
AGCGTGTTCGTCCAAATGCGGCCACATGCCCGCAAAGTACTGACTGAGTTGGGCATCGGCGTCCATACCCAACGTGATAACACATCGTGCCAGCAGATGTAAAGGTTATTTCTTTACCCAGCCTTAGATATGGATTCGGGGCTGATATCTGAGGCCGCATTGCGCAGGACATAAGAGACGGGGACCTCCTCTCTCTCAGCGGCACGCCGCCGCCACCATGCCATCGGCATTTTGTCCGGCAGCGCACGAACGGCTTTCGCATCGGTCACAAGCTGACCAACCCTGGAGGCCTTGGCATTGAGTTCGCGGGCCGCCTCTTCGCCGATCTCGAGGATTAGTCGCTCTGGCACGGGCTCCTTTGCCTCGAGGTCAGCGGCACGTGAAAGTTCGATGCGGCTCACGACAGCATAGGCGTCGCACACCACGCTTATCGTAACCGACAGCCACAATGACGGGTCAAGCCCGTCCACCGCATTTTTGATATGGGGCACTTCGGAAGCGATCTCCCGCAGGAGAGAATCGCGCTCTGCGAGCGACAGTGAAAAATGTAATGTGATCAGGATCGGCTCTTGCGTGCGACGACCGAAGAAGTTCAGGTCCTTGGAAACTGACGGCCGCGGGACGACTACGCTCCCGCCCTTCGCACAATTGAAAACGGTTTGGATCGCGGTCAGAATGTTAGACTTTCCGGCGTTGTTCTTCCCGATCAGGACATTGAGGCCCCGGCACCCGTTCAACTGGAGGGTGTCAATGCTGCGAAAATTGTGAATCGAAGCGCCTTGGAGGAGCAAGTTACACCGTCCTATGGGTGATGAGATGTAATCATTGAATTTACTACAAATCAGTCCTAGATGGGCCGTTGGAGTCTTAGGAGCAGCGAATATGGCCCACCGTCAAGGGTATCTGGGGACGGGTCGCCTGAGACTACAATCAACTGGGGTTTGACGCCGTGATCCTCCAGGACTCTCAGATCGTCTGTGAGCCGCTCCAACAGCGTGTCGAAGTGGGCATCCGGCTCTGGAAGGTTGCGGCGGCCAAAGCAGTGATTGCGCCCGAATTGTGTGTCCGACAGGTGGAGCAAAGTGATAGATTCTTGAGTCGCCATGGCAGCCCGACAATGAGCAAGTTCCATCTCCCAGCCAGGAAAGTCAGGAGAGCGGAAGATCTGGTGCCGCCACACCTGGACGCTTCCTAGGATTACTAGCCTCCCCGGCCTGTTCATGGCTTAACTTGATGATAACTCAAGATGAACCATGGGTCCGGACCAGCAAGAACACGTTAATGGCGCGCCCTTCTGTCCCTGCCGGGACGATCTCCGTGTTTGTGACGCCACGAACTGAAAGCCTCAACGATGTCTAGCGTCCAAAGAATCCTGACACCTCAACCACGACGTGCGTCTTCTCGTATGCCAACACGTTGGCGGCGCCGTTACTCCCTGACGGGATGATCGCGGAGTTGGTAACGACCTGCCCTTCAAAGGCGTTTAGAATCGAGGTGTTGGGCCATTGCCCCGCTGGGTAGGCGGTGATGAACGGCAGCGATAACCCACCCGGCAGGGCCGTCACATTCAGCGCGAAGCCCTTGGCGTTGGCCGGAATTCCAACACAGCCGGACGTCGGGATCGGGATCGTCCGGGCGACCATCGCGGCGTACATCGGTCCGCCGTACGGCACAGGCAAGGCGGTAGTGGAATCGCTGACCCGGCATTGCGTCACCGGGTAGTAATACTGCCCGTTCGTGCCATCGTCCGCCGCAAAGTACCCGTTGATGTCCACCAGGAAATCGCTCTTGTTGTACGCATAAACGTCAATGCTGCCGTCGGGACTGGCCGGAAGGATGACGCTGTTCGCCAGGATCCGGCCTGCCGGTGAATTGATGCTCGACACGTTCGGCCGCCCCTGGTCTGAAGGCCAAGCCGTCATGAACGGCAGGATGCCTTGCGGAACCGCTGTCAGCGTGAATGAGTAGGCTGCCGCTCCGGCAGGCACGTTGCAGTATGGCGTGTCCGGGAACTTGAAGCGGCGCGACGATTGCGCCTCCATCGACGGCGGGCCGAAGGGCCCGGGCTGAGGCCGGTACAGTAGGCGTGTGTCAATCACTCGGCACGGCGTCATCGGATAGAAAACCAGATTCGTCACCTGCGGGCTATAGTCCGTGAAGTAGCCGCTAATGTCGATGATCAGGTCCGTGTTGTGCGAGGCATAGACTTCAATCGTGCCGCCCGCGCCCAGCTTGACCAAAGCGGCATTGGCAACGATCAGCCCGTCAGGGGAACGCACAGTCCAGAAGTTCGGCCGCGCTTCGCCACCCGGCCAAACCGTCACGAAGTCGACTCCGCCCCGAGGCACAAGCGTCACGTTCAGGACGTAGGCTTTTGCCGTGGTCGGAATAGAACAGACGTTCGAATTGGGAACGGACAGAGTTCGCGTCTCACCTGCGTTCATGAACGGAGGGCCGAACGTGCCGGTACGGGTAGGGAAGTTGTATTCCGGGCGCGTCTCCATGATCCGGCAGGGCGGGAGCGACACGAAGCGGAGGCCGCCGGCAGTGGTCGGACCCGGAATGGTACCAGTGGCCGATGAGTTAAACCGGAAGGTACCCGTAGCGCGGAAGACCTCCCCGAACGATGCGCTATCAATCGCTGACACCAGAGTGTAACTGCCGACCGCCGTAGCCGTCACCGTCCAATACTTAGAGACGGACGCACCCGGAGCCAAGGTACCAAACTGCTGCAAGGAGCCACCAGTTCCGCCCTCCCAGTTGAGTGTGCCGGCCACGTTTAACGCCTCAAGGTCGCCGTTGTTGGTCGCGACGCACTGGACCGTCAACTCGATCCCAAGGCGTACGTTCCCGGGCCCCAAGCAATTCACTTCCAATTGGGGGCCGCTGGCTGCCACAAAACCAGTCGTGGAGAAAGCTACAGCAAACTGTTCTTGGAGCCTTCCAAACCAGAATTGATTTTGCGCGGAATGGACCTTCACGACCAGCCCGCCAACCGTCTGTGTGAAGACCTGCTCAACACTGTCAATTGGGGACTGCGAAGAGTTCACCAGTATTCCGGTGGGTCGGGCGTACACTGCGAGATCGAGGTTGTTCAATTTGCAGTCCGAGGGTGTGGCGCAATGCCGGTTCCAAACCAAAGTCGCTGAAACTGGAAGCGTGCTCTGGCCCCGGAATAGGCGAAAGGGCGCGATGCCCGATCTCGAAGTTGTTGACGACAGAGCGTAATCTCCAGGCGAGCTTTGCTGCCAGGATTGCGCGAGGTTCAGGTAACCCCAACCGCGGTCAAACTGCCAGCCACGGGTACTGGTTGTGTTGATGAGAATGGCCTTTACCACCTTTGGATCCGTCACACCGCGCTGCCGGAGCAGGGCCGCAGCACCGGCTACGTGAGGTGCTGCCATGCTTGTGCCGTCCATCGAAACGAACTGCTGATACGGCGGATGCCCTGGAAAGGTGTTACCAAAGAACCCGTCAAAGTTATTGTTCGAAGAGAAAATCTGGGTACCCGGCGCAGCGATGTCTGGTTTCTTGCGTCCAAACAGTGTTGGCCCGCTGCAACTCCCGGAACTGATCGAGTTAAAGACACCGCTGAACGGTACGATCTCTCTGGCGTTGGCCACGGCGATGCTGTTGTACGCTACGGCTGGCGAACCTACGGAGCACCTGAAGGCGGAGGCGGGCAAGTTGCCAGCCGACAACACAGCCGTGGCTGGATAGAGATCGAGCAGATAGTCAAGTTTTAGAGACGAGGTATCATCGTCGGCAAAGGGAAACAACTCATGGCCGAGGCTCAGATTAAGAGTTGGTAGACCAACCTTTAGCGCCAATTCGACGCCATTAACTGTGTCGGCATTGGTTCCTCCGTTTTTGCACAGTACCTTGACGTTGACGATGGAACTTGACGGTACAATACCTCGGTATTGCGGGTACGTTAACGCTACACCGGCGCTTCCGACAATCCCTGCCACATGGGTACCATGACCTCCAAAATCTTCCGCTGAGCCGTGGACATCGCTACACGTGGCATTGTCGACGATCCCGTAGTAGCTCTCCACGCGGCCCACCAGCGTGGGATGGCTTGTCCTGACGCCGCTGTCCAGCACCGCAACCTTCTGACCAGACCCCGAGAATCCATTCCCCCAAAAAGTAGGTGCGCCGGTAGCGGGAACACTTCGATAAATCTGCGCAGATTCGCGTTCAACCAAGTTCACTTCAAGAATGTCCGGGTCGGCTTCGAGGATCGGAATCGCAGCGGAAGGGACGTCGGCACGCAGCATCGTGATTAGGGCGTATCGAAAGATGACGGTAGCACCCAGTCCTTTGAGCTTTGCCTCCATGCGGTCAAGGTCGGGTGCAATGGCTTGGCGGATCTCCTCGAATGCCTCATTGCGGCTGGTGACTGTGATCTCGTCGAGTTCCTTGGATGCCCCTCCGATATCCTCACCGGTCAGCCACGCCCGTTTTGCCACGTCCTGGTATCGGCGCTCGGAGACGTGCCGCCGCAGAGAATACTTGCCCTCGATCCGCTCGACAATCGCATGTTGCGGGTGGGACTTCAAAAGGATAAGGAGCGGGACAACCTCTTGCGTGCTGGCGGCTTTGTACACCTGCGGCGCAACTTTCGATGTAGCCGCATTGCCTGAAGCCGGGCGAGCAACGTCACGTACTCGTCGGCTTGAGCTTTCGGATTTTGGTGCTGGGGAAGAAATCGATTGACCCCAGACCAGGAATGCAAAGGAGAAAATTGCGAGGATTCGGCAGGGGATTGACATGCGGTTCCCTCCGCCCGGCGTGATGGAACACCGAACACTTGCACAATAGCCGGGCGGTGCGGCGGTGTAAAGGCCCAATCCGAGCAGCCGAGCAGCACTGGCGCGAGCAATCGCCGCCGCCGAAACCCGTGAAGAAACCCGTGAAGAAACCCGTGAAGAAACCCCTAGGAACCCGTGACAGAAACCCGTGACAGTAACCCGTGACAGTAACCCCTTTGCAGGTTTTCAATCAACGGATCTGTTTGCGCGGTGGCCGCTTGCTACTGGTGTCGGGTTCCGACTCTACGCCGCTTTCTCCTGGTCCTCCAAGCGCTCCAGCACCTCCACGAACTTCCGGTACGCCGCCGGATCTTCCGACATCAGCCGGATCATCTTCGCCCGCGCCTCCTGGTACTCCGCCGTCTGTTTCCACTCCGGCATCCGCGGCAGCGTCTCCTCCAACTTCCGCCCCTGGTCGATCAGGTGGCTCCGGTACGGCGAGCACCTTCAATCTCGCTTCCGGCTTTTTCTGTTCCCGCAATTCCGCGTCGAGGGCGGCCGTCTCGTTCCGCAGCGCGTGCCACTCTTCCATCAG
>JBJXGR010000512.1:0-18264 GCA_046160045.1 Bryobacteraceae bacterium
TCCGCCGTCAACCTCCTCATCTTCGACGAGGCCGCGCGCGTCGACGACGCCGTCTACACCGCCGCCCGCCCCATGATCGCCACCACCGGCGGCGACATCCTCGCCCTCAGCACGCCCCGCTTCCGCCGCGGCTTTTTCTACGACGTCTGGACCCACGGCGGCGACACCTGGGAGCGCTACAGCGTCCCCGCCTCCGACTGTCCGCGCATTCCTGCTTCGTTCCTCGAAGAAGAACGCCGAGCCCAGTCCGAACACGAGTTCCGCCGCCTCTATTGCTGTGACTTCGTCCCCGTCGGCCGCACCGCCTTCTC
The DNA here is from genome assembly GCA_046160045.1 of Bryobacteraceae bacterium. Lineage (GTDB taxonomy): Bacteria > Acidobacteriota > Terriglobia > Bryobacterales > Bryobacteraceae > CAZGUX01. The sequence continues at coordinate 312 of JBJXGR010000512.1, forward strand.
GCCCGCCGCCCTCGGCAACGCCCTCGCCGACGACTCCGATCCGGTGTAACCTCCATGAACACTCCACGCTTCTTTGCCGGCCTCGACATCGGCAAACAACACGACCACTCCGCGCTCGCGGTCCTCGAACTCCGCACCCGGCAGGCCGGCTTCGACCGTGTCTATTGGGTCCCCATCATCGAATGGGATCTCCGCGTCCGCCGTCTCACTCGCTTCCCTCTCGGCACCTCCTACCGCGACCTGGTCGATGCCGTCGAACGCGAGATGCGGACTCCCGCATTTGGAATCGACACTCCGCTGGTCGTGGACGCGACCGGCGTCGGCGATGCCATCGTTGACCTGCTAAAGGGTTCCGCGATTCCGCTCGTGCCCGTCATCCTGACCGGAGGCGAACGAGCCACTCACTCGGGCGGCCGCCTCCACGTCCCCAAACACCAGTTGATCGACACCTTATGTGTGCTCTTAGAGCAGGGCAAACTCGCCGTGGTCCGCCGTCTTCCACTGGCGCACGCCTTCCTGCGGGAGCTAAACGATTTTGAAGCCCGTGTGTCCGTCTCCGGGCGTCCGAGTTACGGCGCATTCCGCGACAACGCGCACGACGATCTGGTGATCGCCGTCGCACTTGCGGCCTGGTATTGCCGCTACACCTATCCTGACCCCGGCCGGGTACGCCTCCCGCCGCCGTTGTGACACCGCTCGTGAAATCGGTGTCTGAAATCGGTGTCAAAGACCTCGGTTCCATTTCATGATCGCTGATCCTCACGCTCGCGACGTTGCCGCGGCCGAGCCTGGCCCTTGCTGTTTTCGCGACCGGTCGGTCCGGCGTGCCTTGGCCGGGACCCGAGACTCCCGCTCCACCCCCCTCGGTCCCCAAAAGCAGGGATTCGCCGCCTTCCGGCTCGTGCCCACGTCTCCGCGCTTATTTCTTCTTGACCGGGTATAGTTAATTCCTAGGAGCGGCATCGCGCCACCTGTATGGCAACCGGCACTCTGATCAGCATCGAGGAATACCTCGCGAGCGCTTACGATCCGGACTGCGACTACGTCGACGGGGTGATCGAGGAGCGCAACTTGGGAGAAAACGACCACGCCTTCGTACAGACGCGGCTGGCCATCTACGTTGGCACCCACGAAAGGGTCTGGGGGTGCTACGTCGCCGTCGAGCAGCGTGTGCAGGTTTCACCCACACGATTTCGAGTCCCCGACGTCTGCATCGTAGCCGGCGCCCGGCCCAAGGAAAGAATCTTTCAGGCCCCGCCGCTGGCATGCATTGAAGTCTTGTCTCCCGAGGACAGGATGTCACGCGTACAAGAGAAGCTGAATGACTACCTCTCTTTCGGCGTCCGCTACGTCTGGTTGATCGATCCGGAAACCCGCAGAGCTTTCCGCTGGACGGAGGAAGGCATGCACGAGGTCAAGGAGTTGAGAACAGACAATCCCGAAATGGCCGTCCCGGTGAGCGAGTTGTTCGAGTGATGCCGCTCCTCCGGGTGAAAATCGGCGGCGACAAATTACCGGTAGAACGGCTTCCACGTCAGCCACCGCGGACCGTAGTGCGGCTCGGGCTTGCCGAGTTCCAGTGCCCCGAGGTCGGGGGCGCTGCCCGCGAAGTCCTCGTTGATCGTTGGAATGGGGACCCCGGCGTCGACCGCCTTGCTGTTGGGCTTCAAACGAAAGTTGAGATCCATCACGTGATACACCGCGTGGCGGTTGGCGGGGCTCGATGGGGTCATGGATTCGAAAATGTCGAAGTCGAGTTCGCGGCCGTGCTTCTCCTGGCCGGTCGCGGCCTGTAACTCGGCCAGCGTGGCGAACGACTTCCAATCCCGGGCTTGGGGCTCGTAGAGCGTCTGGCCCGGGGCGGGAGCGGCCCATCGATATTGATTCGCCACGCCCTTGTTCGGGCGGTAGCCGTTGTAGTCGCTGCTGAACTGGTGGGTCGCGTTGGCCCAGTACATAACCCCGCGGCCGGGGGTATCGCGGCCCATGAACAGGTTGTTCCGCCAGTGGACATTGGCGGTGGGGCCTTCGACGGCTTGTTCTCCGATGAGAGTGTTGTGGTACATGAACAGGCCGGCGGGGTTCGCATCCAGCTTGAATGCGACGCCCGCGGTCTGGTGGTAGAGCACGTTGCGGTAGAAGTAAACGGGCCCCCCGAAGATCGGCTGGGAACTATAGCCGCCGTGGAACGCGTTGACCCCGCGATTGTTGAAGACACGAATATTGTGGACTCCGCCGTCGGTCTCGACAAAATCGTCGTTCGACATGTGCATTTCGTTGTTGTAGATGTCGATCGAAGAAGCCCGGCGCTCGGGATCCTTTTCCGGGGTGCCGTAGGTGGAGATGCCAATCGAGTCGTGGAAGTAGGCGATGGCGTTGTGCGCGATGACGTGCCCGGGGCCGTACACTTTGATCGCATAGTAGCTCGTCAGCGGGTGCGAGCCATACGGGCCGATCGGACCCCACAGCGGGCCGGTCCAGCCGACGAGGCGGAAGCGATCATCGCGGCCGAGGAACAGGTTGTCGGCGATGTAGAAATCGCTCGATCCCGCGTATTCGGTCCAGACGCCGAAGCCGACGTTTTCGAACCGGCAGTTCTTGACGGTGAGGCCGACCGCTCCGAGGACCTCTTTCTGCCCGGCGAAGATCGCTACGTCGGTGTTGCGAACCGTGATGTGATCGAAGATGTGATAGGCCGAGGCCATCACGTCGAAGAAGCGGTGGTTGCCCGCGCCATCGAAGACGACTTCGCCGTCGCCGGCCGCCTTGATGGTGATGGGCTTCTCCGGAGTACCTTTGAGCGTCAGCGAGAGCGAGCCATCGAAGGGGGCCATCATGGGGTCGACGTAGTTCAGGCGTTCCGGCTTGTAAAGGCCGGCGTGCACCAGCAGCGTATCGCCAGGCTGGGCGCGGCGTTCCCAGACGACGCTCCAATCGCCCAGGCCGGCGCCGTAGTAGGCCTGGAGGATGCCGGTGAAGCTGGGTTCCTGGCGGGGACCGTCGTGGCCGGGTGGGTAGACGTGGAGGATGCGCCCGCCGGAATACGGTTGCGGTTCGGTGCGAGTGCGGACCTTGACGGTGTGTGTAGTTTGTCCGGATGTGCCGTCGGGGTCGGTAAGGGTGAAGCGGCATTCGTATTCGGTACCAGGTTGCAGGTTGAGGATGGAGCCGGCAAAGCCGTCGGGGACGGTGTAGTCGAGGTTCTCGCGGCGGCGGTAGACGTTTTCGCCGCCGATGCGGAGCAGGGGCAGCGCGTTTCGCCAGGCGGCCTCGCCGGCGGGGCGGAATTGAACGGCAACCTGGGCGTTGCGGTTCGCATCGCCGGAGATCGGCCATTCAAAGCCGAGGTTGAGGAGTGTGGGGCGTTCGACGTGGAATCGTCCGGCCGTAGTCGCGTTCTGGGCGGAGAGGGTCGCGGCGAGGAAAAAGACGGTGATGAGTGGTATTCGCATGACTGAACCGGGTGTCACGGAAGAGCATACAACATGCAGGGCGCACGGGATTTTAGTGAAGGCAGAAGGCCGGGCGGCTTTCGGTTATCGATGAGGTTGTTCTGGTCTCCGGGTTTGCCTGGTCACGTTGGCCCCGAGGTTGCCCGAACGCAGGAGCGGCCGAACTGGCCGCGCACGGAACTGCGCACCCGGAAGGGTCCGAGTCGGCTGTTGGCCAATCGAGCGTTCTGGGTTGGCTCAATATGCCCGCAAGCTTTGCCAACAGGGCCCATACCTCAACGGGTGATTCAGCCCTGTACGATGCCTCTGTCGGCTCGCTGCCAACCTTGATCGTAATCGCCCCGGGCAGGCCGCTGAACGCTTCCTCGTCGGAAACATCATCGCCGGCATAGATCACCAGGGCTTCGTCCATGCCCAAGCCGTGCTGAATCCACTGGGCTGCCGTTCCTTTAGTCCAGCCATTCTGAGGCAGGATATCGAAAGAATGCCGGCCGGCAAGACAGCGGAAGCTGGGAGTGACGCGCATGATGGACGCAATGATCTCCGCGGCTTGAGCGATGGGCGCCGCCTCGGCGCCCATCACATGCACAGTTCCCGTCAGGACCTTATCCTCGATCCACACGTGCGGCAGGCCGCCAAGCCGTGTTGTCAGTTCCGAAAGAACTTCCTTTAAGGCCGGTTCCAGCAGGAAGGCAAACGGTTCCAGGAAGTGGAGACCGCGCCCCCGGACCTCAATGCCGTGATTGCCTGCATAAACGATGCCTTCAAGGCCGACGCGTTGGATCAGATCCTTCAGCCGCCGTCCGCTGACGATCCCCACCGTGACCCGTGGACTCCGGGCGATCTCGACCAGCCACTCCCGGGCCGGATCCGGTATCAGCGCCGCCTTGGGCTCGGTTTGATAAGGCGCCAGTGTGCCATCGAAGTCGAGCAGCACCAGGACCAGAGGAGCGCCCGCGACGCGCTCCATGATTTCCGGCAGCGATCCTCTCAATGAGCGTACAGGCATGCGGTGGCTGCGGCCTCCTCGGCGACTTCGAATCGGGAAAGCGTGGACAGAATCTTGCCGGCCCATCGGTAAACGTCGTTCGAGGCAACCGACTCACGAAGACGCTGCATCCGGCGGCGACGCTCCCCGTGCCTCATCTCGATGGCCGTCCGGATCGTTTCGCGCGTCTCGTCCAAATCAAAAGGATTGAAGATGAGCGCTTCCGGCAGCTCCGATGCCGCGCCGGCGAATTGGCTCAGCATCAGTACAGCTTCCTCATCACTGCGGCTGGCGATAAACTCCTTGGCGACCAGGTTCATCCCATCGTGGAGAGAATTGACCATACAGAAGGCCGCCAACCGGTGCAGCCCCATTAGTTCGACCTGCGAGTATTGGCGGTGAAAATAGACAACCGGTTTCCACGCGCCCCTTGACCATTTGCCGTTGATGCGGTCAACCGTGGCATCGATTTCCCCGGCCAAGCGCCGGTATTCAGGCACGCCCTCCCGGCTGGGCACACCAATCTGCACGAACTGGAAGGAACCCCGATACTCCGGATAGTTCAACAGAAGCGACTCGATCGCTCGCAGGCGTTCGGGAATGCCTTTTGTATAATCCACACGATCGATGCCGATTCCGATGGGGCCGGGAGGATTGCCGAGCCGCCGCATCCACCGCTGCGCTTCCCGCGCCGCCTCATCGCCTCCCGCAATTGCGGAGTGCTGCTCGAAGTCGATGCTGATGGGAAATGGCCGCACCAGCGTCGTTCGATCGCCTCGACGGATTTCCATCCCGACATGATCGACCAGCGACTCGATGGTCTGGTCTACCGTATCGAGAAAGTTCACGCAATGGCGTCGGAGGTGAAAGCCGACCAGGTCGTTGCCGAGCATGCCGCTCATCAACTCACGCTGCCACGGAAATACCCGGAAGATTTCCGGATTCGGCCACGGGATATGCCAGAAGTGTCCGATGACCAGGTTCGGATTGCGTTCCTTGAGCAGAAGCGGGAGTAGAGCGAAATGATAATCCTGGACAAATACCATCGCTGGTTCATTGGCGGCTTCTTCGATGACGGCGTCAGCGAAGATCTCGTTGACCAGCCGGTAGCAATTCCAGTCGGCAGGGTCGAAACGCGGGCGGTTAAAGGTAATGTGACACAGCGGCCACAGGCCGCCATTGGCCAGTCCGTTGTAGAAGCCGGACTCGATGTCGGGCGGAAGGAAGACCCGGCGCAGGGTGTATTGAGAATCTTCGGGCGGAACTCGCAGCCGTCCGGAACTGCCGCACGTCTCCGCGTCGGCATCACCGGTTCCCTGGGCCACCCACACTCCCCCGCAGGCGCGCATGACCGGTTCAAGCGCAGCGGCCATGCCGCTGGCCGGCCGAACGCACTCCACGACTCCGTTCACCCGGCGGTGCACATAAGGCGCGCGGTTGGAAACCACAATTAACCGCAACCCGCGCATCTGTTGTTGGATCCATTCGCGAAGGGTCTCCCTGGTCCACGTCATCGCTGCCTCCTAATCCCTGGCTGCCGGTCTCGTCGCACTCAACAGAAGTTCGTCGCGCCAGGGACTGACCAGCGACGCAGTGAGTGGCTACCTGATTCTTCCTTCGTTGGCTGAATCGATAGGTCGTGCCGAAGCGACTGTTTGCCGGCATGAAATGCCACCGGCTGGAGCATGCTCTCATCGCGTAGCCACAGGATTTTGCCCTGATCGGGCAACTGCAGCCATCCTTTGAAGCGGCGGTACCTTGGATCCGTCTGCGTGATGTGCAGAAAGATCCCTGGAGCAATCTCCTGAGTCTTCCCTTTCCAGGTCTCGAAGCGCTCGCGGGGCCGACTGTTGAAACTCACCACTCGCGTCAGCCGGTCATCGCTGCGGCGTACCTCCTGGCGCAGTCGCTGCGAGTCCAGCGCGGCCGCGTTTTGCACGTACGTAACGTCCTGAGTCACCGCGGCCAGGCGCTGCCGGAGTTGGGCGACTTCCTGTTCCAGGCTCGCCGCTCGGGCGACTTCGGATTGCTGTCCCACTTCCAACCGGCGGAGCCTGGTTTCCGCCGCCCTTTCCCGAACATCCAACGCCTCCTGGAATTCCCTCCGTACCGAGATACTCATGTCGCCTACGCTCCGTCGCGCCTGCTCCACCTTTTGAGCCAGACTCTGCTGCGTGCCCGCGATCTGGGCACGCAGCGAATCGATCTCCTTGGGAAAAACGACCAACTGTTTCTCGGCTTTGAACAGGCGATCCTGGAACTCGCTCAACTGAACGGGCAGTGCTCTCATCGCAGACAGCAGGCTGTCGTGCTGGTTGAGCCGTGAATCGTAATACCACGCACCGCAACCGGCGGCTGCGAATACACAAAGAACGGCAAGCCCCAGACCTACCCGGGATCGGCTTCGTCTGGAGGGGTGTTCGTCCACCCGTCGCGGGGAATGAATCGGTGGAGGAATATTCGGTGGCTGGTCCTGGTTTCCGATTGTGGACATTCAAATCCTCCTTGTCTGACCGCTTCAGTCGACGCGAATTGTATGCAGCACACGTACCAAACGTGTGAAACCAGTAACCTGCGGATCACTCGTACATGTAAGAACTACATTGCCGCCATGGCGCCGTAAGTGCTTGAGAAACGATGAAAACCGGCTTTGACTGAAATGCGAAGTGATTGTATTTGCAGAGACTATAGTGACTGGGAAGTTTTTACCGCTTGCGCTGTTGCTGCGAGAGGATAACTCCGTTCTCCGCCAGCTCGCGCTCATCGTTTCCGCGTCGAAGAGGTTGGAACCCGATGTGCACGGCATGCTGCAACGTTTGCGGAAAGGAGCAAAGCCGTATGCGGAAAACGCTTGCACATGTTGCGGCCCTCGGTGTTCTATGTGCCGTTGGCTGGAGTGACGACAAGGCAAAGGCCGGACAACAAGTCACTGGTTGCCTGACGAAGGGGGCTCAAGCCGGTGAGTTCATTCTTACTGACGAGAAGAGCGGCGAAAGAATGATCGCCGCCGGGTCCCCGGACCTGGAAAAACATGCTGCCAATCACAAAGTGAAGGTGACGGGCAGCCGCGAACCCGGGGACGGGAAGCAGGTATTCAAGGTCACTAGCATCGAACACGTGTCGGATACCTGCGTCCCTGCCGTCAAGTAAAACCACACGTCCTTCGGGCGCCGGCCGCCTTGACGACGGCTCGCGCCCGAATTTCCAGAAGCCGCTTACGGTTCTCAGCGGCTCGCCGCGACGCTCCTCGTGCCAAGCTTTCTATCAAGATTGAAGGCCGCGCTGATCAGAGCCAAATGCGTCAGAGCCTGCGGGAAATTCCCGAGGGCTTCGCCCGAGGGTCCGATCTGTTCGGCATACAGACCAAGGTGATTGGCGTAGGTCAACATCTTCTCGAAAATGAATCGGGCTTCGTCCATCCGGCCCGCGCTGGCCAGCGCTTCCACCAGCCAGAACGTACACATGCTGAATGTCCCCTCTTTGCCGGTCAAGCCATCGTCGGCGCCCTCGCCGATTCGATAGCGGTGGACCAGGCTGTCCGAGACCAGTTCTTCCTTCACGCGTTCGACTGTGGCGAGCATCCGCGGATCTTTCGGCGAGACAAAGAATACCAATGGCATGAGCAGGCTCGAGGCGTCGATGGCCCGCGAACCGAAGTGCTGGATAAACGCCTGGCGGGCTGGATCCCATCCCTGGTTCATGATGGCTTCGTGAATGCGATCGCGCTCGGCCCGCAGGCGCAGATGATCCAAGGGCAATCCCCTCTTCTGCGCCATGCGAAGACCGCGGTCTAAGGCTACCCAACACTGCAGCTTTGAGTAGACAAAATCCTGTCTTCCGCCGCGGACTTCCCAAATGCCTTCATCGGGCAATTCCCAGTTCCGGCTTACCCAGTCGAGCATGCGCCGGATTTGCTTCCACAGATCGTACGTGACCGGGATCACGTACTTGTCGCACAGATAGAGTGAATCGATCACCGTTCCATAGATGTCGAGCTGTAACTGGCTGCACGCCGCGTTCCCGATGTGCACCGGCTTGGATCCCCGGTATCCCTCCAGGTGATCCAGGCACTCCTCCGGCAGTTCGTGGCGGCCATCGATTCCATACATGATGTTGAGCGGCCCGTTAATCTGTTCCTCCTCCCGGACTCGTTTCTGGAGCCAGTCCATAAAGCGGGTCGCCTCCCCGAGAAAGCCCAGGCGCAGGAAAGCATACACCGTGAAGGCCGCGTCGCGGATCCACGTGTACCGGTAATCCCAATTACGGCGGCCTCCCACTTCTTCGGGTAGACTGCACGTCGGAGCAGCGACGATTGCCCCTGTCGGCTCGTACGTCAACAGCTTCAAGACCAAGGCAGACCGGTGGACCATCTCCCTCCAGCGGCCTTGATACGAGCTCTGGTCGAGCCACCCCCGCCAGAACGCCACCGTCTCCTGGAGCGCCTCTTCCCCCGGCGTCGGCGCGTCCGTCAATGTGCCGCCATCCGACTCCGGGTATCGCAAGACAAATGTCGCCGATTCTCCTTGCTCGAGCACAAAGTCCGCGGCGGCTCCCGTGCCGAGCGCACCGAGCGGCACGGGACTGAACAGGATCAAACGCCCGCTCAAAGAATCGAACACAACGCCCCGATCGAAGAAAGTGACTTCGTGGCCGCAGCGTGCGTAGTCGAATGCCGGACAGCATTCCAGCCGGAAGTGAACGCTGCCGCGAACGGCTCTTGCGATCCGCACAATCTGGTGCCGGCACCCCTGCTCGCGGCTGGCGCCTGTCTGGACGGGCATGAAATCGGTGACTTCGCCGACTCCCTCGATGCCCAGGAACCGCGTCAGCAGGACATTCGTTGCGGGAAGGTACATCTGCTTCCGCGCTCCGTGGTGAGTGGCGGTTACGCGGAAGTAGCCGCCTTTCCGCTGGTCCAGAATGGCCGCGAAGACGCTTGGCGAGTCGAACCGCGGCAGGCAGCACCAGTCGATGGAGCCATCGAGGCCGATCAGCGCGACCGAGTGGAGGTCGCCGATGATGCCGTACGATTCAATGGGTTTGTAGCCGGGAGGACTCACGATTCCACGCGCTGTTTGTTCTTGGATGCCAAGACATCCGAAGCTTCCGTCGCCTGCGGGTTCTGTTTGATCGTGTTGGCAGTGGTGTGCGGCCTGGGACCGGCCGCCGGGAGAAAAAGTGGCGATGTCCAAAGTTCAGATCGTCACGCTTCTCCAGACGGCCGTTCGCCTTCGACGGCAGGCGCCTTACCTCTGGGACTGCAGGACCGTCGGCGTGGACAGATAGCCTGTCACACGGTTCTTTCCGACTTCATTGATCACGATTTCATACGGCCGCGTCGATTTCGCCACGTAAAACTGGATCGGTTCGTTGGTGTTCCTGTCCCGCTTTTCCACAACCCTGTCGTCGGCTATGATCTCCAGGGTAAACCGGTTCCGCTTGGCGTCTGCCTTCTTGAGACGGACCATGATCTGACCCACCTTCGTGGGTGTTTTGGTACCGCTCAGTTCGAATTCGTGATAGTTCCGGTCACCGAGCGCTCTAAGCGCGGCGAGTTCTTTGCCGTTCGTGGCAATTAATCCGCTCTGGACGCCGAGGTCGCCCATGACACTTCTCAAGTCCGTCGTTGTCTTGGCCAGATCCGTCGAAGTCTTGGCCAAGTCCGTACTTGTCTTGGCCAGCTCGGTTTTCGTTGACTCGACGTCGTTGCTCACCGTAGTCAGTTTTTCGCTGGTTGTGCCGGCGTCCGATCTGACTTTGCCGAGTTCCGCCTCCAGACGAGCCTGCTCTTTGCTCAGACGCTGAGCGAGTTCGTGCGCCCGTGCTTCGACCACCGCCTTCGTCTTACCCGCGGCCGCCGCGGAAACGGCCGTAGCCTCGTCGATTGATTCGCGCAGTTCATTCAGCGCCTTCTCGGTCACGCCTGAGTTTGTCAAGATTGCATCGCTGGTCTTGGCGTAGCTTTTCTGGAATGCGTCATCGAGCCGGTTCAATCTTTTCTGAAATTGGATGGAACTCCACCCCAGGACTCCAACTGCGGCCAACAAGACAATAACCAGTCCTTTGACCATACCGCTCTCCTTCTGAGTGTGAACAACTTCGGTCGGCATTCTCGATTCGTTCATGAGGCACCTGCTCCTTGGCAGATCTGATTGCACTTTGGAGCCCAAATGAGCGATTTGATTGATTGCACGTGAGGATGAATTATTGAAGCGTGTAAGAAGTGCTCACCACAAGCTGGAAGTGCCTTCGCTTTCTTGTGGTCAAGCAGCCGGGATACCTGGAAATCGAACCCAGCTTACTCTGGCTCGGGATCGGCTGGAGGTTCCGGGATGTCTTCGGCCGCCAGCACCACCACTCGGCCGTCCCGCAAGACGGCAATCGGTTCGCCCAACCGCTTGTGCCTTCGGATCGCGTCGCGGACCGCTCTCTCGAGAGCGCGGTCAATCGGCCAGCCCAAGCGGAACTTCTCGTCAATCATCTGATCCCTGGTCAGCGGCATCGAGGTATCTCGTCTCCAGCATATGCCAGATAGCGGGTTGGCGAACGACGACGTCGTTCCCGGTCCCTTCGGCCACCAGGCTCGGATGGTCGTGGTTGGTATAGAACCGCCAGGATATCGATAGGGGACGGTAGAGTGAAAAGAAATTTCTCAGTCCCGCTGCGTAGCGGCGCCGGATCGTGGGCTCGGGTACGCCGTGTCCGCCCCCTTGCTGCCGCAAGCGAACGCGGGCAATGCACAAGTCGACCGGGTCCAGCCAGAGATAGACCAACCGAAACTGATATCCGTTCTCCGTCTCCCGGCGAATCCAGGGAGCAAAGCTACGGCTCGCCAGCGTGGTCTCGAAACCGAACGAGACGCGGCGTGAGGCCAGTTCCCGAAGTCTCCTCAGCATGACTTTGCCGGCCTCAATCGAAACTCGTTCCGGCGCGTAGGCGCTCAGCCCGCGAGCGATCGTATCGGCGTCAACGAACTCCGACACCTGGAGTTCGCCCCGCAGCAGATACGGCGCCGCCGTGCTCTTGCCGGAACCGTTTGGACCCGCTAGTAAAACCAAGGTCGGATTGTCCTGGGACTCGTCCAACCTCCATTTGATCAAACTCCAGGGTTGTGCGGTACGTACAACGGAGATTCAAGCGGTTTGCTGTTGTTCTTCTAGCCGTCGCCGGAAAACCCGCGCGCGAATCGGATTCTACGCCGGCTTCCTAAACTCCGCAGAACTCCATCGCCGCCATCGCGTAGATCCGGGCGCACTGCGCCAGACGCATCGCCGATACCCGCTCGAAGTCCGAATGCGCCGTCTCGTGCGCCGGCCCCAGGTAGACCGTCGGCACACCCGCACCGTTCGAGAACAGATTGCCGTCCCCCACCAGCGCCATCCCGATCAACGGCGGCGGGGCGCCTGTCACTTCCCGCCCCGCCGCACGCAGGGCATCGACCAACGGATGATCGCCGGGAGTCTCGAACGGCTCGCGCGACCCCTGAAATTCGAACTCGAACGCCAGTCCCGATTCGGCCGCGAAGCGCTCGCACAGCGCCGCCACCTGCTTCTCCAGGTCGGCCAGCGTCTTGCCCGGTTGCCAGCGCCACGTTCCGGAAATCCGGATCCGTGTCGGCAGGCGGTTCATGTAATCACCGCCGTGGACGATGCCGACATTGATCTGCTCGCGTCCGCACAACGGGTGCGGAGGCCGCCCGCCATACTCCTCTTCCAGACGCGCGAACTCCTCCAGCAACCGCCCCGTCCATCGCGCCGGGTTCTGCGCGTACGGAACTTTGATCGTGTGGATCGGTCCTCGGTCCGAGGAGATGTACATATCGAAGATCGTCGAGCCCAGGCTGGCCGCCCAGATGGCGAACGGTCCCTCGACGATCACGATCGCGTCGGCCCGCACGTCGCCCGCTCGCAATTGTTCGATTAGCCGAAGCGGCCCTTCCTTCTTGCCTTCCGGGGACTCGTGGCCGATAACGCCCGTCAGCCACAGATCCCCCTTCAGCCGCACTCCCGCCTTGCGCAGCGCCGCGGCCGCATGGACCATCGCCACCAGCCCGCCCTTCATGTCCTCCGCGCCGCGGCCGATAATCCAGTCCCCGTCGCGAGCGGGCGGTGCGCTCTTGCCGATCGGGATCGTGTCCGTATGGCCATTGAACAGCAGCGATCGCCCGCCCCCGCTGCCCGCAATGCGGCACAACACGTTCGGCCGGCCGGGTTCCACCGGGTCCAGGGTCACGTCAAACCCCTCGCGCCGCATAAGGCCGGCCAGGAACAGGCTGCCCGGGCCTTCCGTGCAGGTTTCGCTCTTCACCTGGAGGAACTCCAGGGTGTCGCGGGCAATGGCTTCCGAATTAATTTGGATTTCCGGCATCATTCAAGAAATCGGCTAATCACATTGGCGGTAATTCTGGAAATATTTCGGTCGGCCAGGAGCGACAACACGTAGTTGATCGACCCGGCCGAGTAGACGGCGCCGTTCGACGCCGTTTCAAAGTGCACGATCTCCGCGCCTCCCTCGTCCTTGTTGGCGCCCTTGGCGATGACGACCGCGTTCTTCGGCGTGAACGGGCTGACCTTGTCCGTCTCGTGACCCGATGCGCCGCCGTGGCACCGCTCGTGCTGGCTCTCGGTCCCGAACAACTCGCCGTTGGCCAGACCCGTACCGGCGAAGATCCAGTGATCGCCCTTCAGGCAGCGATACGGAGCGGCCGTCATGATGCCGGTGTGCGTCGTGACCACCCCGGTCAGATTGGCTTCCGATTCAAAGGTCCGGTGAAAGCGGCTCTCCCAACGAATCTCAGGATTGCCCGGATCGCGCATGGCGAGAGAACCGTCGCCCTCGCTCACCAGTTGAGACAGGCACTTCATCGTGTCCGCGTTCAGGAACTCGATCTCGCAGTTGAGCCCGTTGCCGCCCAGGTACATCAGGCGCCCGCCTCGCTCGAAGACCCATTCCTTCACCCGCGAGTACATCTGTCTCGACCAATATTCCGGATGCACGCTCAAAACCAGGATCCGGTAGGCATCCAGGTCGAGCGTGCCGTCGTGGAGTTGCGCTTCCGCGTAGTAGTCGTAGCCCAGGCCCTCGCGTTCCAGCCAGGCCAGCAGCCGCCATTCCGCCGGCGCCTGGCCGCACGTCATCCGTCCCTCCACCGGATCCGTCGCCTCCGTATGCTCCGGAACATGATTGCCGATCTCCGGGCGGTCGAACGAGAGCGGTTTGTACGCGCTGTCGGGCGGCTCCCAGGTACCGAAAGTGCCGCCGGCATACCGTGGAAGATCCTGCCGGGCATTCACCGTTGGCCGGTCGGGCAGGCCCACCGGGTTGATGTAGTTGCTGCGCCCCCCGAAATTGTTGTACGCGTTCCAGTCGTTGGTGGAGGCCAGTACCGCGATCTTCGCCTGCGGCGTGGCCGGAGCCACGACCCAGGGAAAGGAAAAGAACTCGCCGCTTCGTTCCGCCTTGGCGTGGAAGTAGTACAACCCGCTCCGCTCGGGACCGACGGCAAACTGCGTGTGGTGCTTGCTCAGATAGCCGGTCTTGTTCCACTGGACGCCCGTTTGCGTGTAGTCGCCGTCCGGTGTAACCTGCATCACGGCGCGCGGCCCGTGCTCGTCGAACCAGCCCATCAGTTTGACGAACTCCTTCTTCCACCCGTAACGCCACAGTGTCAGCTTGTAAGGCTCCACCGAGTGCACGCGGAATTCAGACAACTCGCCCGACTTCACCCACTTTGGGTACACATACCCCAGCAGCCGGTCGGAGAGCAGCCGGAACTGGTACGGCGTCTCCGCCGTGGGCGACATCAGGACGCTCTTCGATCCGAATCCCTGTTTGACCAGCGTCACCCGGTACTGGCCGGGCGGGATGTCCGCCACAACCGCGCCGCGGGCCGACGATCGCGCTGAACCGACGAGTTGCCCGTTCTGTTCAAAATCGGCCAGCACATCGCCGATCGCGACATAGTTCTCATCACTGACGTATCCGACGATCATGATTCCTTCTTCCTGGGGAGATAAGCCCTGGGCATGATGCAGCGCATCGAATACAGGCTGACCTGCGCCTGTCCCGGCCGCGCATCGCCCGCGAGGCCGAACAGCATGTACGCGTCATTCCTGCTCAGCCCGTACGATTCCTCCAACCACAGGATCATGTCACGCAACGCGAGCCGCAGCGCCTCCTCCAGAGGGCAAGCCAGCGCGACGGTGACAATCGACTCCGGGGTTTCGATCCGAGGCCAGCTCATCACGGAACTGCGCCCGCGAATCACCTCGCACTTCAGCGTGACGGTGCTTCGCATTTCCAGGCTTGCGATCTCGCCGTCGCTCTGCCGTGCGTGGCAATCACCCAGACACAATAACGCACCTTCGACGAAAACGGGCAGAAGCACGGTGCTGCCCGCGCGAACCTCCTCCGTGTCGAGGTTCCCCCCGTGCCGCCCCATCCCGCCCGACGCGATCGCTTCGAGCGGCGGGGTCGTCCCGATCGTCCCGATCATGGGCTTCACCGGGATGCGGATCTCGTCGTTGAAATGAATGAAGCCGTCCTCAATCCGGTGCAGCGTGGTCGCGGGTTGGGTGAAGAAATCCTGCAGTCCGAACAGATGCGGCCAGTATCCCGTATAGCCGATGGTGTCGCATTCCTGTGACAGGATCTCGACGGCCAACGTATCGCCGGGCTGTGCTCCATCGACGTAGATGGGGCCCGTGACCGGATTGCCGTGATAGCCCTTCTTGCGAATCGCCAGCAGGTATTCGGGCGTTGTGTGATCGGGTACCCGGGTCAGGCCGCCGCGGGAATCTTCCGTCTCCACGACAAAGCTCTCTCCCTGCGCGACGAGAGCCACAGGCCGGAGACGCCGGTCGAACACGGGGGTGATCTTGTCGCGGGTGATGCGTTGCATGCGAGAATGCTATCCTATCCCACTTCACGATGAAGATCGAACGAATTGAGGTTTACGCGGTCCGCGGTCCCCGCAAGGAAGCCGTCCGCTCCGGCACCACCGGCGCGACGCCGGTCACGGCGTCGGAATTCGGCATCATCCGCCTCGTGACCGAAGACGGCTGCCAGGGTCTGGGCGAGATCTCGATCACGTATCCGCGAATCGGTTTCACGCTCTGCCACGCCGCCCGGCGATTGATCGTTCCTCGACTGCTGGGCAAGGATCCCCGCCGCATGCCGGAGTTGCTCGGCTTGATCGAAACCACTCTTGCCGGCGAGCTGAGCGCTCCCTATCTGCGCGCTGCCTTCGAGATCGCGTTGCTCGATTGGGCCGGCAAGTATCATGGCGTCCCCGTCTGGCGGCTGCTCGGAGGCCAGGCGCGGGAGCGGGTGCCGCTCGCCTGGGGGATCTACCAGAAGTCCCCGGACGAGATGGCCCAGGATGCGGAAGCGGGATTGAAGGCCGGCTTCCATGCGGTCAAGCTCAAGGTCGGTCGCGCCCTTGCCGACGACATCGCCGCCGTGCGAGCCGTTGGCGCGGCGGTAGGACGAAACACACCCTTGCGGCTGGATGCGAATCAGGCCTGGGCTTCGGTTCCGGAAGCATCGAAGGCCATGCGGGCGCTCGCCGCCGAGACCACGGTCGCCTGGTTCGAGCAGCCGCTGTCGCGAACCAACCTGCAGGGGCTGCGACTGCTCCGCCAGCAGGCGATTGCGCCGGTGATGGCCGACGAGAGCCTCCAGACACTACACGACGCTTACGAAGTGGCCCGCGCCGAGGCGGCGGATGTCTTCAATATCTATATCTGCGAGGCCGGCGGCCTCATGGCCGCCGCACAGATCTTCGCCTTCGCCGCCGCGCTGGACATTCCCTGCATCCTCGGCAGCCAGGCGGAGATGGGGATCGGTACCGCCGCCGCGGCCCACCTGGGAGTCGCGGTTCCCAACCTCACTCACGCCTGGGAGACGTTTGGCCCCATGCGTTACGTGAAGGAGTTGGTCACGCCGGGCACGCACATTGAAAACGGGTACCTGTATCCCGCCGAGGGGCCAGGCCTCGGAGTCACCCTGGATGAAGAAGTGCTCGCCGAATGGCGAGTGGAGGAGTAGATGCAACGCAGAATCCGTCTGACCTTTGTGGCTACGGGCGAGTCGGTGGTCGCCGACCTGCTCGACGGCGAGGCCCCCACGACAACGCAACTCGTGTGGGACTTGCTCCCCCTCGAGTTGAAGCCCCGGCACGGCATGTTCTCCGGGCAGGAGGTGTTCGTTCTCGTCGACGCGCAGCCGATGCCCAGGGAAAACCTCACCACTCTCCCGCTGCCGGGCGAGATCTTCTATTTCTACGATGGCGGCGAGAGTGTGACCTCCGGCGGCAAACGCCTCGGCGAGATCTGTCTGGTCTATGGCCGTGGCGTGACGCTGCGCGGTCCGGAAGGCCAGCCGACGTCGTGCAGCCTGTTTGCCCGCATTCCCGGCGACTGGAAGTTCGATTGGGTGGACTTCGCCAGTGCCTGCCGCCGTGTCCGCACGGACGGCCCCACGCCTCTGCGGATCGAGCGGGCGGAGTAACGCGGCCAGGTTGAAAAACGTATTCACTTGATCCGAGGCCCGACCGCGAGGGAGGGCTTTCGCCCATTGCCGGCTGTCTTTTGGTGGACTCGCGCCCAGCCAGCGGGAACTCAAATCCCGGAACCGTCACTGAAGCCGTCGCCCATCCACCCGGTCCACCCTGAACCGATGCGATCTTCCCCCACGAGCCCCTGCCGTTTCATTTCTCGAGGCGGCGTCCTCCAAAAAAAATCCGCCCGCGGCTTCGCCGCGGAAGAGGAAAAGGAAAAAGAAAAAAGAACCAAGGGAAGTCACTCCCGGGCGCACCGGAACCCGATGTAACCGAGCCGGTACTCCGGTTCGTCCCTGAACCGGTAGGCCGCGCGCAGGTTCCTCTCATCGTCGTTCCAGGACCCCCCGCGCTTCATGCGACCGGCTCCCTCCTCATCCACCACCCACTCCCGCACATTCCCCGCCATGTCCTGAATCCCATCCGGTGTCGCCCCGCGCGGATACAATCCCACCGGCGTCGGGTGACCCACCTTCCCGCCATAATTCGCCCTCGACCCGTCCGGCGGTTCTTTCCCCCATGCATACTCCCTGCCCTCCACTCCCCGCGCCGCCGCCTCCCACTCCGCCCCGGTGGGCAATCGTACTCCCTTCCACGCGCAGTACGCCGTCGCCTCATACCAACTCACTCTCACCACCGGCCGGTTCGGATGCTGCTGCTGATCCTCCCAACTCCCTGGCTCGTTCCACCGCCCGAAGCCCCCACCGGTCCACCACCGCTCGTTCTGATACCCTTCGTCCTCCACGAACCGCCGATATTCTTCCACCGTCACCGGGTACCGCCCGATCTCGAAGCTCTTCAGCTCTACCTTTCGGCCAGGCGGCTCTCCTGTAACGGTTCACAATCTCCCCCGGCTCCATTCTCGCGATAGTCTCCACTGTGTTTCTCACGTTGCTGCCTGACTGCGATAGGGCCACGGGACGAGGCCGGGATAGGATACTTTGCTGTGTAGGC
>JBJXGR010000513.1:0-26857 GCA_046160045.1 Bryobacteraceae bacterium
GGCTCGTAGCCTCCGGAGAACCCATAGGAGATCAGCCGCGCCGACCTCATCAGCGAGAGCAGCAGCGTGTCGCCGGCAACGTTATTCCCGGGCAATCCGCGGTTGAGCAGCGCCAACCCGCGTCCCTGGCCGCTGAGGTCAATCCAGTTCTGCGCAGGGAACTCCTGGTTCCGCGGCCGTTCGATGGCTCCAAACGGGATCTCGTGCACGTTTTTTCCGTTGCGAACGGCGGACGGGAACAGCACGCGGTAGCGCACGAACGATTCCTGGTTAGCGATCTCGGTATGAATGTCGATGCGCTCGACGCCGGGGTACATCCGCACGGAGGTCGAGAATTGGTTCTTGCCGAACGGATGAGAGATCCGAAATTCGGACATCACCGTGCCGTTCCGCGTGGACCCGCTGCCGCCCACAAACTCGTTCGTGAAGACGCTCGATTTCGGCCGCGGCCCCGGGACTTCCTTCGTCATGGCGGTAAAGCGCGCGCCGTTCAAGGTGCCGTACAGCTCCCAGAAATCTCCTCCATCGTCCTCGCGGGCCACCACGTTGCCCGGCCCGGCAAGGGCTTCCCAGTTGCCCTGCTTCAGCACCAGGCTCGACATCTGGCCGTTCCAAAGATGGAACGATGCCCGGAAGAATTCGTTCTCGATGGAACCTCGATCCGAATAGCGGGTGTCCGCCGATCCACCGTACGACGGAGCCGCGGGAACCGTCATCCCGGCGCGCCTTGCGGTGGCACGGTACACGGCATATCCCAAAGCGGGCGTCTCGCGCGCAACGAATCCGATGATCGCCAGGCGAATCCCACCGTCGCCGTTGCGTTGTGCGCGGAGGATCTGAATCGGCGCGGGCTTGCCGTCCGGATCGAGCAACACGATGTCCTGAACATCGGGCTCGCTGAACGGGACCTCGGCTTCCACGTAGTCGGTTCTCGGCCAGCCGAGCAGGTTGAACACGACCAGTGGTACGCCCGGGCCGCGGGTGTCGATCTTCTTCAGCACCTCTTCGGCGTTCCGGCCGATCAGGTCGTCGGCCATGCGCTTCGAAAAGCGAAAGGCGTCCATCGAGTCGTCGAAGACCTTGTCCACCATCACCCCGGACGCCAGGTCGTGCGCCTGGTTGAACAGCATCGGTTCCCACGCATCCTGGAGGGATAGGCGCATCCCCTCGTCGACGCGTCCGGCCAGGACCGCCAGTTTCTCGGCCGCCGTCAGGAGCCGCTCCAGGTTGCGATTCCACTGCTTCACTTCGATCCGGCTGCTGTAGATGCCCTGAAAGACAGGATTCAGCTCCCCGCGCACGATCGGCCTCGGGCCGCGGGCGGCGATCAGTTCCTCGTAGTCGGTAGGGACCCCGATGCGCAGCGTGAAGGGCGCGGAACCCTGGCGGTTCCATCGCTCCACCATCACCGGAATCTGTTCTTCCGGCTCCCAGACGTCGGCGCCGGCCATCAGCAGCCGCCCGGGTCCGCGCGCGAACGGCGCCAGCGCCTCCACACGCCCGCGCACCATCCGGTCGAACTCCGGCAGGTTGTCCGGAATGTTGTGGAGAGCGCCGTAGGAGATCGGCAGCCAGAACGCCGGGATGCGGGTGCCGTCGATTCCCTCCCAGAGGAACTCCGAAGGCGTCTCGACGCCCGGCACGCCGCGCTGAAACCAGTACGACTGCAGGCCCGCCAGCTTCAGGATCTGGGGCATCTGGGCATTGTGTCCGAATGTGTCGAGACCCCAGCCGGTGCGGACCTCGGCGCCCAACCGGTCACGGAAGTAGATTTTGCCGAGCAGGTACTGCCGCGCGATCGATTCGCCCGACGGCATGTTGTTGTCGTGCATCGTATCGACCCCGCCCGCCAGCTGCAGCCGGCCGTTGGCGACGAATTTGCGGAACTCGCCCGCCTCCGCCGGGTATCGTTCCAGAAACGGCCGGACATAGGCGACCTGGTCGAGGACGAACCGGTACTGCGGGTAGCGTTTCAAGAGGTTGAGGGCCTTCAGAATATGGGGCAGTCCGATCTCGAGGTATTCGTTGCGGGTCTTGAAGACAGCGCCTTCCCAATGCGTGTGAGGAACGACGATCACGGTCTCTTTCGCCGGGCGGTCCTGCGGGACTTGAGCGAACGCCATCGGGGTCCACGACGCGGCGAACAGGAGGAGGGTTTTTGCGCCAGTCACTGGGGTCTCATTCTCCGTGGTAAACGGCCTTCAGCCGGCCGGTATTCTCCAGCTTCGGAATGCCTGCGGGCCCAAGAGTGAGCCACTCGCGCGCCAATGCGCGAACGCGCTCCACCTGGTTGGGCCCGACGCCGATCAGCGAATAGAACAGGCCTTTCTCGGACTCCTCGTTGGGGAGCGCGAAGAAATCCATGCCCGCCGGCGAGAAGTGATTCGGGTAGCGTTGGAGCGAGTCGCTGTCGACCGGGTGCGCCTGGCTGTTCAGCCATCCGATCGGCCAATGATCCCAGGACTGCGAGATCCAGCCGACGCCGCCGGTGTCCGGATGGCTGTGCTCCTTGATGCGGGTGAAGTCGTGCCGGAATCCGGAGGCATCGCCGAAAATACAGAAGGGCGATCCCTCCCGCATGGGCACGATGAGCGCGACTCCCGGCGAGTCGTCCAGTTCCTGCCAGCGGGCGCCCGAGCGCCGGGCCGTGGCTTCCCACACGGTCTGAGGCTTGTGCTTCCAGAACACATCGTAACGGCGCGTGGAGAAGGGATCGAGCACCGCCAACGCGTGGCTCTCTCCCGACGACGCCGGGTTGCGGGCCAGGATGTCGAACCACCGTTTTCCCACCGGACACAGGCCGATCATCTCGACCGGCTCACGGGTATGTCCCCGATCATCGCCCGGGCGCAAGGTCTCGTAGGTCTGCCGGCGGAGAATGAGGCCGTTCGAAAAGGCCCAGAAATCTTCCGTCCCGCGGTACGCCGGCTCACCGTTCCGCATGTTGACGCCAAAGTAGGTCCAGCGAACCCACACGCGGGTAGGGCCGGCATCGAGGATCTCGACGTAGCTGTTGCGTTCCTTGCGCCCCCAGTCGTTGAACAACTCCGCCCAGCCCTGGTTGCCTTCGAAGAACTGGTAGCTCAACCCGGCGCCGGAAGGGAGTTCGAACCAGGGGCAGTAGCTGCCCTCGTGCGCGAAGACGAAACGGTACGGGAAGTCCTTCCAGAAGACGATGTACGCTTTCCGCGGATTTCCGTCGGCATGGGGCGGGGCAGGAAAGCCGCCACGATAGCCGCCAAAGACGTAGTCGGAGACCTCGACGGCAGAGACGCCGGGGCTGCGCCTCCGGGCGAGTTCGGCCATCGAGACCGGTTTCGGCTTGGAGTGGGCGGCCGACATCGCCAGGCGTCGCGCGCGCAGGTCGGCCCGGGCGGTCTCGCCCTCGCGCAACTCGACCGTGACCTCGTCGAAGCAGGCGAACGAGATGACCGAAACGCGGTATCGGCCGCCGGCAAGGCCCTTCACAATAAACCTGCCGTCGTAGCCGGCGGTGATGACCCGTTCCGCCCCCGTCGCCAGTTCCTTGACGCGGACGCGCGGGTTCGGGATGGCGATTTGGGAGCCGCCGAGAACGCTTCCCGCGATCGTGCCTTGGGCCAACGCGGGCTCCGCCAGCAACGCTTGAACGGCCGTCGCCAGGCACACCAGTCCGACGGATACACGTGCCGGCATGATTCCAGCCGGATTGTATCAGGTGCAGGGGGCGGGGTCATTCGTGCCGCGTGCCGCCTGTCGCGGCCGCAAGGGGGTGCGGCTGAAAACAACACGGACCTGGAAACCTCGCCCCTCTTCCATCGTCCAGCCGCCCGGACCCGCGGTCCCGCCATGGCCGCAGGGGGCTTTACTCAGGCTCTGCCGCGCCGGGCGACTAACAACGTCGCCCGGCGCCATGCAGCAGGGGCGCTTCACAGGTAGAAGGCCCCCGATGGGCGCGGCAGGGGATCCTGACGCAGTATCTCCGGCCACTGCCGGACGGCGTACCAGGAAGCCAGTGCCACGGCCATGACGAGGTCGTCGTGATCGGCTTCGCGGCGAGCCTGCAACCGGACCGCTCCGAGAGCAGGGACCGCGCCTGGAAGGTCTCCATTTAGCGCAGGAACGCGGAAGCCAGCGGAAGGGCGCGGTCGGCGAAGACTCCAGAAGCACGGCGAGCGCGGTGACGACATCCTGCTTGGGCGCGTGGGTGTGGCTGTGAGAGTAGTTGACGTGTTCGCCGCCGGTGAGGATGACGGGCACGAGGGGCAGAGCGGTGTCGCGCAGCATCTCGACCGATCACGGCATCGATATTCGTCGCGTTTGGGATGAAATACACACGGTACAAGGAACGCATCAATCGGTCTCCCGCTCTCACGGGCGCATGGAGAATCAAGCGTCAAGAGTGTGCTGCAGGGTGTCTCTTGTGAATAACTGCCCCGGCCAATCCGTGCCCGACCGTCAGCCGTGGGGTTGCCAACACGTTCCACCACTCCCGATGGCCCACACCATCGGAGGCCGTAGAGCATCTTGATTTCCGCACACCTTCTCAGGGAGGGGTCTGCCCACCCCGTACCCGGCTCCTGCCGCACCACCCAACCCTGCGCCTCGCGGTGGAAACTCCTCGACGCACTTACGCCCCGTGGTCGCCCTCCCAAACACTGCCGGCTCCCCGGATCATTGTCCCTGGAATAGGTTGCCCTCTCCCTCCCGCCCGAATTGGCAGATTTCGGGAAACCAGGCCGTTCGTGACGCAAAAATCAAAAAGGCCATGAAGACGTAAGGAACCAGAGTCACGCCGAAGCTCTGATCGCCGTTCGGAAAGCCTACGGCGACTCCCGCCGGGGATTTGTCTACGTCGAGCCCTATCTGGCCAGGCAATCCACGCGCCCGCAGGACATCCTGGTTGGCCTCCGAACCCCGGCCGGAAGGCCGGGGACTCGAGTTTCTACATTTTCGGATGAGCGCCAGTGACCCGCCATCTCAGATGCGCGCCTGGAGGTCGCCCGCGTTGTCGACGTAGGGGCCGCATACATGCGGCCCGCCGGCCGCAGGCCGGCTTTCCGGAGCCGCACCGGCATGCCACTCATTGTCTGAGCCAAGCCGGGCGCGGGGACCGAACTACGGTAAGAAAGCCGCGCATTGAGCCTTTCGGTGCACTCCGGCAGGAGGCTGCGCACGTCCGAACCCGAAAGGAAGGCGCTGAGCGCCGCGCACGGCGTTTGCCCCTCCGCAAGCCGGCCTGCGGCCGGCGGGCCGCATGTATGCGGCCCCTACGTCGAGTGCAGGGGCCAAACTCGAGCAGGCGAGGAGTTCCTGGGCCTCGCGAGTGCGTTCGGCCCGTTCGGTTGTCTGACGGAGCGCGCCCGCGAGTCAGAAAGCCGCTCCTACCAGGTAGAAGGCGCTTACGGGGACGAGGCGAAGGCGGGATTCTCGGTATCGGTACTCCAGGTGAGAGGGTTGTCGTCGATGTACCGGCGAATCCGATTGAGCGAAGCCTCGGAGCGCACATGTGCTCGTAGTAGCTCCTCTGCCAGACCGGGGATCGCACCCGACGGCTGACCGCGGCCTTGAATGCGCCAATGACCTCGGGCAACGCGCATCCTGCCGGCTCCGTAAAGAACAAGATGCCGTGGATGTGGTTTGGAGACGTGAGGAAAGTGAGACGGGATCGACCGCCAATGGTCCGCAACGAGTCGGCCCAAGGGGGAGGGACGGACCTGGCCGTCGACGACTTCGCCGAAGACCAAGCGGCGGTTCCGGGAGCAGATGGTGACGAAGTAGGCTCCTGGGGATGAGTAGTCAAACGAGGGTAGCCGCAGCGGGCGCCTGGAAGGTGATACCAACGAGTCCACCAAGGAAAGAGTGGCGGCAACGGAGGATTTTCTCCAGGTTTTTGACGGGTAGGAACGTCGACGTAGGGGCCGCATACATGCGGCCCGCCGGCCGCAGGCCGGCTTGCGGACGGGCAAAACTCCATGCGCCGCGCTCAGCGCTTTCCTTCGGGTTCGGACGTGCGCGGCCTCGTAGCGGAGTGCACCGAAAGGCTCAATCCCGCTTTTTGGCGCTACTAGTTCGGTCTCAGCGCCCGGCTCGGCTCAGGCAAGGATGGGCACGCCAGTGCGGCTGCGGAAAGCCGGCCTGCGGCCGGCGGGCCGCATGTATGCGGCCCCTACAGTCGACGCGCCAAGCGCCGATCGCCAGACATGCGGCGAAACCGGCCACCCACTACGGCAGCACCCTGACCGTCAGGCCTGAAGGCATCTTCGCCGAGCGGTACACGCGCTGGGTCGCCTTCTGGAAATCGGCTTCCTTGGCGGTGAAGATCTTGACGAACTTCTGCGGATTGCGATCCACCAGCGGGAACCACGAACTCTGCACATGGACCATCATCCGATGCCCGCGGCGGAAGGTGTGATACACGTCCGGCATTTCGAACTCGATCTTCGCCGGTTTCCCCGGCTCGAACGCTTCCGGCCTTTCAAAGCTATTACGGAACCGCCCGCGGAAGGGTTCGCCGCGGACCAACTGCTGGTAGCCGCCCATCTCCAGCCGCCGCGGATTCGGATCCGGATTCGGCGCATTACCCGGGTACACGTCGACCAACTTCACCACGAAATCGGAGTCCGTGCCGGTGGTCGACGCCCACAGGGAGACGCGGAGCGGCCCGGCGACCGTGACGTCACCTTCGAGCGCGTCGGTCTGATAGGCGAGCACGTCCGTCCGGCGCGACGCAAAGCGCTGGTCATCGGTCATGTAGTCATAATTCATCTGCGGGCTGAACTCGGCGCGATGGGGCACGGGCTTGGCCGGGTCGCTGATGTACTCGTCCAGCGCTGAGGCTTCGCTCGGAGCCTGGTCCGTCAGCTTGCCCGCAGCGTGGAAATAGTACGTGCGCTGGCGGGCGTCCGCCGGCGGCCAGGTGTCGTGCCGGCGCCACTGGTTGCGCCCGGTCTCGAAGACATAGGCTTTCGGCAGCTTCGGGTCCCCCTTCTCTTTCAGATGGTGCAGGAAGAAGGGGAACTCGATCTTCTCCCGGTAGAACTCGCCGGTCTTTTGTCCCCAGTTGATATTGCCCACGTACGAACCGTCGTGGCCGGACCACTGTCCGTGCCACCAGGGACCCATCACCAGCATGTTGGGCGTACTGCCGCTCTGCTTCTCGACCGATTCGAAGCACTTGAGCGGGCCGTGGACGTCTTCGGCATCGAACCAGCCGCCGACGGTCATCATCGCCGGCTTGACGTTCACCAGGTACGGGCGCGCCACCCGCGATTTCCAAAATGCATTATACGTGTCGTTGTCCAGCAGCTCGCGCCAGAATTCGATCTGTCCCTTGAAGTGGCGTTCATCGGCATTCGAAAGCGGCCCCATGCGCAGAAAGAAGTCATAGCCGTCGGGCGTGCTGAACCCAAATCGAGGGCCTTGTACCTCGTCGTCCTGCGGGCCTTTCCGGCCGAAGCCCGAGAAGAAGTTGAAGGCGTGCGCGAGAAACAGCGCGCCGTTGTGCCGGAAGTCGTCGCCCACAAACCAGTCGTACACCGGCGCCTGCGGTGATGCGGCCTTCAGGGCCGGATGCGCCTCGATGGCGCCCATCATCGCGTAGAAGCCCGGGTAGGAGATCCCCGAGATCCCCACCCGCCCGTTGTTGTTCGGGACGTTCTTCACCAGCCAGTCGATGGTGTCGTAGGTGTCGGTGCTTTCGTCGATGTCTTTCGGCGACTTCTTGACAGGCACAATCGGCCGGACGTTGACGTATTTGCCCTCCGACTTGCCCTTTCCGCGCACGTCGCAGTAGGCGAAGATGAAGCCCTCTTTCACGAAGGATTCCGAAGGCCCCAGAGTGCGTCGGTAGTTGTCGATGCCGTACGGCGCCACCTCGTATGGCGTCCGATTGATCCAGATCGGGTATTTCTGCGCTGTATCCTTGGGCGCATAGACGGAGACAAACAGCTTGATCCCGTCGCGCATCGGAACCATGAATTCGTACTTGGTGTAATTGGCTTTGATGTACTCGAAGCGCTCTTTCTCTTTCTTCGCGGCCTCGGTGTTCTGCGCGCTCACGGCGCCGGCGGCGAGCAGCAGCAGGAAGATACGTCGCATCATGATTCCTCATCATAGACGACGCGGAGTTCGCCGTTGCCCCAGACGGTGTGGCGGCCCACGCCGGTCCATCGCGCTGCGTGGAGGAACGGCGCAAACTCGGTGAGGTCGCCCGCATATTCGGCCTCGCCCAGGAAGCCGCCGATCGAGTGCCGCTGGCCGGTCCGGCTGCTGCGGCGTTCGGTGTCCGCGGTACTTCCGGTCCAACGGGTGAGTTGGATTCGATCGGCGCGGTCGCCCATGGCTCGAAAGTCGATCTCCAGCGGACCGCCGGCATAGAGGGCGCGGAGAGTGCTGATGCGGTCGCGAATGCGGCGGAACAGGATCCCGAATTCCGGTCGCGCGGCGACCTCCTGCCCGGATTTGAGTTCAGTGGGGGTGAGGAAATGGACACGAACACGATGGACCGGCGCGGCAGGTGGGTCGAGCGGCAGACGGATGACGGGGAGTGGCGAGGGGGCCGTGAAGGCGTCGCCGTCGTAAATGACCAAAACAGAACCGCGACCATCAGTGCCGCGACCATCAGTGCCGCGACCGGAACGGAGCGGACAAGCCGGATTGCGACCGGAAGGGAGCGGACCATCCGGCTCCGCAAAGGACAGCAGTTCCACGCGGTGCAGGTCCGCCTTGCCGCGGCCGGGCCCGAAGCCGTCGCGGCCGATCGCGGAAAACGCAAGGACGAAATAGGGCAGAACCGGATCGCCCAGATCGAACAGGTGAGCATCAAACCAGAAGTCGCCGCCTGGAGGGATCCCGCCGGAAAGCCACGACGAGCGAAACACAAAGGGCCGCGGCCAGTCCTTCAGCCCGCTGGGGCCTTCGCCGCGCGCCGCCTGCGGTTCAAAGACGCGCGCGTACGGGCAAGTCGCGCGAATGTCGCAGGTAGCGGCGCCGGTGCACGAGGGCACGCACGCGACCCGGCGGAACACGTGGCCGAAGGCGCCCCGAAGAATGTTGCCGGCTTTGCCCGGCGGGAAATAGACGCTGTCGCGGGCCCGGAAGTGAAAGCGGGCGCGGATGAACGTGAAGTCGTTCATGGCCGGACGGCGAGCCGCAGGATGGGGCGGGTGGGAGAGCGGCGTGCGACCTCGGTGAATCCCGCGCGCACAAACGCCGGGGCGAGGCCGGTCCAGACGAACGCATCCGCCATAGGAGCCTTTGGTTCGACGGGGTAGGCCTCGACGAGGGCTGCGCCGTGCTGCCGGGCCAGTTCGGCAGCCGCCCGGATGAGAATCTCGCTGACTCCTTTGCGGCGGAACGGTCTGGCCACGAAAAGGCATGAGACGGACCAGACCGGCGCGTCATCGACAGGCTTGAGGATCCGCGACCGCGCGAGGGTGGGATAGGTGTCGCGCGGCGCCACGGCGCACCAGCCGACGGGTTCCTCGCCACTGTAGGCCACGACGCCAGGTGGGGTCTCGGACTCGACCAGTTGCATCAGAGCGCGGCGGTTCGTGGCGCCCTTACCGGCGTTGAATTCGGCTCGTGTCCGTCTCCAGTACATGCACCAGCATCCGCCGCAGGCGCCGCGCTTGCCGAACAGGCGCTCGAGATCGGGCCAGCGTTCCGCGGTCGCGGGCACACAGCGGACATCGACGGCCATGGGGCCATCATAGCGCGCGCCTGTTTGACGGGTTTACTGGGCAGGGGGCCCGCTTGAAGAGGACACTCATGACGACGTTCCGCTCCTCCTGGATCTAGGGCCGGTAAAACCAGTCGACCGGAACGATCTTCATCTTGAGCGAGATCATGGAGTGGTCGGAGTGATCCTCCTTCGCCTTCGGCCTGGTGTCGGCGGCATAGTAGGTGAACAGCACCTCTTTGTTCGGCAGAAACGTGATGCTGGTGTAGGCGTACGCAAAACCGGGCGTCGCGTCCAGATTGCGGATGTTCTTCCACGTACGGCCCTCGTCTTTCGAGATCGCTGCCGTCAACGGGAAGCGGTCGTGCGTGTGCTTCGGTCCTACGGGCGAGTTGTTCCACACAATCAGCAGATCACCGGTGGACGGGATGCGGGCAATGCTGGCAGGTGCGGTTGGCGCGGTCAGTTCTGTCGGCTGCGGCGCGGTCCAGTGCACGCCGCCGTCGGAGGAGTGCGATACGAAAATCTTGCCAAGATCGGTACGGACGATCTGCAGGATGCGGCCGTCGCGGAGTTCGATCACGCCAGGCTCGTCCGCCCCTCGCTTGCCTTGCGGAACGTCGACCAGTTCGCTCTGTTTCCAGGTGCGGCCCTCGTCGTCGGAGTAGAATACGGCGTTGCGCGTGTGATGGCTCTTTGCCCAATCCTCAACGACAAAGACGGGCGCCAGCAGCCGGCCGGATTTCAACTGCACCAGGCGGTCGTTGTTGATGCCCCAATACTTGACAGGAGTGGTGATCGTGACGGGATCCGTCCAAGTCTTGCCCTCGTCCGATGACGTCCGGAACAGGAGGCGGCAATCGGCCATGGAGTTCTTCAATGCGTGGACCAGCGCGAGCCTGCCCGAGCGCAGGCGAAGCAGGTTCGCGTCCATGACGTTCATCTTGCCGGTGTTGGCGATAATCGTAAACGGCTCGCTCCAGGTGCGTCCGCGGTCGCGGCTTGTGCGGCCGGCGATGCGGGCGGCGCCCCAGTCGCTGCCATCGCCGCCGAAAAACTCGGTGTAGGCGAGCAGCAGGCTGCCGTCTTTCAGGATCTCGACGTCGCCTTCCGAGATGCGGGGCGTCTGGCGTGTCGCCGGGCAAAGGATCTTCTCCACGATGCCGCCCGTTTGCGCGGTCACGGCGCAACACAACAGGAACCAGAGCGTGCCTCGACCGAAGCCGTGATGCATGTTCAGCAGAGCCTAGCGGGCGACTTCCAGTTCCAGCCGGCGCCGCTCCCGCCACTTGAGCCGGTCGCGGTGCTCGTTCATCAGCGTCGATACCGCGGTCCAGTAGTAACCGCCGACGAACAGCAGCAGGAACGGGATCGTCAGGAAGTTGAACGTCTCCACGGCGTACCACACCATCCCCAGGAAATAGGTGCCGATCGCCAGCTCAATGTAGGGCAGCCACCCGCTCCGCGCGCGGTACTTCTTGTGCCGCAGGTTGACGTGTTTGCCTTCGATGGCGAATTTCGGCGTCCGCACAAAGGCTGTCTGCACCCCGAACAGGGCTTCCAGGACGGCGCGCGTGTTGATGATCGTCAAGCCCACGCCCACCGCCATCAACATCGGCAGGAAGTAGAGCGACCGTTTCCAGGTTCTCGGATACAACTCGCGCTGGGCAATCAGATAGAACGCCGAGATCGACCAGAACGACGCGGCAATCAGGGGCAGATCGAGAAACACCATCTGCCAGATGCCCATGTAGAAGCGGACGATCATCACCGGCAGCATCAGGGCCGACACCACAAGCATCAGCGGATAGGAGATGTTCGGCGTGAGGTGCATCAGGGCTTCGAACTTCACCCGCCACGGCAACGACGCCTTCAGGACGGAGGGCACCAGCTTGAGTGCGCACTGAGTGAGTCCCTTTGCCCAGCGCGATTGCTGCACCTGGAAACCGTACATGTCGACGGGCAACTCGGAGGGGCACTCCATCCCAGGCACGTAGACAAAGCGCCATCCCTTCAATTGCGCGCGGTAGCTGAGGTCTGAGTCTTCAGTCAGGGTATCGTGCTGCCAGCCGCCGGCGTCGTCGATCATCCGCCGCCGCAGGATCCCCGCTGTCCCGTTGAAGTTGAAGAAGTAGCCCGCGGTGGAGCGAGCGCCGTGCTCCAGGATGAAATGCCCGTCCAGCAGCATCGCCTCGACTTCGGTCAGGAAGTTATAGTCCTTGTTCAGGTACGTCCATCGCGTTTGCACCACGCCCACGCCCGGATCGGCGAAGTAGTGAATCGTCCGCGTGAGGAAATCGGCCGGCGGAATGAAGTCGGCGTCGAAAATGGCGATCAACTCGCCCGTCGCCGTCTCGAGACCTGCCTGGAGAGCGCCCGCCTTGAAACCCTCCCGATTGGTCCGGTGGTGGTACTCGATCGGGTACCCCAGCGTCTGATACCGTTCGACCAGCGCCTCGGCGAACGGGTGGGTATCGTCGGTGGAATCGTCGAGCACCTGGATCTGCAAAAGTCCCTTTGGATACTCGACCTTGACGACTTCTTCCACCAGGCGCTCCACCACGTAGCGCTCGTTGTACAACGGCAGTTGGATGGTCACCCTTGGCCACTGTTCAAAGCGCTTCGGCGGCGCATGAACGGCGCGGGAGCGGTATTTGAAGTACGTGCGGATCATGTCGTAGCGATGCAGACCGTACACCGACAGGATCGCCAGCACGCCAAAATACGGTCCCAGCAGCATCCAGTCGAACCAGTTCAGCTGGTGGATGCCCGCGAACGTGTCGTCGAACAGGGCCCGGACCATCCGGTCGAAACGCGGATTGGCCGCCAACAGGGCAACCGGAAGCAATACTGTTAGCATAGGCGTGACAACTGCTTTCCCCGCATGTGGTGGCTCGTCACTTTTGGAATCCAGGAGGCGCTCTTCGCGCGAATCCGCTTCGCGGGGGATCTCCGCCAGCACGTCGTGGAAACCATACTCCTCCTGCTGGCCTGTGGACTATTTTACCTGTTCGCGAGCTACCGTAGCACGGGCCTCAGCGCATCGCAACCCCGGCGGGTACTCGGGATCCTCGCCGCCGCGCTCCTGTTCCGGCTCACAATTTGGCCGATAGATCCGGCGTTTACCGATGACCTCTACCGCTATCGCTGGGAAGGGAAGCTACAAGCCGCCGGCGGCAACCCGTACGTGGTGCGCGCTGCCGACCCCGCCTGGGCTCACATCGGCGACCCGGCCGACCTCCGCATGCCAGGCCGCGAATTCTGGGCTGTCTACGGGCCGGTGACGCAATGGGTCGAGCGGCTGACCTGGGAGTTTGCCCATCGCCTGACCTCCGATGCCGTCCGGCAGGCGTTCTGGTTCAAAACTCCGGCGGCCTTCTTCGATCTGTTGACCATCGGCGCGGTCCTGCTGCTCTTAAAGGCTCGCCGCCTGCCGCTGGAACGGGTGATCCTCTACGCCTGGTCGCCGCTTCCCGTGTTCGAATTCTGGGGCATGGGCCACAACGATTCGATCGCTCTGGCGTTCCTCACCGCCGCTCTGGCGGCCGCCGAAAGCCGGCGATGGACGTTGGCTTGGCCGGCCCTGGCCGCAGGGGCCGCCGCCAAGATCTGGCCCCTCGGTCTCGCGCCGATCTTGTGGAAAGGCTGGAGGCAGGCTTGGATTTTGCCCGTTCTGCTCATCCTCTGCGTCATTCCATTCTGGCCGGGATGGGGTCAACTAATCGTCAACGCGCGGTTCGCCTCGGGGTTTATCGGAGGCTGGCGGAACAACGACAGCCTGTTCGGCGGCCTTCTGTGGCTCGCGGCCGGAGACCTGTTTCTCGCCAAGAAACTCGCGTTGCTGGGCGTGACCACGGTCCTCGCGACGGTTGTGGCTTTGCGGTGGAAACCCGCGGAGGCCAGCCTTGCCGTGATTGCCGGCCTGCTTGCGTTTTCCGCGAACTGCCATCCCTGGTACCTGACCTGGATGCTGCCGATGTTGGCGGTGGCCGACGTCCCCGCCCTGCTGCTGTGGACCACATGCGCGCCCCTGGCCCATATCTCTGTGTTGTGGTGGATCCATGCGGGCGAATGGCAAGGCGTCCACGACTTGCGCTGGCTCGTGTACATCCCGGTCTACGCGATGCTGGCTTGGCGGCTGTTCCGCCGTCAGGTCTGACTTTCGTCGATCCATTTGTCCTGGTGCGGCGGCCGGGACAGGCCTAACCGGTCGAGCAGGCGCTCCGGATCCGATTCCACCTCGATCAGCGACCGGTGAATTGGTTTGAGGAAGCGCTCCGAGACCATCCGGTCGAAGAAGTCGAGCAAGGGATCGAAATAGCCGTCGGTATTCAGCAGACCGATTGGCTTGGCGTGAATGCCCAGCATCCCCCAAGTCACGATCTCGCAAAGTTCTTCGAGGGTTCCGAACCCGCCGGGCAGCGCGATAAAGCCGTCGGCCAGTCCCGCCATCGCGGCTTTGCGCTCGTGCATCGACCCGACCACGCGAAGCTCGGTGATTCCCCGGTGCCCGATCTCCTTGGCCATCAGGGCCTCCGGAATCACCCCGTACACCTCGCCGCCGCCGGCCATCACGGTGTCCGCCAGCGTCCCCATCAGGCCGACCTTCGCGCCCCCGTACACTAGCGCGACGCTTCTCGACGCCATCAACTCTCCCAGCCTTCGGGCGGCCTGCTGATAGGAGACGCGCAGCCCGCTGCTCGAGCCGCAGAAAACGCAGATTCGATTCATGAGCACCCTCTCTATGGATTGTAGGGTGGGCGCGCCGCCAGGCGGTGACTGAACGGAAACATGGGAGTGATCTCTCCGTTGCCGGAACCGGGTCGGGATCTTCCGGGTCCTCGGCGGTGAGGCCGAGTTGGGATGAATCCCGCGCCGGACCTTCGGACGGCATTGGCCGCCGCCAAGGTTCGCATGACGGGGAACACCAAGGGGCAGCCCTTCGACAACGTGCTACGCTTTCTGCACGTCCGGATGACGAACAAAAGCGGATGGCAACTGGCGGCCCACCAGTCCGCCCGCGTCCAATAATTAGGAGACAGCTTTGAAGCAACTCGTTCTGACAACCCTTGTGGCAGTGACTTCTCTCATGATCGCCTCCGCTCAATCCGACGAAGCGTTGCGCGCGGCCGAACAGCAATGGTCCGACGCCACCACCAAGATGGACTACGCCGCGCTCGACAAGATTCTGGCCAACGACCTGATCTACACGCACTCCAATGGCGTGGTCGACAACAAAGCGCAGTTTATCGAATCGCTCAAGAACGGCACGCGGAAATACGAATCCGTGCAAATTGAAGAGATGACGGTCCGCAACTATGGCAAGACGGCCGCGGTCGCCGGCAAGGTGAAGATGGTGATCACCGCCCGCGGCCAGACCTCCCCGCGCCAGATGCGGTTCCTGCGCTTTTGGGTAAAGAACAAAGGCCAATGGCAACTGGTGGCCCACCAGTCCGCCCAATTGGCTCAATAACGCATCATGAACGAAGCTCGGACAAGACTGTCTCGACGTGCCCTTTTGCGGAAAAGCGGCGCCGGATTGGGCTGGCTGGGGTTGCAGGGACTCCTGGCCGATGTCGCCACGGCAGCCAATCCGCTGGGCCCCAAGTCACCCCATTTCGCGCCCCGCGCTAAACGCGTTATCTTCCTGTTCATGCACGGTGGCCCCTCGCACCTGGACACGTTCGACCCCAAGCCGCGCCTCGACCAGGATCATGGCAAGCCCATTCCGTTCAAACGCTCCCTGACGTTTGGCGAGGACTCTGTCCGGGGCCTCATGAAGTCGCCATGGTCGTTCAAACCTTACGGCCAGAGCGGCATTCCGGTCAGCGAGTTGTTTCCGAACGTCGCCCAATGCGCCGACGACCTATGCGTCGTCCGCTCCATGGTCGGCGACGGCGTGGATCATGGCGCCGCCCTCCTGCAGTTGCACACGGGTGTGTTCTCGTTCAAACGGCCGAGCCTGGGCTCATGGGTGCTGTACGGATTGGGTTCGGAGAATCAGAATCTGCCCGGCTTCATCACCATCAAGCCGTCGCTGGGTCATGGCGGGCAGAACAACTGGAGTTCCAGTTTTCTGCCGGGCGAGTTTCAGGGCACGCCCATCGGCAACTCGGGACTGAAAGTCGAAGAGATCGAAAAGGAGCCTGTTCCGTACTTGCAGTCCAAGGGACTCTCCGCCGATCATCAGCGATACGAACTCGACTTCATCCAGAACATGAATCGCGCGCACGCTTCGGCGCGCGAGCACGATCCCGATCTCGAGGCCCGCATCGAGTCGTTCGAGCTGGCGTTCCGCATGCAAGCGGAGGCGCCAGAGGCCTTTGACGTGGAAAAGGAATCCGAGGCCACCAAGAAACTCTACGGGTTCGACGACCCCGCGACCCGCGACTTTGCCTGGCAGTGCATGCTGGCCAGGCGGCTCTCCGAGCGCGGAGTTCGCATGGTCGAGTGCTGGCACAGCTACAAGTGGGATCAGCACTCCGAACTGTTCAAGCTGCACACGAACAACGCCAAGGAGGTCGACAAGCCCGTCGCGGGATTGCTCAAGGACCTGAAGGCCCGCGGCCTGCTGAAGGATACGCTCGTGATCTGGGGCGGCGAGTTTGGCCGGACCCCGTGGGCCCAGGGCGCTGACGGCCGCGATCACAATCCGTACGGCTACACCATCTGGATGGCCGGCGCGGGCGTCAAGCCGGGCTTCATCTACGGCGCGACCGACGAGTTTGGCTATCATGCTGTCGAGAACCGGATGCACCTCCACGACCTGCACGCGACCCTTCTTCACATCCTCGGGCTCGATCATCAACGGCTGACGTACCGCTGGGCCGGTCGCGATTTTCGCCTCACCGACGTCGCCGGTACGCTGCACCCCAAGATCCTCGCATGAGACTGGCCGTCCTCCTTGCTTTGTGCGCTCCCCTTGTCGCGGCGGATTCCCCCGCCGATCACTTCGAGAAAACCATCCGGCCGCTCTTTGCGGCCAAATGCCAGTCCTGTCACGGCGCGAAAGCAAAGATGGGCGGTCTGAACGTCACGGACGCGAGCGTACGCCAGTTCGTGACGCCCGGCAAGCCGGAAGCGAGCCGTCTGTACATCGCGCTGACCTATGCCGAGAAGTACAAGATGCCCCCCACCGGCAAGCTGGCCGGCGATGAGATCGCCGCCTTCCGCCTCTGGATCGAGCAGGGCGCCTGGCTGCCCGAATCCAAGCCTTCCCTCACCGGAAGAATCACTCCGGGACAGCGCAAACATTGGGCGTTTCAGCCCATCGCCCGCTCGGAACCGCCGGCGGTCAAGGCGGCCGCGTGGGTCCGGAACCCGATTGATGCGTTCATCCTGGCCAAACTGGAAGAGAAAGGGCTGGCCCCGGCCGCGCCCGCGGCAAAGGAGACCCTGATACGCCGGGTGACCTACGATTTGACGGGTCTGCCTCCCGCCCCCGCCGAACTGGAAGCATTCCTCCAAGACGACTCCCCCCGCGCCTTCGAAAGGGTGGTCGATCGTCTGTTGTCCGTTCCGCAATATGGCGAGCGATGGGGCCGTCACTGGCTGGATGTCGCCCGCTACGCCGACTCCACCGGCATGGACGAAGATCACATTTATCCCCACGCCTGGCGCTTCCGGGACTACGTGGTGGATGCTTTCAATCGGGACCTGCCCTACGACCGCTTCATCGTCGAGCAACTGGCGGGCGACCTTCTTCCTCAACCGGTCCATGTGGCCACAGGCTTTCTCGCATTAGGCCCGAAACCCCTTGCCCAGCAGGATCGCGTGAAGATGATCTACGACGTCGTCGATGAGCAGATCGATGTCACCTCCAAAGCATTTCTCGGCCTGACGCTCTCCTGCGCGCGCTGCCACGATCACAAGTTCGATCCGCTGCTGACCAGCGACTACTACTCCATGGCGGGAATCTTTGCCAGCACAAAGAATTTCCGCGAACTCGGCAGGCCCGGTTCCGTGTCGTATGTGCACTACACGCCCCTCGATCAGGCGGCCTACGATCGCTGGCAGCGGCACCGCGAGGCCATGTGGGCCAAGCGGATGAAGATGGAAGAGGCGCTGGCCGAAGACAAGTCGCTGCGCTTCGAGGTCGCGCCCTACATGGTTGCCGCGTGGCGTGCCGTGCACGAGGGCAAAGTCGCTGGCGGCTTGGACCGCGCCGTTCTTTCGAAGTGGATCTGCCATCTCGATCCCGCCAACGGAGAGAAGAAACACCTCCGGGAATTCCACGCCGCGACCTCGGACACCATTGAGGAGATTGCCGGCAGGTATCAGCAGGCCTTCAAGACATCCGCCGAGCGCTTCGACGATCTCCTGGCCCGTTGGCGCAAGCGCTACAAAGAAGACGCCGCGCGCGGCCTAGACCTGCGACCACGCCCCGAACCTGATCCGGTCGAGCATCCTTTCTTTGCGGATGTGATGTCGAAAGATGGCCCGTTCGGCCGCGCCGAAAGCCCGAAGGCCGCCGTACTCCGCAGGGAGTGGAACCGGCTGGAGGAGACCGTCCCCGAAGAACCGGCGATGGCCAGCGCGGTCGTGGACGGCGAGGTCGTCGAGCAGCGGGTCTTCGTGCGCGGCGATCATCACAACCCCGGCAGTCCGGCGCCCAAACGCTTTCCACTCGTGCTTTCGAAGTCCGAAGACCTGCCCGGCGTCACCGGCAGTGGCCGCCTGCAACTGGCCCGTTTCATCGCGTCTCCGGACAACCCTCTCACCGCACGAGTGATCGTGAACCGCATCTGGCAATGGCATTTCGGCGAAGCGCTGGTGCGGACTCCCAGCAACTGGGGCGCGACCGGCGAAAAGCCGACTCATCCCGAGTTGCTCGACTACCTGGCCTCGCGCTTCATCGCGAGCGGTTGGTCGATCAAGGCGATGCATCGCCTGATACTCGGTTCCAACGCCTATCGCATGAGCGCCGTCGCTTCCGGGCAGGCCAGGGAGATCGATCCAGCCAACCGGCTATGGTCTCGATTCAATCGGCAACGCCTCTCCGTCGAACAGATCCGCGACAGCATGCTGGCCTTTGACGGCAGCCTCGACCGCACCTTCGGCGGAAGCCTCCTCCCCGACGGCCGCGCGGGAGGCCGCGAGTTGAAGGCCGATCAGGTCGTGCGCCGGACCCTATACCTGCCTGTTCGCCGCGGCAGCATCCACAGCGTGCTGGCCGCTTTTGACTTCGGCGACGCCACCACCTCGAGCGAAGGCCGCACCCGCACGAATGTCGCTCCCCAGGCTTTGTTCATCATGAACAGCGAGTACGTCCGCAGCCACGCTTTGGGCATGGCGCGCAAGGTCCTTGCCGCTTCCTCGCTCGCCGACGCGCAACGGGTCGATCGCCTCTATCGGCTGGTCCTGTCGCGGCCGGCCACGCCCTCCGAAACCGATCGCGCCTTGACTTATGTCAGCTCTCTCCAGGCGAAATTGGGGACAGAGGGTTCCCGTCTCGCTTCGTGGCAGAGTCTGTGCCACGCGCTCATCGCCGCTAACGAGTTCATCTACCTAGAGTAAGGCCTTAGTACTGCCCTACCCAATTGCCATTACAACGAGTACGGCCGGTCTCTGTGAATGCGCAGAGGGGAGTGCCACCATGGCTTCAGTTCATCATGACTCGGGCACATTTGGCCCCGAGGGTTGCTGGCGCGTGGCTGGCCGTTTTGCTCGCCGCTGGGACGCCTGGTTGTGAGCTAATCCGCCAAAAATCACCACTCGGCAATGCATGGCTTCTGGCGCGACACCCTTTTCAGGCGGAGGCGGTCGACGCGATCTCCAGGGAGGCGGCGCTCCGCCTCCTCTCGTTCTCTTCCATCAACTGCGCGCCCCTGATCCGCAGTTCCAAAACGGAACTGGGGCGCATGGCGCAGACCAGGGAACTCTTCCCTATCTTCGCCGGCAGGACCCCCCGGGCCCCGCGTGACAGCGACCTGATGTCGCAACTGGCGGATGAGCGGGGGCGTTCGCGGCGGAATCTGTGGGCGGCGATCCTTGCAGGCGCCGGAATGGCAGCGGGGGCAATTCTTCTCGTCCTCCTGCGGCGCGCCCAGCAAACCGCCGTCAAGGCCCTGGAAGCCAAGTCCCAGTTTGTGGCTGCCGTCAGCCACGAGATTCGCACCCCCATCAACGGCATCATCGGCATGACCGATTTGCTCCGGGAAACGCCCTTGAGCCCTCTGCAGCGGGAGTTCGCCGAGTCGGCCCAACGCTCCGCGGAATCCCTGCTTGCGGTGATCGGAGACGTGCTGGACCTGGCGCGCCTGGAAGCGGGTAAATACGTGGCCAGGCGAGCACCATTCCTGCTGCGAGACGTTTTCGAAGGAACGCTCGCGGTGGTCGCACGCACGGCCTGGCAAAAGAACATCCAACTCGCCTGCTTCCTGGACCCCGCGCTTCCCGCCGAACTGATCGGCGACGTCAACGCCGTCCGCCAGGTACTGCTGAATCTTGTCGGCAACGCCGTCAAGTTCACCGACCACGGTTCCGTTGTGGTTCGAGCCGAAGCGGGCCTTCGGGATCACGCCGGCGTCGTCGTGCACATTTCCGTGGCGGACACCGGAATCGGCATCGAGCCCGGGGCGCTGCCGCTGCTGTTCGAGCCATTCCGCCAATTCGGTACCGGCCAGGGCCGAAGCACGGGCGGAACCGGGCTGGGCCTGACGATCTCGAGGAAACTGGTCGACGCGATCGGAGGGCAGATCGATGTAGAAAGCCAACCGGGCGTGGGCTCGACTTTTGGCTTCATCGTCCCGCTGGGGGTATCCGCGAAGCCGGCCCATCCGGAAGCAGGAAGAGTCCGCGGGCTTCGAGTCCGTCTCGATGTCGCCTCGCCCATGTCAAACGGCATGCTCCGGGAGCAACTCCAGGTGCTCGGCGTCATCCTGGCGGACAAGGAGCGCGATGCCGAAGTTTTGCTGGTCGACGACTGGCGTAAGGCCGGGCTGGAGGGCATGCCGGTCCTGATGGTGGCCGCCCCGGCTGAGATGTCTCAGCTTGGCGGCTTCGAGAACTCAGGAGTCCGCGCGATGGCACTCGCTCCCGTTCCGCTGCGAAAACTCGCCGAGCACCTTGAGCGGATCCGCGAAGGGCATCCGATTGCGGCGATGGCTGCGGCCGTTGCGAACGCGCCGTCCGTCAACCGCCGGCAGCGAGTCCTGGTGGCCGAGGACAATGCGACCAGCCAGAAGGTCGCGCGCCATCTGCTACAGAATCTCGGGTTTTCGGTGGACGTTGTGGAGAACGGCAGCCAGGCGGTGGAAGCCGTGCGCTCAGGCGCGTATTCCGCCGTCCTGATGGACTGTTCCATGCCGGAGGTGGATGGAATCGAAGCCACGCGCCGGATCCGCTCCGGACAGAGGACGGAAATGCGCATCCCGATTATTGCGCTCACAGCCAGCGCCTTCCCGGAAGATGAAGAGCGCTGCCGCCGGGCCGGCATGGATGATTTCCTGGTGAAGCCGATCGACCGCGCGCGGCTGCGCCATGTCCTGGAGCGCTGGACCTGATAGTCCTTTCCTCAAAGCCGTGGGGTGGCATTTCCGGCCGCGCTCCGGATAGTCGGTTGGCTTCGTTTCGGTGCCAGGCACTGCGACCGTGTGCCCAGGGTCGCAGTTGTTTCATTCCGGCACACTCTCGTGGTGCCAGGTTCCCGCGCGAGCATATGCCCAAGGTGCATCCCGCCCACTCTGGCGGTGCCAGGCGCCTCGAGTTTGGCCCCTTTCCGCAAACCCGTGCGGCCATCCAGGCCGCGGCGCGCTTTTAGCTTTAACGCACCCTTCGGGTTTTGGCTATTTTCCGTCGCGCCGGTCTCCGACCAGGTCTCCGACCGGCCCTGCGGATCGAAGATTCGCCTTCGCGGTTGCCAGGACCACGACCATATGCCCAAGGGTCGCGATTGTTTCATTCCGGTGCAACTCTCGTGGTGCCAGGCACCGCGCGACCGCATGCCCAAGGTTCGCGAATTGTTTCATTCCGGCGCACTCTCGTGGTGCCTGGCACACTCTTCGATATCCCCCCAAGGGTCGGGATGGTTCAACCTGGCACACTTCCGCCGGTGCCTGGCACCGCGTGGTCGCACCTCTCAAAGTCGCGATCTTGTTCCGTTCCGGCACACTCTCGCTGTGCCTGGCACCGTGGTTACATCCACCCAGGGGGTCGTGATCGTTCATCCCGGCACACTTTCGTGGTGCCTGGCACGCTGTTCGATATCCCCCAAGGGGTCGGGATGGTTCAACCTGGCACTCTTTCGCCGGTGCCTGGCACCGCGTGGTCGCATCTCTTAAAGCCGTGATTTGTTCCATTCCGGCACACTCTCGCTGTGCCTGGCACCGTGGTTACATCCACCCAGGGGTCGCGATCATTCATCCCGGAACACTTTCGCCCGTGCCATGCACCGGTCGTCGTCGCATCTCCCAGGGTCGCGATTTGTTCCATTCCGGCACACCGTCGCGGTGCCTGGCACCACGCAGTCGCATCTGCCCAAGCTCGCAATTGTTCCATTCAGGCACACTTTCGTGGCGCCTGGCACCCACTCGGTCGCATCTGCCCCAAGCTCGCGATGGCCAGTCAGCCAGTTTCCAGGATCGCCGGCCGGAATCAGATGCCAGCCTGGATTCGCTGCCGGTACAGGCCATTGCCGGCCAGGTCGCGCAACGTAACCGTCATCTCCTCAGCCTGCACCTCGACCTCCCCGAAAAACTGCATCCCCGCTGCCGGTGACAGATTCGCCTGCCCGGCCGGCGGGTGTTTCTGGTATTTCACTTCCAGTCCGAAGGTGTCGTCGGTCTTGCCCGGGCCGAAGGTGCCGGCGTTCAACGGCCCCGACACGAATTCCCAGAACGGGAGAAAGTCCGTAAACCTCGCCTTGGCCGGTTCGTAGTAGTGGGCCGCGGTATAGTGCACGTCCGCTGTCAGCCACACGGTATTCCGCACGGCGCTCTTCTTCAGCGCGCTCAGCAGACTGGCGATCTCCAGTTCCCGCCCCAGGGCAGGGCCGTGGCCGTTGGCGCTGGCCTCGAAGCGCTCCCGGCCTTGGGCGTCTTTACCGTCGCCCACGATAAGGCCGAGGGGCATGTCCGACGCGATTACCCGCCACGTCGCGCGCGACCGCCGCAGTTCAGTGACCAGCCAGGCCAGTTGCGTCTTCCCGAGATACGCCGTTTCAGGACCTTCGACGGGCTGCCGGTTGTAGGTGTTGGGGCCACGGAAACTGCGCAGGTCGATCACGAACACGTCGAGCAGCGGACCATACTCGATTCTCCGATGGATCGGCGCGCCCGATCGAATCGGCGAGTATTCTCGGAAGGCCCGGCGCGCCCGCTCCACCAGGATCGGCAGCCGCTTTTCCCGATATCGGTTGTCATCGCGGAGATCCTTCGAGGGAGACCAGTTGTTCATCAATTCGTGATCGTCCCACTGCCAGATCTGCGGCGTTTCGGCGTGGAAACGGCGAAGGTTCTCGTCTAAGAGGTTATAGCGGTAGTTCCCGCGGAACTCATCGAGCGTCTCGGCTACCTTGCTTTTCGCCTCGGTCACCACGTTGCGCCACAACGTTCCGTCGGGTAGCTTCTGCTCGGCCGGAATCGGACCGTCGGCATAGATGGTGTCGCCACTGTGGATGAAGAAATCCGGCTCGCGCCGGCGCATCGTTTCGTACATCCGCATGCCGCCCCACTCGCGGTTGATGCCCCAGCCTTGGCCGCAGGTGTCTCCCGACCACAGGAAGCGGATGCCTCGTTCGCTGGCGGTCCGCAGCTTGCCGGTTACCGGCTCGCTGACCGCCTTGGAATTCGCGGCGTCTTCGAAGCGTACCTGGTAAAGGATGGTCTCACCGCCTGGCAGTCCCTCCAGTTCCACACGACCGGTGTAATCGGACCCCGGCCCGCACACCGGCCCTCGAACCAGTCGCGTTTCGCCTCTCTCGCTCGTCGACCAGGAGACGAGCATCCGCGCGGGACGGTCGCAACGCGACCAGATCGTCGCCCGGTGCATGTCGGCATCGCCAGCCATGGCCCCTTCAGCGGCAAGAGGGCGGTCGGACCGCACTATTCCAGGAGCCTGCCCGAACAAACGCACACCGGCCAATCCGCCGAGCACCTCCCGGCGGGATATTGATGCCCTCGGTCTCATTGTCACCTACGGATGAATCTCGTATTCCTGCTGAATCGGACCCATACCCGGATAGAGCGTTCGCGCCCGAATCAGTTCCGCAATCTGCCGGATGTGCCCCAGATCATGGAACGCCCACTCGTGCAGCAGGTGGCCGATCGTGATGTCGCCCAACCCCGGGTGCCGCCCGCGCCGGAGCAGATCGGCGGTCTCCAGGCCCAACAAAAAGTCAAGGTTGTCCTCGCGTTGTTCTTCAAAGTGCGCGAAGGACTCGTCCGGCTCTCGTCCCGAGTACTGCCCGAGCGCCGAGAGCGCGTTTTGGTCGTAGGTCTCGAGAACCGGGAGATCCTCGGTCATGATCCGCTCCACACGCGAACGGAAACAGTGCCCTTCCACGTGGGAAAGATGTTCCAGGATCTCCGCGATGGACCAGCGGTCCGGCGCAGGTTTCCATTGAGCATCTTCTTCGCTCAGGCCCTCCATCAACAGGCGCAGGATCTCCGCCGTGGATTCCAATTGCGACATTCCGGGTATCGTGTTCTTGTTCATGTCCTCCTCGCGGTGACCAGCAATGCGGTCATCGGGAACGCGTAGCCGCCCTCACTCTGATCGCGTGACATCTTCCGGCGCAGACGCGAGCGGACATCCCCTGATTGCCTTTCGGAGAGCCCACGCCTTTCCTGCCGCTTGTAGGACGCGGCGTCCAGTGTCACGCCACCGCACCCTCGCCGCCGTCGACGCGTATCGTGTTTCCGGTCATCCAATACGTGTTGTCGTGCGACAGCGTGACCAGACAGCGCGCCACATCGAGCGGAGTCGTCAGCCGGCCGTGCGGATTCCGTTTCATCGCGAAGGCCATCAGCTTCTCGTGGCCAGGGATTCTTCGCAGCGCGGGTGTGTCGGTAACTCCGGCCAGGATCGCGTTCGCCGTGATGCCGAGCGGCGCCAGTTCCAACGCCAGTTGCCGGATGTGCGCCTCCAGAACAGCCTTGGCCGCGGAGACAGGACCGTACTCCGGCACGGCTTTGCCGCTGCCTTCGCTGGTCATCGCGTAGATGCGCGAGCCGTGCGCCAGCAAGCCCGCTTCCAGCAGGTCCTGGACCCAATAGATGAGGCTGTGCCCCATCGCGTCGACGGTGGTCTCCAGTTGTTTGCGATTCACCGCCGAGGCGCCGACGATCGGTTTCAGCGTCCCGAAAGCCAGGGAATGGAGCAGCACGCGAACGCGCGCCTCGTCCTTCTTCAGGTGCTCCACCACTTCGCGGCGGCGATCGTCCTCGATGGCGTTCAGGTTGAAAAACGCTGCGCGTCGTCCCAATCCACGAATTTCCGCCCGGACGCGTTCCGCCTGAGGCAGCGTCTCCCGACGGTCGAAGTGCACACCGTAAATGTCATATCCGGCCCGAGCGAACTCAACCGCCGCGGCCGCTCCGAATCCGCTGCTAGAGCCCAGAATCAGAGCCGCCGCGTTCATTGGATCGTCCGAACGCGTACCTGCCGTTCCGTCTCTCCCGTGACGACGATCTCGATCTCCACGCGCGGAGCGGGCATCAGGTTGCGGAACCGCTCGCCCCACTCGATCATCACCAGCGCGTCGCGATCGAACAACTCGTCCATGCCGATGGTCGCTACCTCGGCCTCGGTTTCCAGCCGGTATAGGTCCACGTGGTAGATACGCACGGGCGTCCCATACTCGTGGATCAGGGGAAATGTGGGACTCGTCACCTCGTCGGGGTGTCCGATGCCCAGGCCCTTTACAAAGCCTTTCACAAGCACCGTCTTGCCGGCGCCGAGTTTGCCGGTTAGAACAACCGTGGCCGGGGGGGTAATGTGCTGCGCCAGCAGCACGCCTAGAGACTGCGTTTCTTCTTCGGAGTGGGTCGTGTATTCAAAGGCAGGCATCGATGGCTCTCGGTAGGTATTTCAAAAGATCGGTCGCGGTCAACGGCAACTCGCCCATTTCGCCGGCGCCCAGTTCTCCAGCCAGGCCGTGCACATAAACGGCCGCTGCGACGGCTGCGTCCGGCTTGGTGGGGAATTGGGCAAGAAGCCCGGCAAGCATCCCTGTGAGGATATCACCGCTGCCCCCGGTCGCCATCGCCGGGGTCCCGGTCGGATTGATCCAGACGCGGCCGTCGGGGTGGGCGATCAGGGTGCGCTGGCCCTTCAGGACCAGGACGGCCGACCGTTGGGTTGCGAATGTCCGGGCGACGCTCACGCGGTCTTCGAGAATCGTGTGGGTGGCCAATCCGGTCAGGCGCGACATCTCGCCCGGATGGGGCGTCAGGACGCGCAACCCTCCGTTCATCGGCCACGGTCCCGACGCCAGGAGATTCAACGCGTCGGCGTCGACCACCACCGGCGCTTCCAGGGTCGCGTAGGCACGGCAGGCCAGCAGGGCGGCCGCATTCGACGTCCCCAACCCCGGACCGATGGCGACCACGCTCTTTCGCATCGCCAGCGCAGCCAACGAGTCCGCGCCGGGCAGCGACTCCGTCATCAATTCCGGCGCAAGGGCCGGATGCCCGGGATTCGAACAAGCCACGGTAACCAGTCCCGCGCCCGAGCGCAGCGCCGCGGTCCCGGCCATGGCGGCAGCCCCGGTCTTGCCCTCCGCTCCCCCGATGACCAACACATGCCCGTAATCCCCTTTGTGGCCGGCTTTCGACCGGGGGCGGAGCAAATGCCGGAACATTCCGGGCTCCACCAGCGACAGGAAGATCTCTGGATCGTCTTCATACAACTCCGGCGGACTTCCGATCGCGCCCACGATCAGGGCGCCCATCGCGTCGCAGTTGGGCGGCAGCGTATGGGCAACTTTGGGAGCCGTAAACGTGACCGTGAAATCGGCCCGAGCCGATTCTCCCCCGGCGTTCGGCGAGTCGCTGGGAATCCCGGAGGGAATGTCCACCGCCACCACCCTGGCATGGGGAAAGCTCGTGTTGATCCGGCGAATCCAGTCGAGCGCGGCGCCGGACGCTGGTCCCGAAAGCCCGGTTCCGAGCAGCGCGTCGACGACGAGGGTGGCCCCGCTCATCTCCGGCAGCCACTCCTGGCCGATCGTCCCGCCGCACGCGAGGAACATTCGCA
>JBJXGR010000514.1:0-31324 GCA_046160045.1 Bryobacteraceae bacterium
GTCCGCCGATCCCGCGGGTGACCTCTCCGAACCGCGGGTGTAAACCCGCGGGTTGCGCGGGC
This sequence comes from Bryobacteraceae bacterium, assembly GCA_046160045.1. Taxonomy (GTDB): domain Bacteria; phylum Acidobacteriota; class Terriglobia; order Bryobacterales; family Bryobacteraceae; genus CAZGUX01. Next base: position 63 of record JBJXGR010000514.1, read on the forward strand.
TGTCAGCCACTTCCGCCTTCACGGCGCCCGCGGGTTTACACCCGCGGTTCGAAGCCATCGGCCGCCGCGGTTTCCAAAGTGAACGGTATTGGGATTAGTACAGAGAGGTCGGGCTTCCGGGATGTGATATTTGGTCGACCCTGGTCCGGTCGGACGGGCGAGTTCATTTTGACGCCTGTGGGTCGGGGACCGGCGCCACGCAGAAGACAAACTCGAAGACTGCGGCCGGAAGGCCGGGGACCGGCCGCTCCTCTCCCGCCCCCGGTCGCGCCGGGCGACAAACAACGTCGCCCGGCGCCACATCGGCGGGTGGTTGGGTGAATTTGACCGCCGTCCCGCCGGCGAGTTGTAATGGAAAGCCATGTCCACGACAAACGGAAAGAAGCTTCGCAGCCAGGGATGGTGGGGCGATAAAAGCCACTACGAGACCTTCACGCGCCGGGCCTGGATGCGCTCAGAAGGATTTGCCGCCGACAACTTCGAAGGCAAGCCGGTCATCGGCATCTGCAACTCGTGGAGCGAACTCAACAACTGCAACGCCCACCTGAGGACTGTGGCCGAAGCGGTGAAACGCGGCGTGTGGGCCGCGGGCGGATTCCCGCTCGAGTTCCCCACCATCTCGCTGGGCGAAGTGTTCATGAAGCCCACCACCATGCTCTATCGCAACCTGATGGCGATGGACGTGGAAGAGTCCATCCGCGCCAACCCGATCGACGGCGTGGTCCTGCTGTGCGGTTGCGACAAGACGACGCCGGCGCAACTGATGGGCGCGGCCAGCGCCGATATCCCGGCCATCGTCGTGCCGGGCGGTCCCATGCTGAGCGGCCAATGGCGCGACCGCGAGCTGGGCTCGGGTACCGACGGACGCAAGCTGTTCGACCTGTTCCGCACGGGCAAGCTGAGCGAAGAAGAGTGGACGGAGATTCAGGGCTGCATCTCGCGCAGCGCCGGACATTGCACGGTGATGGGCACGGCCTCCACAATGACGAGCCTGGCCGAAGCGCTGGGCATGACGCTCACCGGGTGCGCCAACATCCCGGCGGTCGATTCGCGGCGCATGACCATCGCGGAATTGAGCGGACGGCGCGCCGTCGAACTGGTGCTCGAGGATGTCCGGCCATCGCACATCATGACCCGGCAGGCGCTGGAAAACGCGGTCACGGTCGACATGGCCATCGGAGGGTCGACCAACGCGGTCGTGCACCTGATCGCGATCGCGGGCCGATTAGGAATCGATCTGCGGCTGGAGGACTTCGACGCCATCTCCCGGCGCACGCCCTACCTGGCGAATGTCAAGCCCTCGGGCGAGTTCCTGATGGAGGACTTCTTCTACGCGGGCGGGCTTCCGGTGGTCATGCGCGAGATCCTTCCGCTGCTCCACGGCGACGCGTTGACCGTGACCGGCAAGACAATGAGGGAGAACGTCGAGGGCGCGAGGTGCCATCGCCGGGAGGTGATCCGCACCCTCGATACGCCCTTGTACCCGGAAGGCGGCACGCTCGTCCTTCGCGGCAATCTGTGCCCCGACGGCGCTGTCATCAAGCAGACGGCCGCGTCCGCGCATTTGCTGCAGCATCGCGGGAAGGCGTATGTGTTCGAGACCTACGAGCAGATGCGCGCCGAGATCGACAAGGACGACCTGCCGATCGACGAGAACACGGTGCTGGTGATGAAGGGCTGCGGACCGCACGGCGGTCCGGGCTTCCCCGAGTGGGGCCACATTCCCATGCCGAAGACGCTTCTCAATCGCGGCTTCTCCGATTGCGTGCGGATCAGCGACGCCCGCATGAGCGGCACCAGTTTCGGGACCGTGGTGCTGCATGCCGCCCCGGAGTCGGCCATCGGCGGACCCCTCGCCGCTGTGCGCAACGGCGACGAAATCGAACTGGACGCTCCCGCGCGCACGTTGACCTTATGCGTTCCCGACGACGAGATCGCCAGGCGTCTGGCGGCGTTCCAGAAGCCCAAACCGCACTATGACCGCGGGTACGGAAAGCTCTTCCTGCAGCACGTGATGCAGGCCAATCACGGCTGCGATTTCGACTTTTTGCGAAAAGTGTAAAGCCGGAGGCGAACCCGGAAGCCGCGCACGATTTCGCGGGGAGTACATGGCTTGGTCCGCGTGTGCTTTGCCAGAAGTGGTGTCAGAATGAGGACACGTCGGAACGCGGCAGAATAAGGAGGTCCTGACCGTGCGGTTGGCCGCGCCTCTCGCGATTGTGCTCGCTCTGGCCTGTGGCGGCAACGCCGCGGCGCAGCGGGTCATCACGACTCTTGCGGGTACCGACTACCTCTTCGATGGCGACGGGAAGCCGGCTCTGGCGGCGCCCTTGGGTGGCTTGGCCGCGGTCGTCGCCGATGGTCGGGGCGGCATCTACGTTGCCGACACCGACAACCACTTGATCGTCAGGTTCACGCTCAACGGAGTGTTGCGAGTTGTTGCCGGGAACGGGTTAACCGGATACACAGGGGATGGAGACCCCGCGGTGAGCGCTTCGCTGACGTTCCCCTCGGGGCTGGCGATTGACGGTGCAGGCAACCTGTATTTTTCCGACCTCGAACACAATGTGGTGAGGCGCGTGTCGCCTGCCGGCGTGATCTCGACAGTGGCCGGACCGTCGGCCGGACTCCGGGACCCCGAAGGACTTGCGGCCGACTCGACGGGAAACGTCTTTGTCGCGGACCGGCTGAATCACAGGGTCGTCCGGCTGACTCCCGGCGGGGAGGTGAGGTTGGTCGCCGGTACCGGGAGTGCTGGCTTCGCCGGCGATGGAGGGACTGCCACAGCCGCTCGGTTGAATGGACCGCGCGGCGTCGCCGTCGATGCTTCGGGCAACCTGTTCATCGCCGACACGGATAACCATCGGATCCGGCGGGTCACGCCGCAGGGCATCATTTCGACCATTGCCGGAGGCAGCAGCGAGGGCTTCAACGGAGACGGCGACGCGGTGCGTGCGCTCCTTTCTTTTCCCTTTGGCGTGGCCGCCGGTCGCGATGGCTCGCTGTACATCGCCGATTCCGGCAACCAGCGGGTTCGGCGGGTCGATGCGAGCGGCCTTCTGACCACGATCGCCGGCACCGACGGGCGAGGATATTCGGGAGATGGCGGACCTGCCACCGCCGGCCTCCTGAACGATCCGGTGTCGGTCGCCCTCGACGGCGGCAACGTGTACATCGCGGAGTTCACCAACAACCGCATCCGGCGGATCTCCCCTTCAGGATTCCTGTCGACGGCGGCCGGCAATGGCTCGTTCGGAGCGACCGGAGACAACAGCGTCGCTTCCGCGGCGACGTTTCGAGGTCCGGGCGGCCTGGCGATCGACCCGGATCGCAACCTGTACATCGCCGACTCGTACAGCCATCGCATCCGCCGGATCGACCGGGCCGGAATCGTCACCACGCTGAGCGGCACCGGCAGCGAGGGGTCCGCCGGAGACGGCGGTCCCGCCCGTGCGGCCTCGTTGAGCGCTCCGTGGGCAGTCGCCCTGGACCGGAACCGGAATCTGTACGTTGCCGATACAGGCAACGGCCGGATCCGGCGAATCGCACCGGATGGGACCATCACGGCCGTAGCCGGACGCGGATCGACAAGCCCGCGCGACGATAATGTGCCGGCGCTCTCCGCTTCGTTCGCAGAGGCGGTCGGGCTGGCTGTCGATGCCGCCGGAAACATCTTTGTCGCCGATGCCGCCGCGCAGTTGGTCCGGCGGGTGGGTGTGGACGGGATGGTGACCATTGTGGCCGGCGGAGGCGCCACAACGGGCGAGCGAATTCCCGCCCGGTCGGCTTCGTTGAAAGCGCCGCGAGGGCTGGCGTTCGACGGAAGTGGAGTTTTATACATTGGAGACTCCGACCGCGTGTACCGCCTCTCGGATGGAACCCTGATCGCGGTTGCCGGCAACGGACGCGCCGGGTACTCGGGAGATGGAGGACCCGCGACGGCCGCATCCATCGGCGGGGTGTCCGCCCTGGCGTTCGACGCCGCGGGGAATCTTCTGCTCGCGGAGATCGAGAACCACCGGGTCCGCCAGGTCACGCCGGGAGGTGTCATCTCCACGCTGGCGGGCAGCGGAGAATCCGGATTCTCCGGCGACGGCGGCCCAGCAGATGCCGCTTCTCTCGACCGGCCCGCCGGACTGGCGGTCGATGCGGATGGCAACGTGTACGTTGCCGACAATGGAAATCGGCGAGTCCGGATCATCCCCGCCACTGCGCCCTTCTTTCAAGCTCAGCCCGCGGAGATCAGTTTTCGGGTGCGGGCCGGCGATCCCGCGCCGCCTCCTCACTTGTTGCGGGTGACCTCAGCGCTGTCGGGGCCGCTGTTTCAGGCTTCAGTGAGCACGGAGTCCGGCAGCGGATGGCTCAATCTGTCTCCACTCAGCGGGTCGTTGCCGGCCGCGATCCAGGTTCTGGTGGATTTGACGGGCCTGACGCCCGGAACGTATACGGGGACGATCGCGGTGCTGGTCCCCTATGCCGTGCCGGCGACGCGGTCGGTTCGGGTCTGGTTAACCGTGGAGCCCGCGCTGCCACCGGAGATCCGCGCCGATCCTGGGAGCGTCTCGTTTGGGTTCTTCAGCGGGAGCCAGGCGGCAAGCCGCCACGTGCGCGTGTTGAATCGCGGTGGAGGCTTGATCGGATTCAAGGTGGCGGCAAGCGTCCAGTCAGGAGGAGGGTGGCTTTCCGCGAGTCCCGCCGAAGGGCGCGTGTCGGCGGAGGCGGCGGCCTCCATCGTCGTAAGAGCGGACCCGGCGAACCTGGGGCCAGGCACCTACCGAGGCTCAGTGGTGATCACTCCTGAAGGCCTCCCGCCGCTGGAGATCCCGGTGACGGCCACCGTCAGTTCCGGGCGGCAGACGATCCTGCTCTCGCAAACCGGTCTGTCCTTCACCGCCGTTGCAGGCGGAGGCGCCGTACCGCCGCAGAGCATCGGCGTGCTCAATACCGGCAGCGGTGTGATGGAATGGACGGTAGAAACAACTACGTCCTCCGGGAATCGCTGGCTGTCCGCCACTCCGAATTCGGGCTCGACCGACGCTCAGGCGACCGACGTCCCGCTGATCGAGATCTCGGTGAATACTGCCGGACTTAGCGCTGGCGACTACTACGGACAGGTGTTAGTCGGCGCTCCGGCGGCTGACAACACGCCCCAGATCGTCACCGTCGTCGTCAATGTCCTGCCGGCGGGAAGCGACCCCGGCCCCCTGATCCGGCCGACAGGCCTGATCTTCGCGGGTAGAGCGGGCTCAGCGAATCCGGGCGCGCAGCCGTTTACGGTCACTAATCTGTCGGCGCGGGCCACCAGTTTTCTGTCGGGGCGCATCTCCAGCGGGCCGGCGAATCTGTTCACGCACGTTCCTACGGAAGCAGCCGTCCTTCCCAACGAACCGGTGCGGGTGCTGGTGCAGCCCAACCTGGGTCCGCAATCGCCGGGAATCTACCGGGGCACGCTTACGCTGCAGTTTGCCGAGGGAGGCGCACAAACGGTGAGCCTGCTGTTCGTGGTGCTTGGCGCGGAGCGCTCGCCGGAACGCCTGGCCGCCGGCTGTGCGCCCGCCAGGCTCCTGCCGCTCGTCACCTCCCTCCAGCAGGAGTTTGGCGTTCGTGCGGGGTGGCCTGTGCCGATCGAAGCGCGGGTGGTCGATGATTGCGGCGACGCGGTCACCGCCGGCTCCGTGACCGCCAGTTTTTCCAACGGCGATCCCCCGCTGCCCCTGGCGTCGCTCAAGAACGGCCGCTGGACCGGATCCTGGGTCGCGCGCAATGCTTCGCGGGAGCGGTTGACCATCACGGTCAGTGCCGCCATCCCCGAAACCCCACTGGCGGGCAGCGTTCAGGTGGGCGGAACGTTAGGAACCGCCGTGCCGTCGCCTTTGATCAGCGCAGAGGGCATCGTGAATTCAGCGAGTCTCGCCGGTGGCGGCGTTCAGGCCCCTGGAGGCCTGATCTCGGTGATCGGCGCACAATTGTCGGACGCCTCCGAGACCGCCAGCGGCTCGCCGCTTCCGCTGCGTCTTGGTTCCACCCTGGTGGCCATCGGCGGCCGCGTGATTCCGCTGCTGGCCGTGAGTGCCCAGCGGATCGACGGCCAGATTCCCTATGACTTGGCCGTCAACACGCGGCACCACCTTGTGGTTCAGAGAAGCGGGGAGATCTCGGCGCCGGCAGAGATCGTCATCGCACCCGCGCAACCGGCCATCTTCACGGCTGACGGCTCTGTTTCCGGTCAAGGTCTGATCTATCGGCTCACGGAAGGCGGGGAGGTCCTGGCGGACAGCACGAGTCCGGCCGCGCCAGGGGAGACCGTTGTTCTTCGCTGCGCGGGTCTGGGCGCGGTCGATCCGCCGGTCGCCGCGGGCGGGATTCCACCCTCCGACACTCCTGCGCGTGTCGTCGTGTCCGTCACAGTTCTCATCGGCGGTATCGAAGCCACCGTATCGTCAGCCGCTCTGCACCCGAACTTGCCAGGCGTCTATCTTGTTCGCGCCATCGTTCCCCAAGGTGTGGAGGCGGGCGCTGCCGTGCCGGTGGTCGTGAGGGCCGGAGATTACCGGAGCCTGCCGGTTGCGATGGCGATCCGTCCGTGACCGGCCGCTGCCTCACGGCTGCGATTTCGATTTCCTGCGCCAAGTCTGAATGCGCTCGCGGACGGCGTCGCTGCGCAGTTCCCGAAGGGCGTCCGCTGCGATCCAGCGGGCTGCCTTGGAATCCATCGCACGAATCTCTTCGGCGGTCCGGATGGCGGCCTCGTGCAGCGCCGGGCTGCGCTTGCCGATCTGGCGGAGCGCCCAATTCACGGCTTTGCGAACGAAGTTGCGCTCGTCGGTCGCACCGCGCTTCAGGTGCGGCAGGAACTTCAGCAGTTTGTCGTCGCTTGCCTTCTTGTCGTGCACGGCCAGTTGCGTGATGAGGACGTAGCCGGCGCGGCGGACGAACTCCTCCTTGCGGCGGCTCCATTCCACGGCTTTCCGCCATGCCAGCGGGGTCCGGTCGAACAGGTTGCCGCAGAGCGCGTCGCAGACCGCCCAGGAGTCGATCTCCGCAGCCCAGCGGTCCATGGTCTGTTCGGTGATCGCGGCCGGATCGCCCACTAGGCTGGCTAGGATGCGCGCTTCGTGATAGCCCGTATTCCACAGCGCCTCGGCCAGCGCCTGATCGCGTTTCACTCGCCTTGCCATGGCTCGCAGCACGGGCATGGCGACGCCGAATGCCTTGTCGCCGCAGACCTTGTACCGGCGCATGCCGGCGATGTTGGCGGGACTGCCTAACCGCTCGAGTTCAACGAGGATCTCTTCAACCGTCATCTGTCACGCCTCATTCCGGTTCCCGCTGCTCGCCATGGCTCCGACGGCCTTGATGACGTTAGCCAGGTTCGCGCTCTGCTCCGGAGACCCGCCCCTTCCATTCCGAGGGGCACGCCCCCCGATAGAACGGGCAGCGTTCGCAGCCTCTCGATTCGTGAAGCGGAAACTCGTTCCGCTCCTGCGCCTCGCGGAACGCCGCCACGCGCGACGCGGCTTCCTCCAACGCGCGCCCGTTGACCGGCACCGGGACCGCGAGGTCGGGACGCAGCAAGTACACGTACGCCTCGTCCGCCGGCCGTCCGGAGAGCTTGCCAAGCGCCATCGCGTACAACTGCAGTTGTAGCGCATACGAGGCCGCGCGCTCGGCCCCCTGCGCGGCATCGATGTCGTCCGTTTTGTAATCCACCAGCACGAGCTTGCCGCGGTCCTCGAACCACAAATCGATCTGGCCGCTGACGATAAGATCGTCGAGCGCGAATAGGAAGTCGAACTCGCGTTCCGCCAGCAGGGTCGCGGCGGCGCGGCGTCCGAGGCCGCTCGCGTGAAATCGCTCGACCAGTTCCAGGGCTTCCGGGGACGGGTTCGGAACGGGAATGCCGGCCAGCAGCGCGTGAACTTCCGTCCCAAACTCGCTTGCGTCCAGGGGATCGGCGACCCGTCGCGGCCTGGCTTCCTCCGGATCGAATAGCGGCGCCGACTCGGCCGCGCCCGACCGCGTCAGCAGGTATCGCTGCGGGCAATGGGTGAATAAGGCCAGGTCCGTTACCGAAACCGCGGAGTCATGCTGCCCCGAGAGTTCGGGCGGATCCACCAGCGCCGGAGCCTCCCGCATCTCCGGAATCGCGAGCGGCGGCAGCGGGTCGGGAGCGCGGTCCGTGACCGAGATCACAGCGTCGAAAGCACCGAACCGGCGAGTGACGGCCGCGGCGGGGGTCTTCACATCGATCCCAAACCGGCTGGCCAGCCATCCCGGCCACTTGGCTCGAGCCGGAGTGGACCACGAGAGAATCAGATGCTCCTCGGCGCGAGTCATCGCGACGTACAACAGGCGATTGGTTTCCTCCTCCTGCTCGACGTCGCGCCGCCGGTCGATCGCATCGGAGATCCGGTCGCGCACCGGCTCGCCGGTCGCCGGATTCCGCCACTTCACACCCAGGCCGAGGTCCGGCAGGAACGAGATGGAACTGTTCTCGCTCGACGCGCCGGCGCCCAGCGCCGGCAGAATCACCATCGGGAATTCGAGCCCCTTGGCCGAATGCATGGTCTGCAGAATCACGCGGTCGGCGGTTTCTTCCGACTGCGGGTCCGCGTCGCGCGGGTCGGATTCGCGCAGCCGGTCCAACTCTTCCAGATATTGATCGAGCGACCGGCCGCCCAGCGCGTCGCGAGTCTCGGCAAGGAACCTCGCGACATTGGCCCGCTCGGCCGTGTTCAACCGCATCTCGTAGCCGCTCAGGTCCAAAGCCTCGGCCAGTACTCGTTCCGCTGGTTGGCTGCCCACCGAATGCCGCCACTGGCGGAAGCGGTCGCGGAACAGTTCGAAGCTCTGCGCTTCCTCCAAATCGGCTGTGGGCGCGCCAGCGAAGAGCGCCTCGCCGAGATTTCCAGCCGTCCGCATCCGCCACAGGGTCTCATCGGAGATTCCGGTCAAGGGAGAGCGCAAGACGCCTGCCAGGCTGACCTCATCCCGCGGGTTGGCGAGAATGCGCAGCAGGCAGATCAGGTCGGTGACCTCGGGGCAATCGTAGTATCCCCGCCCGCCGCGCACCGAGAACGGGATGCCCTCGTCTTTGAGAGCCTGGGCAAACGCCATCATGGGAGTGCTGGTCCGGAACAGCAGCGCGAAGTCGCGGAACCGTGCAGGGCCGCCGGCCAGTGGGAGCGTTCCGGCGAGTTCGCGAATGCGGCGGGCCACTCGGCGCGATTCCAGGTCAGCCGCCTCCAGCCTTGCCGAACCGATCGACACCAGGACTTCCACCGCCGGTTCCGAGGCCGGTGAAAAGTCGCGCGCCGGCGCGAATTCATGCGGCTCAATGCCCGGCATGCCGTCTGCCAGAAACGAGACGGCATCCAGGATCTCACGGCGGCTCCGCCAGTTCTCGCGTAACTCGCACAGGCGCCCTTTCTGAGACTCAACGTGTTGCCGGTAGGCTCGAAACACTTGAGGGTCCGCGTGGCGGAAACCGTAAATGGATTGGTTGATGTCCCCGACCGCGTAAAAGCGATCGTCCGGCCGGATGAGGGACAACAGCGCGGCCTGCAAGCCGTTGGTGTCCTGAAACTCGTCCATCAGGATCTGGTCGAAGCGCGATGACACTTCCTCGCCGATGTCCGTGCGGTTTCGCAGCAGGCGCAGCGCGGCCTCTTCCAGGTCGGAAAAATCCAGGACGCCTGCCTCGCGCTTGCGCCGTCGATAGAGCGAGTCGAAGCGCCGCAGCGCCTCGGCCAGGGTCAGGCGTACGGGCGCAAAGTGAGCCGACGCCGCGGACACCACCAGGGCTGGGGCCAGTTCGTCCCGGATCCGCTTGATATCCTCCCGGACCGTGGTCGGGATCGACGTCAGGCTGAGCTTGTTGACCTTGAAGTGACCCAGATGCTCGAACCAGTCGCGCCCCGGAGGAATTCGCTCCAACCGCGCGCACCCGCGCGCCCACTTGAGCATGCGGTCCACCGCCTCGCGCTGCGAGAGCTTCCATTTCCACTCACGCCCTGCTTCGACGCGGGCTGCCGCTTCGTAGACCTCCGAGAAATCGACGGCCTCCTGCGGCCCGGCAGCCACTGCGTCGTCGACCGAGACCCCCGCCGCGCGAATGGCGTCGTACACCTCGCGCAGATCGCGAGCCAGGTTAGGCCGGTCGAGCGCGGTCATCAGGTCGCGGAACTCCGTCGGCCGCTCGGCGTAGAGTGCGTCCAACGCATCCTCGCTTGCCTGGTCCTGCAACCGCATCGACTGCGCTTCGTTCAACAGGCGGAACTCGGGATCGACGCCGGCGGCGATCGAGTGCTCGCGCAGCAGGCGGAGGCAGAAGCCGTGCATCGTCGAGACCCACGCCTGCTCCACTTCGCGCAGGACGTCGCTGCGCGATGCGAAGGCGGCCGCCAGCTTCTGCCGCATGTTGAGCGTGGCCCGCTCGGTGAACGTGATGGCGAGGATGCGCGACGGCCGGATGCCTGCTTCCACCAGGCGGACGTAGCGGTCGATCAGGACAGTGGTCTTGCCGGAACCCGGTCCGGCCACCACGCACGTGTCGACGAGCGGCGCAGTGAGACGGGCCGCGTTCTCCTGTGCCGCGGTCAGGCTGGACACGATGCTACTCGGCCTCCGCGGCCACGGCGGCGACGCCTTCGTAGCGGCACACGTCGCGATAATCGCACCATTTGCAGCGCTTCCGGTCGGCGGGTTCGGGAGCGAACCGGCCGCTCCAGATCCGGTTTGCCGTCTCGATGGCCAAGGCGCGTCCGGCTTCCAGCCATTCGCGGGTCAGCGGCTCCCGGGCTGGCTCGAACCCCGCCGCCGTCCACCCTTCCAACACAGGCTCGTCGTGCTTCTTCTCCAGCCGCAGTCCCGCGAAGAGCATCGCGGTCACGGGCTGATCGGTGACGGTTTGCGCCGCCAGAACGTAGAGCGGACCCTGCAGCGACTGGGCGCCGTTCACCCTCTTCAGCACGTTGGCTCGGCGGCTGTACTTGTAGTCCACCACCACCGCGCCCGATTCCCCCACATCGATCCGGTCGATTCGCCCGCGCACCCGCAGGCCTTCGGCGAGCGTGAATTCGAAAGGCAGTTCCGTCACGGTTCGGGCCGCATCGGGCAACCGGGGATCGGCGAGAAACGCGCGCAAGTCATCCAACATCTGCCGCCGGTAGAACTCCGCGCGGTAACCGCCCGGCACGAAATTCTTCTCGCACACCTCGCGGTGTACCTGTTCAAAGACCGGATCCAGATCTCCCTTGCCGCGCGCGAAGCGCGAAAGAACCTCGTGCACGATCGTCCCGCGAAGCAGGGGATCCAGTCGCTCGTCCGGCCTCGGCGGCCGCGATTCCAGCCGCAGCCCGCGCTCGGCGAAGTACAGGAACGGACAATCGAGATACCGTTCGAGGCCGCTCGGGCTGAACACCGTCGTGGCCGCGCGAAACGCGCTCACCGCCTCGGCCGAACGAAGCAGCGGCGAAGGCGCCGCCGCTTCCAGCCGCGGACGAATGCGGGCGGTGCGGCGGTCCGGCACGGCCGGAATGCCTTCCAGAAATCGCGACGGCAGCGTCCCCGCCCCCGAGACATCGCTTTCCGGAAAGCTCAGCACGAGCGAGTGCGTGGCGCGGCTTCGGGCGACTTCGAACAGAAACTCCTCTTCCCGTTCCCATTCCTCCGACGTACGCAGGCGGATGCCCGAGGCTCGCAGCGCGCGGCGGGCCGCTTCCGGAAAGAACGGATCCTGCCGCGGACGCCGGGGAAACTCCTTCTCGGTGAGCCCGCACACCAGCACCACCGGCAACTCCCACTGGCGCGCTTCGTATACGCTCAGCAGGTGGAGCACGTTTCGCCGCCGGTCGAGTGCCCGAATCGGGACCTGTTCGATGGAGGGCCGGACCGCGCGCCAGAACTCGTCGAGCCGCATCGCGCCGGTGGACATAAGGGACGCAGCTTCGTCCAGAGCCTGGTGGAGCGACTCTCTCTCGGCCGAGGGTGCGTCCCGGGCGAATCTGGCCAATTCGCTGATCCGGGAGGTCCATGAACTGGCCGGCAGGCGCTCCTGGGCCCAGCGTTCGAACTCCGGCGCGCGCTCCAGTTGGCCTGACAGGTCCGGAGGCAGACCATCGGCCGCGCGCAGAGCCTCCAGTCCCCGGCTGGGAATGCGCTTCCGCAACATGAAATCGAGACGGTCCAGAGGCTCTCGCCAGCCCGCCGCGCGCCACGCTTCGAGCAGCCTCCCGTGGTCCCAACCGGCACACAGCGCCTCGATGAAGTGATGGATGAACGCAAGGACGGGGCTGGCGGCCAAGCTCCGCGGGAAATAGGAGCGCGCCGGAATGCCCAGGCGCCCCAGCGCCGTCTCCAGCGGTGAGAGATAGACCGCCGGATTCCGAAGAATCACGCCGATCTCGCGAAAGGGACGGCCGGACTGCACCTGCTCCCACACCCGCAGGGCCAGGATCTCGCACTCCCGGCCCGGGTTCTCCGCCGAGAACGCTTCGACCGCGGGCTCGATCCGCTTCCGCTCCAGGCGAACTACGGAGGACGCGTCAATCTCTTCATGGCCCGCGGGCAGTGTCAGGGTGACCCGTGCAAAGCGCGCCAGTTCCCGGACCAGGGCGATCTCGGGCGGCGAGAGCGTAAAGAACCCATCGAGCCAGATTGTGTGAACCGCGCCCGTCCCCTCGCGTGCGATCCGCCGCGCGGCCAACCGGAGCAGATCGGAGCGGAAACCGAGCCGTTCCGCCGCCAGCCTCCGCTCCACCTCCCGATAGACGCCGGTGACCGCCCTCCCATAAGTCCAGCCCTCAGCCGTCTGCGCCAGCCGATCGGCGCTACAGCCCGCGGTCGCGAGTTCTTCGAGGGTGCGCTCGAGCGACGACTGCAAGCCGGGCAGTCCGGCGACTGGGGCGAACTCGGCAGGCGCGGCCGAGGCCAGCGCCTCGCCGGTGAGCAGATGCAGTCCGACATTCGAGACCTGGCGCAATCCTTCGACCCAATCCGCGACAAAGCCCGACAGCGTCGTGACCAGGTGCGGGCGAACCACGAATCCCTCCCGGGCCAAGGCGTGCCGGAGGTGCTCGGCCATGGTCGCGGTCGGGGTGAGCAGGCGGACGCCCGTGTCGTGCCGGCGCAGCGCGTCACGCAACTCATCCAGGATCAGGGTGGTTTTTCCGGAGCCGACGGGACCGAGGACCAACCGCATTCTTTTGAGGGTAGCGCCTTCCGGGGGGCGGTCTTCCGATCGTACCTGGCTCCGGCGCGGGCCGGCCCCGATCTCCCCGAGTCGTTTGCGGGGAACAACCAGATCGTGAAGCGCGAGAAACGTGAACGTCTTCTCCCTCCCCGCTGCTCCCCGGTTCGCCCGGGCGGACCGCCCGAAAGCACCGCCGCCTCACTCCATTGGACGCCCCCGGCTTTCGAGGCTCGAAGCCCAGGAGTTCCTGGGCAAACAGGTGGGGCAGGCCGGAGTAGGAGGAGCCCTGTCCTGACCGCTTCCCCCGAGGAGGGTCGAGAAGAGCGGTGCGCCGGCAGGAGCGGGGCCGGTGAACAGAAGCATGAGGGGCGGGATCCGTCCGGCCGCGTTCATTGGTGTCCTACCCTTCACGGTACAAGAGATTGAGCGCCGGGCGACCCACAACGTCGCCCGGCGCCGCCTCGGGACACCGCGCCTGGAAGACTAAGAGCGCGGCGCGATGTAGCGGACCACGTCGAGCTTCGCCAGGGCTTCGAGCTTTTCCACCGCGATCCGGCCGGCCAGGATTCGACCGGGCTGGATCACCGTCATCGCTTCCAGGCCCAGTTCCTTCAGCTTCTTCAGCGTTTCCGGCGAGGCATCGGTCACGAAGATCTTGACCTCCACCGTGCCGGTTCCGGCTAGCAGGCCGGGATCGATCTTGCGTTTCGGCTGCTGCAGAGCGCCTGTGCCGGCGGTGTCCTTCCGGACACGGTGCTCTTCCTGGGGCGCCGCCACCGGCGGCGGGGCCGCGGCCTTGCGGCTCATCGCCCATCCTGAGAATCCACCGCCCGACGACGGCGCGTCACCCATCACACCCACGCTCTGCTTCATCCGCAGGCCGGCGACCGCGTCTGTCTCCTTGCCGAACACGCCCTCATAGCTGACCCCCTGCGGCATCTCGACCGGCACTTCCACCCGCCTCGGCTGGCCGCCTTCGGTGACGATCCTGTCTTCCACCGCGACAAACGACGTGAACTGCGTCATCAGGCTGAAGCCAAGGCCGAGTTGCGTGATCTGCTCTTTCAAATCTCCCCGCGGGCTGCCATGCTGCATGCCGTTCCAGTCGCGGCCCATCAGATCATCGACTTTGCGGCGCGCCCATAGCGATGCCAGCACGTCGTGCTTCGGCTCGGCGCCCGGCAGGTTCACCGCAATCTCCCGCTGGAAGGGCCTTCCCGCCATCTTTCCCCGGAGGCGAATGACACCCTTGGCCGGGGCGGCGTAGCGGCCGCTCACCACCACCGGCTTGGCCGAGAACAGGTCCGGAATCTGGGCCGGGAAGATCTCGCTCACCGGCAGGCCGGTCCAGTCGATCGTGATGTCGGTCAGGAGTGGGCTGCGGACCCGCTCGTGGAAGCGCTTGGCGGCGGCGGAACCGTCGTCTTCCAATCCGACGTACTCCACCTCGCCGCGCCCGGCGCGGGCCATCGAGTCGAGCAGGAAGCGATTGATCGAACTGCCGATGCCGAACGAAAACACACGGGCGTTGGGGTGCTTCTTCACCTCACCGACGATCTCCATGTCGTTACCGACGAAGCCGTCGGTCATGAAGCAGACCACGCGCAGATGTTCCTGGGAATCGGAGGGATCGAGGGCGGCGCGAATCGCTTTCATCATTTCGGTGCCGCCTCCACCGCGCCGATCGGCGAGAAACTGCTGCGCCCGCGCCACATTGTCGGGCGTTGCCGGCACGGGTTGGGGAAACAGGACGTGGGTGTCGCCGGCGAAGGTGATCAGGTTGAAGGTGTCGCGCGGATTCAGCCCGGCGATGGCCAGTTTCATGGCCTCCTTCGCCTTCTCGATCGGGAAGCCCATCATCGAGCCGGAGGTATCGAGCACGAAGACGATCTCCTTGGGCGTCACGTCCGCGACGCGAGGGTGATCGGGAGGCTGCAGGACGAAGGTGAGGAAGCCGCCCTTGGCGGCACGGTGGGCCAGAAGGGCATCGCCGATCCTGGCGCCGGAGACATCGTACTGCAGGACGAAATCCTTGTTGGGAATGACGGCTTTGTCCCGGAGGCGCACGATGGCTTTGCGCGGGTCGGGCCGCTGGGTTTCGATATCGTGGGTGGCCGACTTGAGAAACTGGATCGGCACCCCAGCATCGACCGAGACCTCCAGCGACAGATCGTGCCCCGCGCGCGTCCCCTCCGGGGTAACGGGCGGCGCGATGCGGGCGGCGTCGCTCACATGACGCGGGTTGTAACGCGGGCCGACGACCATCGGGAAGGAGAACTCATAGTTGCCGTCCTCGTATTGGAGCGTCTCGACGTAGCTGATCTCGATCAGCACTTCGTCGCCCGGGCGGATATTGGCGACCGCCTGGGTGAAAATGTTCGGCCGTTCCTGATCGAGCAGCGACGCCACGTGGCCGGCCTGCCTGGCCGCCTCATAAATGGCCTGCGCCTCTTCGCGGCGTTTGATGATTCCGCGGATGGAGCGGTCCCCGACCTTCATGGTCATGCTGTCGACCGCCGCCGTATGGGGAAGAGGAAAAGTGTAAACGGCCTCAATCTTATCGGGATACGGATTCACAAACCGCTGGACGACGGTGACGCGGGCCATGGGACCGGTGAGTTCGGCCTTGACCGCGGTGTGCTTGAGCGGGCAGGCGCCGCCATTCGGCCCGATGGCGGTGAGCATGCCCTCGGTGACCTTGGCGGGCGCGCGCCGGCTGGCCACCGGGGCGGCGGCAGCCGTGAGAAGAGAAAGGGCAGCCAGGGGCAGCCAGCCGCTGATTCGGATTCGTCGCATGAGTACCTCCTACATCGCTATATGCTTCGACTCCGGCAATCCTTTCACCGTTCCCGGATTGGGCGGACGCCACTCGTGTCGAGGCGGCGGAAAGAGGGAACTGAAGTTCCCATGCAAGCTAAAGCTTGCGCCACCGGAAGCTGGCCTGCGGCCGCCACAGTAGCGATCGTGAAATGCAGAAACTCCAGCGGCATGAGTGCCCGCGGCCCGTGTTTATTCGGCGAGCCAAGCCGGCCTAAGCGGACACTCCAGAGCGGTGTTACAGTCGTGAAAGGCTACTCTCCAGGACATCTGATCATGAACAGGCGGCACCCCTCGACGATGTGCGCGCTCGCTGTGGCGTTCCTCGCGGCGGCGACGGGATGCCAGCGTGTTCCCGCGACCGCGCAGAACAAGGCAGCCGCCGCCGGACGCCCGCCCGTTCCGGTCCGGTTAGCGGTGGCGGAGGTGAAGGACGTGCCCGTTCAAGTGGAGGCAATCGGCAACGCCGAGGCGTACTCCAGCGTCGCACTGAAGTCGAGAGTCGCGGGCCAGGTTCAAAAGGTACATGTTCAGGACGGGCAGGATGTGAAAGAGAACGACCTGCTGTTTGAACTCGACGCGCAGCCCTTCGTGCAGCAGGTACGGCTGGCCGAGGCGAACGTGGCGCGGGATCGCGCCCTGCAAGCGCAAGCCGAAGCCGCGGTACTGCGGGACGCCGCGCTGGCCCGCAATGCCCGATCTCAGTCCGACCGCTACCATTCCCTGATGCAGCAAGGGATCATCCCGCGCGAGCAGGCCGACCAGGTCAGGTCAACCGCGGAGGCGGCGGAGGCCTCGCTGGCCGCGAACCAGGCGGCGATCGAGAGCGCACGGGCCGCACTGCGCGCCGATGAGGTGCGGGTGGCCCAGGCCCGCCAGGAACTCGGCTATACCAAGATCCGGGCGCCGATCGCCGGACGCGCGGGGTTCGTCAATGTCCGCGAAGGCAACCTGATCAAGGAGAACGACACCGTCGCCCTGGTCTCGATTCTGCGGATCCAGCCGGTCTATGTCTCGTTTTCCGTGCCGGAGCAAACCTTGCCCGAGATCCGCCGCCAGCTTGCTGCCGGGCACCTGGCCGTGGAAGCCCTCGCCGCGGGCCAAACTCAACCGGCCGCCGTGGGACGCCTGTCTTCGATCGACAATACCGTGGACGCGAGTACGGGAACGATCCGCCTGAAGGCGGAATTCGCGAATGCGGACCGCATTCTGTGGCCGGGACAATTCGTGAATGTGCGGCTGCGGCTGAGTGTCGAGCGATCTGTGGTTACCGTGCCTTCCAAGGCCGTGGTGAACGGGGCGCGCGGGCCGTTTGTGTGGATTGTCAAGGCGGATCGAACCGTGGAGAACCGCGATCTGCAGGTAGCGCGAACCCACGCGGGAGTGACCGTCGTGGCGGGAGGTCTGGCGGCCGGGGAAACGGTGGTGACGGAAGGGCAACTGCGGCTGACCAAGGGCGCGCGTGTAGTGACGGCCGAGGCGTCCAAAGGAGGCGGTTCGTGAATCTCACCACCTTCTTCATCCGCCGTATCGTGACCACGTCGCTGCTGATGGCGTCGTTGCTGGCCTTCGGGCTGCTCGCGTATTTTGCCCTGCCGGTCAGCGACCTGCCTCCGGTGGAGTACCCGACGATCTCAGTCAACGCCAACCTGCCAGGGGCCAGTCCGGACACCATGGCGGCGACGGTGGCGACTCCCCTCGAGCGGCAGTTTTCCACCATCGCGGGCATCGACAACATGTCCTCGTCGAGCGGACTCGGACGGACCCAGATCACGCTGCAATTCTCGCTCGACCGCGACATCGACGCGGCGGCGCAGGACGTACAAGCCGCCATCTCGCAGGCGGCCCGCTCGCTGCCGGTGAACCTGCCGGCGCCCCCTTCCTACAACAAGGTGAATCCGGCCGACCAACCGATCCTGTTTATGGTTCTGCGGTCGCCGACAATGCCCGCCTCGCAAATTGACGAGTACGCCCAGACCTTCCTCGCGCAACGTTTTTCCATGGTCAGCGGCGTCGCGCAGGTCCAGGTGTACGGTTCGCAGAAGTATGCCGTCCGGGTGCAAGTAGATCCGGAGAAACTCGCCTCCCGGCGGGTCGGCATCAACGAGGTCAGGGATGCGCTCGCACGAGGCAGCGTCAAACTGCCGTCCGGCGCCTTGTATGGAGAAAGCAGGGCGTACACGGTGGAGGCGAACAGCCAGTTGCAGAATGCCAGCGCGTTTCGCCCGCTGATCGTCGCCTATCGCGGCGGCAGCCCGATTCGCCTGGAGCAACTCGGCAACGTCATCGACAGCGTGCAGAACGACAAGACGGCGTTCTGGGCCGGTACTGAGCGCGGCATGGTGCTCGCCGTTCAGAAGCAGCCGGGGACCAACACGGTCGCGGTGGTCGATCGAATCAAACAACTGCTTCCCGCTCTTCGGGAGCAGATGCCGGCGGACCTGGAGTTGTACATCAATTTCGACCGGTCGGAGACGATCCGCGAGTCCATCGCCGATGTAAAGTTCACGCTGCTGCTGACGGTGGGGCTGGTCATCCTGGTGATCTTCATGTTCCTCCGGAATGTGTCGGCGACCATGATTCCCAGCCTGGCGGTTCCGTTGTCCCTCATCGGCACCTTCGGCGCGATGTACCTGCTCGGGTATTCGGTGGACAACCTGTCGCTGATGGCGATGACGCTGTCGGTCGGCTTCGTGGTGGACGATGCCATCGTGATGCTCGAAAACATTGTCCGCCACCGCGAAATGGGCAAGCCCCAGATGCAGGCGGCGATCGAGGGTGCGAGGGAAATCGAGTTCACCATCATCTCGATGACGGTGTCGCTGGTGGCGGTCTTTATCCCGGTCCTGTTGCTGGGCGGGATTGTCGGACGCCTGCTGCGCGAGTTCTCGGTGACGATCGCCATTGCGATTCTGCTGTCGGGCCTGATCTCGCTGACGCTGACGCCGATGCTGGCCAGCCGGATGCTCGAACACGAAGGAAAGAAAAAACACGGCTGGTTGTTCAATTGGTTTGAAGGCGGGTTCCGCGGCATGCTGCACGCCTACGATCGGACGCTGCGCTTTGCTCTCCGGCACCGCTTCTCCACCCTGATGGTGAACATCGTTTTGGCCGGATTGACCGCATGGCTGTTCATCCTGATTCCGAAAGGCTTCATTCCACCGGAGGACATCGGCAGTATCTTCGGAGGCACGGAAGCGGCAGAAGACACGTCGTTCGACCAGATGGCGAAGATCCAGCGCGCCGTAGCCGACAAGATCGGCGCCAACCCGCATGTGGAAGCGTATGTCACGGGCATCGGCAGTTCGCGCGACGTGACCGGCATGAACTCGGGGTTCCTGTTTCTGCGCCTCACGGACCGCAGGACGCGGCCGCACGCCAATGAGGTGATCCAGCAACTCCGCGCGGCGGCCGCCCAGGTCCCCGGAGTCCAGGTGTTCCTGCGGGTGCCGCCGCTGATCACCATCGGGCAGCAGGGGCGGTTCCTGTACATGGTCACCCTGCAGGATGCCGACACCCGGCTTCTGTACGAGTGGGCGCCCAAATTCGAGGCCCGGATGCGAGCTTTGCCCGCCACCCAGGACGTGGTGAGCGACCTGCGCCTGGCCAGCCCGCGCGTCAACGTCGAGATCGACCGGGACAAGGCGCAATCGGTGGGCGTTTCGGCGGAGGCGATCGCCGACGCTTTGTACAGCGCCTACGGCAACCGCCAGGTGGCCACCATCAATACGGCAGCCAACGAGTACTTCGTGATTCTGGAAGTGCTGCCGCAGTACCAAAGGGACCCGGAAGCACTCACCAAACTGTACCTGCGATCGAACACCGGGAACCTGGTCCCGCTCGAGTCGCTGACGCGGCTGGCGACTGGCTTGGCGCCCCTGACCGTAAACCATGCCGGCCAGCTTCCGGCGGTCAACATCTCCTTCAACCTCAAACCGGGCGCGGCCCTGGGCGAGGGCGTCGATCAGATCCAGCAGGCCGCTCGCGATCTCGGACTGCCCGGCACGATGGGTGTCAGTTTCCAGGGCACGGCGCAGGCGTTCCAGGATTCGTTGAAGAACCTGGGCATCCTGCTGGTGATCGCGGTGCTGGTGATCTACCTGGTTCTCGGGATGCTGTATGAGAGCTTCATCCACCCCATCACGATTCTCTCCGGACTGCCCTCGGCCGGTCTCGGCGCGTTGGCCACGCTGATGGCGTTCGGCTCCGAATTGAACCTTTACTCGTTCGTAGGCCTGATCCTGCTGATCGGGATCGTGAAGAAGAACGCGATCATGATGATCGACTTCGCGCTGGATGCTGAGCGCAACGAGGGCAAGAGCGCGGAGGAGGCGATCTATCAGGGCTGCCTGCTGCGGTTCCGGCCGATCATGATGACCACGATGGCGGCGCTGCTGGGCTCGCTGCCGATTGCCCTCGGCGTTGGGGCGGGCGCCGAGTCCCGCAGGCCGCTCGGCCTGGCCGTGGTGGGAGGCCTGATGGTGTCGCAGGTGTTGACGCTCTATCTGACACCGGTCGTCTATATTTATTTCGATCACCTGCAGGAATGGGTGTCACGGCGGAAGGGCGCCGCCGCCAGGATCGATGAGCGCACGCCTTCCGCCAAGTCCGCGGATTGATGGACCACGTATCCGCCACTTTCTCCAAGCGCCGTCGTGGCGCGATCCTGCGCTACCCTGATAGTCTCCATGACCTTGAGCGAATTGGCCGGCCGGCTGGGTTGCCACGTCGCCGGAGACGGCGGAATCGAGATCACCGGCGTCGCCGGGATGGAATACGCGGTCCCGGGCCAGATCACCTTCCTGTCCAATCCGAAGTACGCGCCCAAAGTCAAACAGACTCGGGCCAGCGCCATTCTGGTGAGCGCGCCTCTGGAGGGTGTGGAGATCGCGTGTGTCGTGTCGCAGAACCCGTACCTGGATTTCGCGCGAGCTCTCGAACTGTTCTACCAGCCGCCCAAACCGGCCCCGGGAATTCATCCCATGGCCTCGATTGCGGAGTCGGCGGAGATCGGCGCGAACGCTTCGATTGGACCGTTTGCGGTCGTGGGCGAGCACGCCAGGATCGGCCGGAACGCGGTGCTCCATCCGCACTCGGTCATCTACGAAGGCGCGGACATCGGCGACGACTTCACGGCGCACTCTCATTCGGTGGTGCGGGAATACTGCCGCGTCGGCCATCGCGTGATCCTCCAGAATGGCGTTGTCGTGGGTGGCGATGGTTTCGGATTTGCCAAACGCTCCGACGGCACGCACTACAAGATCGTGCAGTCCGGCGTGACGGTGGTGGAGGACGATGTCGAGATCCAGGCGCTGACGAACATCGACCGGGCCACCGTGGGCGAGACGCGCGTGAAGCGCGGCGCGAAGATCGACAGCCTGGTGCAAGTGGGCCACGCGTGCGTGGTCGGTGAAGACAATATCATCTGCGCGCAGACCGGGCTGGCCGGCAGTTCGATTCTGGAGAAGAACGTTCTGCTGGCCGGGCAGGTGGGCATCTCGGGCCACCTGACGATCCATGACGATGTCGTCGTGTATGCGCAGAGCGGAATTGGCGGCGACATTCCAAAGGGAGCGCGCATGTCCGGCTCACCGGCATTCGCCGCCAACGAATGGTTGCGGGCCATCACGGCCTTTCCCAAACTGCCCGAGTTACTGAAGACGGTGCGGGATCTGAAGAAACAGGTGGAGAAGCTATCGCGAGCGGCCGGGAGCAGCGACGGCAGGTAATGCCTGACGCGCCGGACCACCAAAAGAAAACGCCTCGCAGCCCCTAGTGTAAGGCCGTGAGGGTGCGCTTTTTTTCGGAGCCGGGACGGGAGTCCCCATGGGCCTGCGGCCCACCAAAGGTGATGAAAAACCCGCTTCGAGCCCCGAGCGTAAAGCGAGGGGGGCCCTTCCCGCGCGCCAAGGATTTCACGGCCCAAGAGCGTTTTCTTAAGAGAGCGGACATCCTGATTTCCGCGCACCTTCTCAGCCGTGGGGTCGCCTTGTGCACGGACGGCCGTTAACCGACATATCGACCCGCCGGGTACGTTGACGGACTGTCACCCGCTGGACGGCGAGCCCGGATCACGCTGTCCACTCCGGACCCAACAAACGTCCCGTCCGTCCCCACGTTTCAGATTTAAGGACCGCCTCAACACTCTCGCCACTTTTCTGCACGAGGTCGACACGATGCGGCGAACATGTCAGGCACACGCGACCCTCGCCAGTGCGCCACCCCGAGCGAAGGCAGTTGTAATCAACATGCAAACGGTTTGTAAAGAACGGCTTCTTCTCGCAACAGACGCATGTGAGCAGGCGATAGCTAGGTTGCGGACGTTCAGTGCGGGAACGGCCAACGCCACACCGGGGAGAGTCAGACTCGTCTGGCCTCTCTGTATGGGGTGGCCATGACCGCTCCCGCCCGGACGACTGAGTACACAAACGAGGAACGAACAATGAGACGAATTTGCCTGCTCAGCCTCGGTGCACTGGCATCGATGGCATTTCAAACGGCTGTGCTTGCGCAGCCGCAAAGCGCACAAAACACCCAACAGGGAACAGCCTCGGTGCTGGGTCCGGGTAGTGGATTGCTACTGATCGCTCCGCTGGTTGAGGCCACTGAACCGGCGCCCGCCGAGGAAGCCGCCGGGGAGTCCGGGCGCATGTTCAAGCTGGCGCCCTTGACGGACCCGCCCACGGGGAGCGTTCGCCTTCTGCGCTTCACCGCGCCCGGTGCGGCCGCCTATCGGTTCTATTTCGAAAGCGTCGCCCTGCCCCGGGGCGCGCGCATGTTCCTTTATGGTCTCGACACCAGCGGTCGCGTGACCACGGTGTTCGGGCCCTACGAGCAGTCCGGCCCCCTCGCCGAGGGCTCCTTCCGGTCCCGGGTGATTCCGGGGGTGGAGGCGGTGGTGGAAATCCAGGGAATGGAGACCGGGCCGTGGCCGATGCGGGTCCCGTGGCTGGCTTCGATCGACGCGGCGCTGCTGTCGGAACTGCGCGTGTCCGACAGCGCGAGCCTCGTGGAAGCGCCGGAACAGCGAAGGCCCCCGCGCGGCGAACGAATCGCGATCGAGATCGACGGAAGAATGGTACCGGCCGAGATCATAGAGAACGATGTGGTGGTTGAGGGTGACATGGTCGTGGGTTCGGCAACCGGCGGCAAGCACTCCAAGGACAACAGCCGGCTGGCTGTCATACGCACCGAGGCGTCCGGACACTGGACGGGGGGCGTGATCCCGTTCGTCACCGACAGCGCCCTCGCCGGCGATCTTCGGATCACGGCCGCCCTCCAAACCTGGACGACGATCATGGATGGCGTTCTCTCGTTCGTACCGCGGACCACCGAGCCCGACTTCATACGCTTCACGAGCGTCAGCGGCAGCGTCTGCTCGTCCGGTGTTGGCCGCACCAGTGGCGCCCGGATCATCAAGCTGAGCCCGGCCTGCTCAACCGGGAATGTGCGGCACGAGATCGGCCATTCACTCGGATTCCACCACGAACAGTCTCGCGAAGACCGGAACGCCTATGTGAGGATTCTGTGGGACAACATCGAGGACGACCGGGAGTACAACTTCGAAAGGGCCACGGGCGATGCCAACACCGACCTCGGAGCCTACGATTTCGGTTCGATTATGCATTACCCCCTCAGTGCTTTCTCCAGGAATGGTCAAAATACGATCGAGCCGCTGGTGCCCGTACCGGCGGGAGTCACGGTGGGCCAGAGAACGGCGCCCTCGGCCGGTGACGTCGGCGCATTGAAGAGCCTGTATGGCGTCTTTCTCTCGCCGGCGATCGTCAATGTCCCCAGCGGCGGCGGCACGTTTTCCGTGAAGGTTTCGACGCCGAACGATCGCTTCTGGACCGCGCAGGGCGACACGGCCTGGGTTTCCGTGGTTTCCGGCGGCTCGGGCCAAGGCAACGGAGTCGTCCAGTTCACCGTTGCCCCGAACGTGCCCGTCGCCTTCCCCGGCGTCGCGCTGGTGGCTCCTGGCTCGACCGTCGGATTCCCTTCGACGCGAACCGCCAATCTCACCGTTGGTCTGGCGCCGTTTGCCACATCGGCAACCGTCCAGATCATCCAGGCTGCCCCGGACTGTACCTACACGGTCGGCCCGTCGAAGATCCTTGCCGATGCGGATGCCGGCACTTACGCCGTGACGGTCACCACGCCTTCGCATTGTCCGTGGGGAACCTCGGAGTCGCTGCAATGGGTCCAACTCTCGCCCACCTCCGGCCAGGGCACGCGGACGGTTTCCGTGAAACTCACGGCCAATGTGAACGCCAACATCAACAAACCTGTCAAAGCTCCGAAGAGGACGGGGTCGATCGTCGTCGCCGGGAAGACGATTACGATCGAACAACAAGGCGGCTGCGCGCTTTGTCCATAGGGAAGCCGGCCAGGCGCTGAACTGGCATAAACGTATGGCTTCTCGGGCGATCGTTTCGCCGGCGTCACGATCGCCCGAAGGCAATGCTCACAACGAGCGTGCAATGAGCGGCCCTTCCGCTTAATATTCCCGCGCTTTCAATCAGATTCAGGTATCCTCCTGGGGTTCACCGCATGTAGAACAGGCTGAGCCTGGGCAGCCCGGCCGACTCCAACAGGCGTCGCTCGAAATACTGCTTTTCCAGCATCGCCAGTTGCGGCGAGGACATCTTGCTCCGGTACGGGCGCAACTGCCCGTCCAGATCGCGGCGGATCGAAAACAACTGCTCTTCGCTTTGCCGCGACGTCAGGGCGGCGATCAGTTTTCCTTCCAGTGCCGAAAGCCGCTGTTCGAGTTCCTCCAGGTTGCGTTCGTAGGTTTCGGCGTCGACGGCGAGCCGTCGAAGCGCCTCGGCGATCTCGGGCAGACCTCCTTCGGACACTTGCGAGGCGTTGCTCTCGAGGTAGGCGCGCAACTCGCCGGCGGAAAAAGGGGCCGGCGCCGGCTCCGCCTTGGGCTGATCGGTCCCCGCGTTGGCCATCCGTTCCGCCTCCGCCAGGACCGCCTGCGAGCAGAAGGCCAGCGAATTGACGTTCTGCGTTCGCGATTTGCGCTTGCGCCATTTCTCAAACGAGATGTCGATGCCGATAAGGACCGCCTCCAGCGGAACGCCCTCGTTCTTCCAGCTTTCGATCAGAGCCCAGTCGATCGGGGACAGCAGGAACAGGCCGGTTCCCCGCGCCTTCTGGAAATGCTCTTCGATTTCCGTAAAGTAGTTAAAGTAATTCTGCGGCCAGTCGTTCACGTGCGCTGACGTCGCTTCCAGATAAGTTCGAGACCTTCGAGCGTGAGGTTCTCGTTGATGATGCGAAGATGGCGGGAAAACGGGGCGATCAGGCGGGCCTGGCCCCCGGTCCCGACGACCCGGGTATCGGGTCCGAGTTCCGCCACCAACCGGTCGACGATGCCGTCGATGGTGCCGAGCGCGCCGTAGAACAGGCCCGACTGAATGCTGTTCATGGTATTGGTGCCGATGAGCGAGTCGGGCTGGCGGAAATCGACCAGCGGCAGTCGCGCGGTCTTGGCCACCAGCGCTCCGATGGAGATGCCGATGCCTGCGGCAATCACGCCGCCCAGGTACTCGGCCTTGGCTGAGATCGCGTCGAAGGTGATCGCCGTGCCCAGATCCACCACTACACACGGGCCGCCATATTGATGGAAGGCCGCGACGCCGTTGACAATGCGATCCGCTCCAACTTCGCGCGGGTTGTCGTAACGGTTGATCAAGCCTGTATCGAGATCGTGGGTCACGAACAGCGCTTCCGTGTGAAAGTAGCGTTCGGCCATCAGGGCCAGCGTCGCATCCACCGGGGGCACGACGCTGGCTACGATGATGCCGTCGACCCGGGCCGGATCCTGCTCGCTCAACTGGAAGAGGTTGCGCATCAGGATTCCCCACTCGTCGGCGGTCTGCTCGTGAATGGTACGCAAGCGCCACGTGGACGCCAGCTGAGAGCCGTCGAACAGCCCGATGGTGATGTTGGTATTTCCGGCGTCAATGGCCAGCAGCACGCACACCTCCCGCGATAATCAGTTCCTCCCGGCCGCTCTCGGTGGTCACTCTCAGAAATCCTTCGGAGTTGAGACCGCTCGTCACACCGCGAACGCGGCCTTCCGGCAGGTCGACCGTTACCCGTTTTCCGCTGGCGTAGCTCGAATGCAGGGCGAACAGTTCGAAGATCTTCTGCTTGCCGGCCTGTTCGAGCATGCGGAGGTACCGGTCCGAGGCCTCGATCAGTTCGACGAGAAGGTCTTCGCGCGAATGCTCGCGGCCGGATTCCATACGCAGCGACGTTGCGAGTGACCGCAACTCCTCCGGAAAGACGACATGGTTGACGTTGACGCCGATGCCCGCGATCAAGGCCGCACCTTCCACCTGAACCAAGATACCCGCCGTTTTGCGGCCGTTCAACAGCAGGTCGTTCGGCCAGCGGAGATCGCATGCCAGGTCGGTGACTCGGGCGATGGCCTCGGCGGCAGCCAGTCCGAGAGCCATGGTGACGGCCGGGGTCGCGGTTTGCGCGCCCAGCACCAGCGAGCAGTAAAGCCCGCACCCGGGAGCGGAATGCCAGGAGTGGCCGTGACGGCCCTGGCCGGCCGTCTGCTCCTCGGCCACGACGATGGTTCCGGCAGCGCAACCTTGCATGGCCATGGCGGAGGCCTCGCGCATCGTGGAGTCGATGATCTCGAAGAATTCCACCGGCCGGCCTTTCAATCTTCGGCGAACCAGCGCGGCGTCGAAGCTCATAGCCCGTTGCCACTTTGTTTTGCGAGCGAAAGAGCCACGCTCTGTGGCGCGGACACTCGTGTCTGCGGCGTCGAGACTCGTCTCGACGCCTGGAGTTTGGACATTTGCCAATTGTAGGGGTCGCATACATGCGACCCGCCGGCCGCAGGCCGGCTTGTACGACCTGTTTGGCGCTTCCCACGCCCGAGAACCGAGGCGCGCTTTAGCGCGCCTTGCGTCGATACTCGCCTCAACGCTCGGGAGTATAGACTGAGTGGCATTGCTCTCACAGCCACTCCAGGCGGAAACTCAAATCGGCCGCGATCGCCGAGTGCGTGATCGCGCCCGAAGAGATGAAGTCGGGACCGGCTTCGGCGTAGGCGCGCACATTGTCGAGCGTGATTCCACCCGACAGTTCCACCGAAGCTCGCCCGCCGATGTGCCGGATCAACCCGGCGGCCTCCTGCGGCGCAAAGTTGTCGAGCAGCAGAAGGGTGGCTCCTGCCGCGAGCGCCTCGTCGATCTCCTCGCGCGTCCGGGCCTCGATCTCGATCATCGTCCCCGGAGGGCACCCGCCCTCCGCCCGGAAGGCGAACGCCCGCTCGAGCGCGGCCCGCACGCCTCCCGCCGCGGCGATGTGGTTGTTCTTGATCAGCATCGCGTCGAACAAACCGATGCGGTGGTTCTGAACGCCTCCTGCCGCCGAGGCACGTTTTTCCAGCCGGCGCAGTCCGGGCGTAGTCTTGCGGGTGTCCAGCATTCGCGCGCGGGTGCCTCGCGTCTTCTCCATAAACCGGGAAGCGAGCGTCGCGATGCCGCTCAGGTGCTGGAGAAAATTCAGTGCGACGCGCTCGCACGAGAGCAGCGTACGCGCCGCTCCTTCCACGCTCGCCACGACCTCGCCATCGCGCGCCCGGTCGCCATTCTTCTTGAGGACGTCCAGCCGGTCGACTCCGCCTCGAACTTCGTAAACCAGCGGAAGAAGCTCGAGGCCCGCCAGAACCAGGTCCTGCCGCGCCAGGAACCGCCCCGCCGCGCGCTGCCCAGCCGGAATACAGGCTTCGGTCGTCAGATCGCCCGCGCCGATATCCTCATCCAGCGCGCGCCGGACCGTATCCAGGAATTCCTTCCGTTCGTCTGCCGTCATTACAGGTGTTCGAGCGCGCTCACCACTTTGGTGAGTTGCGCTTCGTACTCGGCAAGCTTGGAGCGAATACCGTCGATCACTTTCGCCGGCGCCTTGCCCATGAACGACTCGTCGCCGAGTTGCCGAAGCGAGTTGGCGATGACTTTCTCCAACTGGTCTCTTTCCTTTTCCAGCCGCTTGCGTTGGGCGGAGGCTTGTTCCTGCGACACGCGAACGACCAGGTCGAACTCGTTGGCTGACCGGACAGCGCCCGCCCCCTGCGGCGCCGAACCCTCTTGGAACTCCAACCTCAGGTTGGCCAGCCTCTGGATCGCCTCGGAATTCTGTTTGGCTACCGCCAAAGATTGGCCCCGGCTGTACAACAAGCCGTCCAGGGCCTGTTTGGGATCGGACTTCAGATCAGCCCGCAGATTGCGGGCGGCGGTCACGACATCCTGGATCAGTTGCATGTCGCGCTCGGCGATGTGGTCGGCCGCCTCCTGCCGGTACTCCGGATAGGAGGCCAGGGAGATCGAGACCGGACGCCCGCGGCCGGCGCGCTCCCCAGCCATGCGTTGCCAAAGCTCCTCCGTCAGGAAGGGAGCGAGCGGATGCAGCAGCCGGAGTGCGCCTTCAAACGCCCCGAGAATATTCCTCCAATCCGCGTTCAGCCCGGAATTGTCCCGGAACCGCAGCTTCTTCAGCTCCACATACCAGTCGCAGAATTCGTGCCAGAAGAACTGCCACAGCACCTGCGCGGCTTCATGAAAGCGATACTGCTCGATCGCCCGATTGGCCTGCTCGGCGCAATCGTTCAGCCGGCTGAAGATCCAGCGGTCCTCGATCGGCACCTCCAGGGTTAGCGGGTCCGGCTCGGGGCGATAGGTCTCCAGGCTTTCCGGAAGCCACGGCTCCACCGCGCATCGATCCATATTCAGAAACAGGAACCGGGCGGCATTCCAGATCTTGTTGGCAAACGCGCGCGTCGACTCCATCCGCTCTTCGGACAGGACGATATCGGTGCCGGGCGCGGCCCCCATCAGCAATGCCAGCCGCACCGCGTCGGTCCCGTACTTGGGCGTCACCACCAGCGGGTCGATGACGTTGCCCTTCGTCTTCGACATTTTCTGGCGTTCGGCGTCGCGAATCAGCCCGTGCATGTAGACCTGGCGGAACGGCACCCTGTCCGTGCACTCGAGACCCAGCATGATCATCCGCGCGACCCAGAAGAAGATGATGTCGAAGCCGGTGATCAGCAGCGAGGTCGGATAGTAGGTCTGCAGATCCTCGGTCTTCTCCGGCCAGCCGAGAGTGGAGAACGGCCACAAGCCGGAGCTGAACCACGTGTCGAGCACATCGGAATCCTGCCGGAAGTTGTCCGCCCCGCAGCGGGGGCACGTCTTCGGCGCGGCGCGCGCCACC
This sequence comes from Bryobacteraceae bacterium, assembly GCA_046160045.1. Lineage (GTDB taxonomy): Bacteria > Acidobacteriota > Terriglobia > Bryobacterales > Bryobacteraceae > CAZGUX01. The sequence goes on from JBJXGR010000514.1 coordinate 29,323, forward strand.
ACCACCTCGGCGCACTCCCGGCAATGCCACGCGGGGATGCGGTGGCCCCACCACAACTGCCGCGAGACGCACCAGTCCCGGATGTTGTACATCCACTCGAAGTAGGTCTTGGCCCAGTTTTCCGGGATGATCTGGATGCGGCCGTCTTTCACCGCCGCGATCGCTTTCTCCGCCAAGGGCTTGGTCTTGACGTACCACTGCATCGACACCAGCGGTTCCACCACCGACTTGCAGCGGTCGCACTTGCCGACGCTCAGGTCGTACGGCTCCGTCTTGACGAGCAGGCCCTGCTCTTCGAGATCGGCCAGGACTCGCTTGCGCGCTTCGAAGCGGTCCAGCCCCGCATACGCGCCCCCCTCCGCCGTGATCTTCGCGTCCTCGCCGATCACTTTGACAAACGGCAACTGGTGGCGCTTGCCGCACTCGAAATCGTTTGGATCGTGAGCCGGCGTCACCTTCACCACGCCGGTTCCGAATTGTGGATCGGCCAGGTCGTCGAGCACGATCGGGATCTCGCGATTCATCAGCGGCAGCAGCACCGTCCGGCCATGAAGGTCGAAGTAGCGCGAATCCTTTTCGTTGATCGCCACCGCCGTGTCGCCCAGCATCGTCTCCGGTCGCGTCGTCGCCACCACCAGAAACCGGTCTGAATCCTTGACCGGGTACTTGATGTGCCACAGGTTGCCCTGGACGGAATCGTGCGCGACCTCCAGGTCCGACAGCGCCGTCTGGCAGCGGGGACACCAGTTGACCATGTACTCGCCGCGATAGATGAGGCCTTTCTCATGGAGGCGGATAAAGGTCTCGCGGACCGCGTTGGAGAGGCCCTCATCGAGCGTGAACCGCTCCCGGCTCCAGTCGCAACTGGTTCCCAGGCAAATCATCTGCTCCTTGATGGTCCCGCCCGATTCGGCCTTCCACTGCCACACGCGCTGTTCGAACTTTTCGCGGCCCAGATCGTGCCGCGTCAGGTTTTCCGCGGCAAGTTGCCGCTCCACGACCATCTGCGTGGCGATTCCCGCATGGTCGGTCCCCGGGACCCACAGCGTGTTGTAGCCCCGCATCCGATGCCAGCGGACCACCACGTCGATCTCGGTGTGATCGAGCATGTGGCCCATGTGCAGCGAACCGGTGACGTTCGGCGGAGGAATCACCAGGCAGAAGACCGGTCCCGGCGCCTTCACGTCGGCCTGAAACACCTTCTGCTCGATCCACCATTGCGCCCAATGCGGCTCGAAGCGCTGGGGCTCGTAGACTTTGTCGATTTGCATCGGGAAGTACCAATATAGCAAGGGGTTTCATGGGGAATCCGCCGAAGCCGGGGAGAAGAAAACGGTGCGGGCTGCGACGCGCCGGGTATCGGCCTTTGGCGCTCAGGCCGCTTGCGCCCGCCCGCTGCCGCCTGCCATCCTGGGGCAGATGCGTCCCTGGTTCCCACCCGCCCGTAATGGTTCCTGGCGACGCGGAGACGGTGACCGGTGCCGGCTGTTCACATGATCGGAGTGGCCGGACCTTCCGGCTCGGGCAAGTCGGAAGCGGCGCGCGCGGTTTCCGCCCGCGTCGAGAGCCTTGTTCTGGCCCTCGATCATTACTATCGCGACCTGTCACACCTTCCGTTCGAGGAGCGGACCCGTCAGAACTTCGACCACCCGGACAGTTTGGACTGGCCCCTGATCGAACGGCAACTGGCGGCACTCAAGCGAGGCGAAGCGATTCTGCGGCCGGACTATGATTTCGCGACCCACACCCGCCGCGCCCGCCCGGTGGCTGTCGCGCCGGCTCCTGTCGTCCTGGTGGATGGCATCTTCGCCTTATATGAACCCATCCGCCCGTTGTACGACACGCGCGTCTTCGTCGACCTCGAGGACGAAGTCTCTGGAGATTGGCGGTTTTCGGGACCGGTCGGGCAGGTGAGAGATTTCTCTGGACATTTCCGTAGGAACGGAGTAACGTAGGCGTGGGAAATTGTTTTAGCCCCGCCTATGCCGATCATCATTGGGGA
>JBJXGR010000515.1:0-3660 GCA_046160045.1 Bryobacteraceae bacterium
GAGGCGCATTCAACGAGCGCCCTGCTATCCATTATTAGGGGGAGCTATTCCGATTGGGTTGGGCGTTTCCACGGCGTCGGCGAATAATAGCAACCTAGTACACTCGTACCAAACATGCCCAGCGACCGCTCGCGCCAGGTCGATAAAATCCTCTGGATGAATGAAATGGAGAAAGGCGGGCCAGCGAGGTACGGGGAGTACCCAACGCCCTTTCAAAATCCGCACAGCAGGCTTCCGCTGAGCGCGTATTGCCAGGGCAGACAGGTTCATCAGGCAGTAGCCCAGAATACGAAGCTGGTAGTATTCGGAGTATTGCTTCACCAAGCCCAGATATACCTTCGCTCGGTGGGGGAATAGAAGACGTCGCGGCGAGCGTTTCCTCGCTGGGTAACATGGTGAGCACATTCGGGAACGACGACGCAGGCGAAACGAGGCATCCTACCGAGTTAGTGCACCTGCTGGTGCTTTGTTCTCGCACAATCTGAGACAGTCCCGTCTGTCCCGCTCCTCCCCCCGCTCAGCTTCATCCTCAATGTCCTTGAGCCGTTGCCGCCACTGTCGGAGACGCTAATAGAAGTACCTGCCCTCGAGAAAGTCCTTGATCTCGGAGACCGTCGTTCGGGTGCCCTGGATGGCATCAAGAACCCGCTGCACGGAGGAGTCGATCTGGGGCGGCCGATCCCAATCGGCGGGGCCGAGGTGGTTCCGCCACAGGCGGATCGCGTTAGCATTCTCTTCCCCGGCGGCTTCCAAGCCTCGCAGAGATTTGCGGAGCTTGTCCTGGCTGGCGAGGCTTTCCAGCGAATCGAGAGATACCTGTTCGGCTATCTCGTACAACCACTGCGCGAGCCGGACATAGGATCGCACGATCCGCGTCTCATCGGCGAAATAGGGGTTCTGGAACCGCTCGGCAATCGCCATGGCGCGGTCGCACGCAGCGATCTTACCGGAGAAATCCCGCGGGTTCGTGTAGTAGCGGAAAACCCCTTCTCCCAAATAGGGCCGGCGGCGCTCCCGAATCAACTGAATGAACTTGCCCCACGAATAGGCTACGGGGAACTCCGAATCGTAGACATCGAATTCGATCGGGCCCATGATCTCCGACCACTCGCCGAAGGCTTCGGGATTCTCCATGCCTTCGCGAGTCGCCCACGCGGTGGCAAACGCGCGTGTCCCGCGGCCATTCAGATTCCAACCGTACTCGGCCAGCGCCGCAGTGCTGAAACCGTAGGTTTCACGCGCCTTCCTGGACCAAGCGAGCATCCCGTAGGCGCCCCGGTAGCGGCGCTGCGAAAGTTGGACGAGATAGTCGCGCACCCGGTGGACCGAGGTCTGGGGCACTTTGTATTCCGGGGTGTCGACGCGGGCGTTGGCGCCAATCGGCACGTCGTAACTCGCGACCCACCGGCCCTCAGCCGCATAGTGATCCAGCAACGGATAGCGGAACAGATCGCGGGGTAAGTGCGTGACGCGTTCGAGCGCGGTGGCGCAGGCTCGCTCGATGCGAACTTCCGGCGGCGCTTCCGCCACCACGCGATAGTCGCGTTCCGTCGTGACCGTGGAGAGGAACAGCCGGATGCGGAACTGCGGATGCCGTTGACGGACTTCGCGCCAGGCATTGACTAAGGCGCGCCCCGCCAGGACGAACTGGCCTACGGCGGTGGTCTCCGGCCGCTGGTCCTCGGCGGGCCGCTCCGACAACCAGCAACTTACCTCGTCGACACCTTGTGCGGCCATGTCCTCGAGCCACTCCTGGACGATCTTCTGAAACTGCGGGTGAGCCGCGAACGGTGCGCGATGCTGGCTGCCGCGCTTGTGGGCGAAGTAGCGCCCAGCCAGCGCCGCGTCGCCACGCCCGGCCAGTTCCGGATACGCCCGGAATAATCCGCTGGCGTCCAGGAAGTTCAGGTGGATGAGGTAAGGCATGTACTGCATGGCTTGCCGCCGTGCCAGTTCGTACAGGGGCGTCTCGATCACCACGCCGTTCCTGCCGCCGCGCTCGACGGTTTTCAGTTGCGTGTTCGACATCTTTCCGTAGTTGAGCTTCAGCGATGTCATCCAAGGCACCCAATTTGCGGGGTCGGGAAAATTCCACAGCCCGCGCTCCTCCATGTCCGGCCAGTCGGTGATATCGGCCAGCGGCACGTCGACGTCTTGCTGCCTGGCGGAAGTTTCCAATAGCTGACTCAGGGTGCGGGCGGCGTAGTAGACGCCTTTGCCATCCAATGCTGTCAGCAGTAGCGCAGAGTCCGCTGCGGGGAGTATTGCGTATGCCTGATCGCGGTTGGGAAGACTCTCCAAACGCTTACGCCGCGATTCGGGTAGCGCACCTTGCGGCCAAGCCTTGTCCTGAATCCCAACCAGGATGGTGAAGAGCGGCGCACCGTCCGTTGCCCCAAGGATGGAAGAGAGTTCGCCGGCCGCCTGCCGTTCCACGGGTCCGGCGCCCGGGCGCAGGGTCACCTGGATGCGTCCGCGGGGCACCACCATCTTTCGATCCAGCCGTACCTCGTGGGGCAGGGGCAGCAGCCACCGCATCCAGCGAACCGACGCCTGACCGGATAGCGGAACGGCACCGGCGCCGCTCGCCGGTGAGGACAGCGGGATCAGCCAAGCAGCAAGACACAACACCAATGCCGCCCAAGTCGAACGCATTCAGAACTCCCGTCCAGGATAGGCCGTTCCTTCTGCGGCCTGCAACCGGAATGATGTTCTCTTCAAATTTCGCGAAAGGCGGGCCGGGTCGCCTGGGACGGCTTCTCTCGGGAATTCCTTCCGCCGAACCTTGGTACACTTTCCATCGTCGGCACCCATGCTTCGCAGATACTTTCTTCTTTCGACGGCGGCCGCGGCGGCGGCTCCGGTGTATGAGAACAAAAAAGACCTGCTCTTCTACCTCGATCCGCAGGGTCGCCGCCGTGTGGTCAGAACGCCCGAAGACTGGAAGATTCGCGCCGGCCACCTGCGCGAGAATATGGAGCGCGTCATGGGCCCCCTGCCCGCGCCCGCGACGGCTCCGCTCGATATGCGGGTGCTCGACGAGACGTCCATGCCCGGCTACGTGCGGCGGCACGTCACGTTCGTACCCGAACCCGGCGACCGCCTTCCCGGGTATCTCTCGGCGCCGGCAAAGGTGAGCGGGCGGCTTCCGGCCATGGTGTGCCTGCCCGGCAGTTCGAAGCCCGGAAAGGATGCCCCGGCCGGCCTGGTCCGCGATCGCCCCAACATGGGCTACGCGCACGAACTCGCGCAACGCGGCTATGTCACCCTCGCGCTCGACTATCCGCTGCTGCACACCCGCGAGTATGCGACCGATCCCTATCAGATGGGATACGCGAGCGCGACCATGAAGGGGATCGTGAATCACCGGCGCGGCTTCGACCTGCTGGCCTCTCTGCCGTATGTGAATCCCAAAGCCATCGGTGTGATCGGACATTCGCTCGGCGGGCATAACGCCCTGTTTCTGGCGGCTTTCGATGAGCGAGTGGCCGCCGTGGTCTCCAGTTGCGGCTTCAACGTGTTTGCCAAACATCATGGCGGCGACATCACGGCGTGGAGCCGGAAGTATTACATGCCGCGCATTGAAACGGAATACGGCAACGACCCCGCGCGGCTGCCCTTCGATTTCACGGAGGTGCTCGGGGCGCTGGCGCCGCGTCC
>JBJXGR010000516.1:0-17745 GCA_046160045.1 Bryobacteraceae bacterium
ACTTGTTGCACGACGTCCACGACGCCATTGACGCTGTTTTGATCCGACGTGGCGCGATCGCGCTTCCCTGGGGCCTTCTCCTTGCTCGAACGCTGGTCCCCGGCCTTCCGGCCGGGGTTCGGATGAGAGCAAGTCGAGGGGGCCGGGGGGGAACGCTGGTCCCCGGCCTTCCGGCCGGGGTTCGGATGAGGGCAAGTCGAGGGGCCGGGGGGGAACGCTGGTCCCCGGCCTTCCGGCCGGGGTCTCGAGTTTCTACATTTTCGGCTGACCGCCATTGACCCATAGGCGCCAACTCGCAGGCGCGCCTAGAGAGATTGCCCGCGTTGTCGACGTAGGGGCCGCATACATGCGGCGCACCGGCCGCAGGCCGGCTTTCCGGAACCGCACCGGCATGCCACTCATTGTCTGAGCCAAGCTGGACGCGGGGACCGAACTACCGTCAGAAAGCCGCCCATTGAGCCTTTCGGTGCACTCCGCCAGGAGGCTGCGCACGTCCGAACCCGAAAGGAAGGCGCTGAGCGCCGCGCACGGCGTTTGCCCCTCCGCAAGCCGGCCTCCGGCCGGCGGGCTGCATGTATGTGGCCCTTACAATTCACACGCCACAAGCCGATCGCCAGACGCGCTGTGAAAGCGCGCGTCACTGCTCGATGCCCGTCACCGGATAGCCTGAAAATGTAGAAACTCAAGTCCCCGGCCTTCCGGCCGGGGTTCGGATGAGGGCATGGGCGCTTTTCGCGGCTTTCCGGCACGGTTGGGTGAGAATCAGGACCGCTGTCGGCCACTACTCGAGTGAGTGACCTACCTCCTCACCTTCTGCTGTTACGGGGCCCATGTCGCCGGGGATGTGCCCGGCGCGGTGGATCGGGTTCACCATATTCCCGGATCCCCGACGATCGAGCCGAATCCCATCCGGGCCGAGGTGATCCGTGAACGCATGAGCCAGCGTCCCTACACGCTCGACGACCCTCGGCGCAAGGTGGTGCTCGCCGCCATTCGCGACGCTTGTGCCTTTCGCGGCTGGTCGCTGGCGGCTGCGCACGTGCGAAGCAATCACGTGCATGTGGTCGTCGATGCACCTGCCGCACCGGAGCCCCTGATGGGCGTTCTGAAGGCCCGAGCCAGCCGTTGGTTGGGAGAGGCGGGGTTAGATGCGCCGGACCGGCGCCGCTGGGCGCGGCACGGTAGTACCCGGTATCTGTGGAACCGCGAGCAGATCCAGCGAGCCATCCACTATGTGGCCGACCTCCAAGGCCCACCGATGGCGCTGCGTCGCGGCTCGCGCCGATCGAAGTGGACGCCGACCCGGCCGCGCTTCGCCGCCGCCATCCGGACCGCAGCGTGTTGATCTTGCGCTGCCTGGCGCGGCTGGTCCACGACTCGAAGCCGGCGCGGATCGGCATCCTCGAACCACGCCATGTGATCGCCGCAGGCGTTCTCGACCCGGGGGGGCGAAATGGCGGGCGACGGCCTCCTCGGCGCAGCGCGGAGGCCCGTACGTCGCGGTATTGAGGTACGTCCAGTCTTGCAGGGCGGGGAACTGGGCGCGAATGGTGCACCAGTCCGGGGCGGAGGCGTCGGCCCTCCTCCTACGATGGCGCGAAGGGGCGGCTACTCGGGCCGGCGAAGGCGGAGAAGTGCGTCCAGGCAGGCGCGGACGGGGGTCGAATCCGGATTCTGGCGAGCCAGCGCTTCCAGTTCGAGTTGCGCGGCATCCAAGAGTCCGGCTTCCGCGTAGGAAACGCTGCGAAGCAAGTGAGATCCGGGCAGACTGGTGAGCCGGGCGGCGGCATCGTGATCCACCACTTGGAACCGGGCTGGCGGATCCGGAGGAGCTGGATAGGCTGCTTGGCGGGCGGCCAGTTGCCACGAGTACCGGCGGCCACGCTCGAGCGGTTGAGAGGGAGTCCACTCCATTGTCACCAACGGCTCGCTTCGGATGGATCGTCCGGTGGTTTCGTCCTGAACGATCACCACGTAGCTGGCGGCGCCAGGAACGCTTCGCCACCGGAACCGCGGCCGGTCCTCCAACACGGCGGTTCCAACGGGCGCGAGCACGGGATTGAAAGCCCCGCCGCCGGAACCCATCAGGACCTCTCGCCTGCCAATTAGCGACGCAACCCAAGGGGGCGCCCCCAGCCTGGATTCCTGGAGCGCGGCGCGGATCGCGCGTTCCTGGCCCGGAGTCAGGCCGCCGATTCCAGATAACCGACCGGCGCCGTCTAGCGTGACCTCGGTCCCGCCGTCCTGGAGCCGGGCGATGAGCGGCGGACGCTGCTGAATGCGGAAGAGTACCACGCAGACCACGACCGCCGCCGCGATCGCCAGGATCCGGATCGGGAGCCGCCGCGTGGCGCCTTCCCCCAAGGACTCGCGCCACGGCTGGGCAATCCCGCCGACGGGCACGAGTCCGGCCAGCCTGGCCTGGCATACCTCGCAGGCAGCCAGATGATCGTCCACGCGCAGCAAATCCGGGGGTGCGAGCCTGCGGCTGCGGTAGGACTCCAGTTCGTCAGCCATGAGATGCGGGGTCAAGCGAGTTCCATCCCAGTTAAGACCATCTGGCGCATCGGATATTACCTCCAGTCCCGCAGGCGGTTGGCGAGCCGCTTCCGGGCGGACATTCGCAGGTTGATCACCTGCTGGCGTGTGATTTGCAATCGCGCTGCCAGCACTTGGTCTTCCATGGGTAGGTCGTTCCAGAGCGTGGCGAGTTCTTCAGGCTGCATCTCCAGGGAATGGGCGATCTGCCGGATCGAGGCCACTCCGCACACTGGAAACAGGGAGAGTGCGTTGTCTTTGGCGTTCAACAGCAGCGCACGGCGCTGATTGACCGGCAACTGCTGGACTTCCTCCCAAAGCCGCCGCGCAAACAGCCTGGACTCGGCGATCCGGTCGGGTCCGGGCGTCTGATCCACCACGGCAAGATCGGCGATGGTATCGATCGCCTGTGCCCGGAAGTAGCCGTTGCAGGAATTGTAGGCGGCTTTGGCGGCGTAGCCGGCCAAGTCCTCGATCGGCTCCACGCTGGATCCCGACCGGATGCCGCGGATACGGGAAATCAACTCCAGTATCACCCCGGAGGCGACGTCTTCCGCATCGGCTGATCCGGTCAGCCTGGCTGCGACGATGTTCCGAACCACAGGCGCCGCGTGGCCGGTGATGATTTCGCCGAGAACACTCTCCGCATCGGCTTCATCGGCCGCATCCAGGTATGGTTGTAGCCGCAGGTCCATGGCCAGGGTTAGTCGGAACGGCCGACCAGGATATGGCCGCCCCAGTAGAAAGGGTGAGAGTAATCGGGATTCCGTAGCACTTGCAACGAGGCCGCACGCAGTGCCGACGCTTTCGAGCGGTAGCCGGACGTGGTCCAGGCGCGGTGGAATGCCACCATCGCCTCCATCGTGCTCGCCGATTCCACTTTCCACTGGCTCACAATCAGGGACGGCGCACCGGCCACCTGAAACGCCCAAGCCAGTCCGATGACGCCTTCGCCTTTCGACACCCGGCCGCGTGCCGTCTCGCAGGCCGAGAGCACCACCAGGTCGCTCCGGAGTTTCATCGACATGATCTCCCAGGCTTCGAGCAGGCCGTCTTCCGGGTCCTTGGGCGCATGGGACAGGACCAGGTGGGAGTACATCGCACTTCCCTCATCGAGGACACCATGGGCGGCAATATGCAGGACAGAGTGGCTCGGCGCCTCCGCCTTGAACGCGGCCTCCCCGGCCGACGGACCCGTACGCACGTGGCTACGATCGGGACCGTACAGTTGGGCGATGCGGGTCACCTGCTCCTCGGCCATTGGCAGGGGCGGCAGGTCGCCGCTTTCTGTGCGTGGATTGGCGAAGGCCAGCAGGTTGGCCTCGGTCCGGCGCGGGCGGGGCTGGACCCGCGCGGCGGCAAGGAATGCCAGCGATGGCGCGTAGGAGATGGCAGCATCCTGGATCAACCAGCGCCCGGCGGGAGATCGCAAAGCCTGGAACGGAACTTCCCACAGGAAGGTATCCGGGATGACCACCACCTCCGCCTTGCCGTGCACCAGCGCCTCCACTGGCGCGATCAGCACCTGGTACAACGCCAGGGCCGATTCGGCCGTGCGCAGATCGCGGCTGGCAGTGAGGTTGCGAAGCTCGCGGCTCATCGCCTGGATTCGCTGCGACGGCGGGTGTAGCCAGTAACCGCGCACGGCCTGTGCGGTTATTGCGAACACCAGCGTTCGATCCGCCATGGTGACGTATTCGAGAACCACGCGGTCCGGTCCGGCCAGCTTCCGCGCGGCGGCCAGCGTGATTCCCGACTGGGAATCGCTGCCCGGAATGGTAAAGCCCGCCAGCGCCGCCGCGCGGAGCGCCTCATGCTCCTTCCGGACCGCGGCTCTTTCGGACTCAAGCGCGCGGGACACGCCTTCCTTGCGAATGCGCCCGTTCAGGGTCACCAGCCGCGCGCGCAGCTCGCGCTCGCGACGCTGGGTCCCGGGCGGCAGCCGGTCCATGGCTGCGGACCGGCTCGAGCGTACCGCTTCAAAGAGCACACGCGCCTTGCCGCGCTCGGCATACTGAAGGGCTTTGCCAGCCTGGTTTTCCCGGAACGCGATGGCGATAGCTTCGTAATAGGGGTCGAGCTTGTCGGCAAAAAAGCGCTCCCGGTCTCCCTCGTCGCCGCCGGCCATAGTGCGCAGCCGCTCGATCACCTCGATGGCGCGATCGAACGACTCACCGGCCGCGGCGGTCTGCCGCCCAGCCAGCAGCGCCTTGCCGCGGATGGTGTGGGCGTACCACTCGACGTCGAGTGTGTCGATCTCGCGGCTCAAATCGACGGCCTGCTGCGCCATCCGCGCGGCTTCCGCGTAGTTCCGCCGGTCGTACGCTATGGCCGCCAGTGTCGTTTGCGCCAGCGCACGCTCGGGCAGGTAGGAGCGGGCCGCCACCTGGTGTAAGTGCGTCTCCGCTTCATCGAATCGCTTCAGTTTTCGAAGCGCGCCGGCGGCGGTCAGTTGAGCCTCGTTCTCTTCCATTCCCTGATGATTCGCCCGGGCGATCGCGATGGATTGCTCCAAGTGGAGCACGCCGTCGGCGGGGCGGCCCCGCTCGACGGCCAGCGCCCCCAGGTTCTGAAGCGTGGTCGAGAGCAGACCCATGTTCCCCACCTCGCGGTTCAAGGCCAGGCCTTCCCGGTAAAGCCGTTCTGCCTGCTCGGGATTCCCTAGCACGTGGTGAGCCAGCCCGAGGTTATTCAAAGCGACGGCCACCGCCCATTTGTCGCCGAGCTTCCGGCGAAGATCGAGCGACCGCTGATACGAGTCCAGTTCCAGACCGTGCCGTCCCTGGTTCCGGTAGACCTGCCCGAGGCGGCTGTAGGCCAGCGCCATGCCGCTTTCGTTGTTAATGGAGCGGCAAAGATCGAGCGCCTCCTTGACCAGCTCCAGGGCGCGGACGGGGTCGCCCAGGTACATGCTGACGATCCCGAGGTTGCCCGTGGCCAGGGCCCGCAGCCGGACGTCGCCCAGCCGCGTGAAGCCGGCGATCGCCCCGGGCAGATACTCCAAGGCCCGGTCGACTTCGCCCATGCGCATGGCCAGATCGCCGAGGTTGTTGAGCGATCCGGCGATGCCCTTCTCGTCGCCCAGCTCCTTGCGCATGGCGTAAGCGCGCTCGGCGTAGCGCTTGGACTCGGCGAGATTCCCCATCAGGTAGTGGAAGTAGCTGATGCGATTGGCGGCGTCGCCGATGGCCGGACGATCGTGGATGCTTTCGGAGATCTTCAGGCTCTGGAGCGTGATCCGGGCCGCCTCGGCGAGCTTATCCTGCTTGAACTGCTGCTCGCCCTGGGTTTTCAGTTCCAAGGCGCGGACCCGCTCGGCCTCCTGTGCGAAAAGGACCAAGGCCCATAGGAGCGGGGTCATTCCCGCGATTCTAACAAAGCCCGTATCTGCGTGGATCCGGCGGTAGCCGGGTTTTTTTTGGCGGGCGGGGGTAATATCCGCCACTGGTTCCCCTCCTTGTCATTGCCATGCTGACCCACAAGACTCGCGTCCTCTTGTTTACGTGCGCCCTGCTACCCTTTCGCGCGTCGGCGGCCCTGATCACGTACGCCAACACAGTGGCCGGCCAGAGCCAGTTGGGAGCCGCCGGACCCCCGCTGTCGTGCACCACGGGCGGGCCCACCGCGCAGGTGCGGAACAATCTCCCGGTCGGCTCCATTCCGTCGGCCGGGTTCCCCATTGACACCGGGTGCGGCGTGGGCCAGAACCTGAACGAGCTGACTTCCGCCTTCGGCCCGATTACGTCCGGTAGCGCGCTCAACTCGACCTTCGCGATCGACGGAGTGACCACAGTGACCTATAACGGCTCATCGCAGGGCCGGGCGGACTACTTCGACGTCGGCGTGCTCGCCGCCGCAAGCTACACCGGCCCGTCGAACAACATGACCTACATCGGCTCGGAAGCTTTTGGCATTTCGCGCGATACCCTGACCATCCCGGGCGCCACCGGCCAGGCAGGCATGTTTCGCGCGACCATGACGCTGGATGGCTCCATGTCGGCTGCCGGGCCGGGAGGGGCCTACTTGATCTTTTTCTACCAGAAGGACAATGGACCGCAGTTCGACGGGGTGCGGCTGACCGTGGATCCGCGGGGCTTCACCAACGCTGTCGTTCGCAACCCCGTTCCAGGCGGAGCCGCCTTCACGGTCCTGCCTGCCTCCATCAGCGGCTCGACCGAGTTCTTCTTCGACGTTCCGATCGTCTTCGGAACACCCTTCGATCTGAGCGTCGGCCTGTTCGCCAGCGTGATTCCGTCAGCCACTGGCGCATGGGGCAGCACGTTCCTGACCTCGGCGACGCTGACGGGGATCTCGATATTCGATTCGAGTGGCGGCGCGCTGAGCGACTTCTCCGTGCTATCCGGGTCCGGGACGGCGTACGGTCCGGGAGGCCTGGTGACGCAACCCAACCCGATTCCCGAGCCGGCGTCGTTCGTCCTGTTGGCGACGGGGCTGGTCGGGGCCGGCCTGGTCCGGAAGAAAATCAACCGCGGATGAACGCCCGCGGTAATATTTGCGGCCGCTCCTCCTCCTTGTATCTGCCATGCCAAAGACAACCGTTCTCTTGCTTGCTTGTGTATTCAGCGCCACTGCGGCGACAGGCCCGATCCGCGTCTACGCAGACAAAGCGGCGTTCCTGGCCGCTACCGGCGCGACGAGCGCGACCGGTCCGCTGCCGAACCTCGGATGCGTCGCGGCGGGAGGCGTTGGCAGCGCGACCGTCGGATCGGTGACGTTCCGCGTCGGTCCCGGCGGCGGCGATCTCTGCATCGGAGCGCCCGCTGTGCCTGACTGGTATCCGCCCACTCCGGGCCATGACATCGCGCAAGGGGTCGAGAGTCTCGAGGTTCAGACCGCGACGCCAGTCTTCTCGCTCGGGTTTGACTTCGTCGAGCCGCGAACCACTATGCCGCCTTGGGGCGGAACTCCGGTCAACTCCGTGTTCCAGGTGACGCTGTACAACGGCGCGACGAACGTCGGCCAATTCACCTTCGACGCGCCGGACGACGTGATCGCCTTCGCCGGAGTCCACAGCACGGTGGCGTTTAATCGGGTCGTGATCATCGACTCCACCGGGACCGCCGACGACGAGTATTGGGGCCAGTTCTACACGGGAACCACGCCGGCGCCGACGGGGAGCGGCCCGCTCTATACCTACACCGACAAAGCGGCCTTCCAGGCGGCCACCGGCGCCACCAGCGCGACCGGGCCGCTGCCGAACCTCGGTTGCGTCGCCGCGGGAGGCGTCGGAAGCGCGACGGTCGGATCGGTCACGTTTAGTGTTGGCCCGGGTGGCGGCGATCTCTGTATTGGAGCGGCCGCGGTTCCCGATTGGTATCTGCCGACACCGGGCCACGACATCGCGCAAGGGGTCGAGATTCTCCAGGTCGACACAGCCGCTCCGGTATTCTCTCTCGGGTTTGACTTCGTCGAGCCTCGGACCACCATGCCGCCATGGGGCGGAACGCCGGTCAACTCGATGTATCAGGTCACTCTGTATAACGGCGTCATGCAGGTCGGCCAATTCAATTTCGACGCGCCGGACGATGTACTGGCCTTCGTCGGCGTCCACAGCACCCAAGCCTTCAATCGCGTGGTGATTTGCGACACGACCGGAAACAACGACGATGAATATTGGGGCCAATTCTACACCGGAACCACGCCCGCTGCGCCGCCGGTGTTCATCAGCGCGGCTCGTACCGGTGGCGCGATCCCAGGTGGTACGGGCGTATTCACCGGGTTTCCGCGGGGGCCGGCCATCAGCGCGGGCAACCTTGCGTTCTTTGGCGTGGGCGGCGGCGGCCAGCAGGGTATCTATCGCACCGTAACGCCTGGCGCAGTCCCGATCCGGGTGGCCGATCTGTTCACTCCGATCCCGAACGGCGCCGGCAACTTTACCGGTTTCGGCGCCTTCGCGGCGGGATCCGCGCAAACAGCATTTATAGGAACCGGCGCCGGGCAAGCAGGCGTTTATCGGTGTCTCAACGCCACACCCGTCGATCCTTGCCGGCCGCTCGCCGACCTGGCTACCGCCATCCCGCGAGGTACCGGGAACTTCACCGGCTTTTCAAGACTGGCGGGCAGCGGCTCCATCACTGCTTTCCTCGGCCTCGGCGCCGGTCAGGCGGGCGTGTATAGCTGCGACACCGCCACTCCCGTCGATCCTTGCCGGCCGCTCGCCGACCTGGCCACCGCCATCCCGGGCGGCACGGGCACGTTCAGCGGGTTTTCCGACATTGCGACCAGTGGCACCATCACCCGTTTTGTCGGCACGGGCCTCGGCCAGGCGGGAGTCTATCGCTGTGACAGTGCGATTCCAACCGATCCCTGCCGCCCTATCGCCGCTCTGACCACGGCCATTCCAGGCGGTTCCGGCACGTTCACCGGCTTCAGCCACCTGGCGGCAAGTGGCCTGATCTCCAGCTTTGTCGGCACGGGCCTCGGCCAGGCGGGAGTCTATCGCTGTGACAGTGCGATTCCAACCGAACCCTGCAGCCGGGTCGCCGATTTGAGCACAGCGATCCCCGGCGGCGTCGGCGCATTCACCGGATTCAGCGCCGTCAGCACGAGCGCCGGGCATGTGGCGTTTCTGGGCCAGGGCAGCGGCGGTCAGGCGGGCATCTACCTGGCCAGCGTGCTCAGCAAGGTGGTCGCGGTTGGCGACACGCTGGACGGCAAGTCCGTCACCGCGCTGCGCCTGGGGCCATCCGGATTGGACGGCCTTCTGCTCACGTTTGCCGCCACCTTTGCCGACGGCTCCGAAGGCGTGTTCACCACTACGGTCCAGCGAGCGTCCCCGGCGGTGACCCCGTTCGCCTCCTTCCAGCCATCGGCGGCGATCGACCTGCGGCACAACGCCTTCGCGGCGGGAGCGATCTTCACCTTGGCCGCGTCCAGCAATGGTATCGCGCCATTGACCGAGAGCCTGCGGCTTCAGGTGGGCAGCTTCTCCACCACGCTACCGCCGGGATCGTTCCGGTCCAACGGCTTCGGATTCATCCACCGCGGCGCGAGCCTGATTCTGACCCTGCAACCCTTGGGGAATAGGCGCTACGTCTTCGGCGCGTTGGGCTGGAACGCCAACCTGGCGGGAACCGCCAATCCGGTGACAGTGGAGCTAGCCATCGGCGACGACGCGGGCAGCAAAGCGATCACCGCGTACTTCGGCTTCGTCCCGCACTAGTCAAAGGCCAAACATGAGTCCGCGGCCTTCCGGCCGCGGTTCGGAGGTGGGACGCGGACTACTTGGGGAGGAGTTAGGTGAGGGGACGGAGTATCTTGCGCGGATAGAATCCGCATCCGCGGAGGGCTCCACCTCAGTACCGGGGGTCCAATCGCGTGATCGGCCGGAAACCGGCGCACTACTTGCCTTCTTGCACACCATCACGCTAGCGGTGTCCGCCCTTCGTCAGCATCTGCTGGAGGTGCGATGGCGCGGCCGGAGAACACGCCTCTCCCCCGCCCGGATTACAATCCCCTAGATGATCTCGCCCCCCGGCGCGCGGATGAGAACAGTGGCGTTGGTTTCCGCCGCCGTGGCGGTCGGGGTCTTCTATCTCTGGACCGCGAGACTCACTGGCGGCCGCTTCACCTGGACCCACAACCTGCCCGGCTACTACAACTACCTGGCGAGAGCCTTCGTGCGAGGGCAACTGCATCTGGAGATCCAGCCGTCGCCCAAGCTGCTGGCGCTGCCCGATCCGTGGGATCCCGCGGCCGATGAGTCGCTGCGAATGCACGACATGGTGTTGTTCCACGGGCGCTATTACCTGTATCACGGCGCAGGGCCGGCGGTGCTGTTGTTCGCGCCCTGGCGGCTGATCAGCGGTCACGATCTGCCGGAGAGTTTCGCCGCGGCCCTGTTCTGTTGGGGCGGATTCCTGTTCTCCTGCGGGACCTTCCTGCGATTGCTGGACCTGGCCGGCGTCAGGTTGGGGGGTGCGTGGATGTTGCTGTTGCTGCCGGCGCTCGGTTTGTGCCAGAGCGTTCCTTATCTGCTCAACCGAGTGTGGGTCTATGAGGTCGCCATCGCCGGGGGCTACTTCTGTCTGTCGGGAGGGCTCTACGCCCTGGCGCGGGCAGTGGGGTCGGCCCGCACCTCCTGGTGGCTGGGGCTCGCGGGGTTGTTCTTCGGGCTGGGGATCTCCTGCCGGCCCCACCTGGCGCTGGCCGCGGGCGTGGCCGTGGCAGGAGTGGCCTGGCATTTTCGGAGAACAGCGAGGGACGTGCTGGCCTTCGCCGTTCCCCTGTTGATGTGCGGAGTCGTAGTCGCGATCTACAACTATGCGCGATTCGGAAGCCCGTTCGAGTTCGGAATCCGGTACCTGCTTTCCGGGATGAACCAATCCCGCATCAGGCTGGCGTGGGCCAACCTGCCCACGGGCCTTTATTACTTCCTCCTGTGCCCGCCGGATGTCAGCGCGGTGTTCCCGTGGGTGCGCCTGGTAGCGGGTGCGCCGTTCCACCTGCCGGGCCATCCGTTTCCGCCGGAGTACTTCTACGAGCCCACAGCCGGGGCGTTGTGGCTGGCGCCGTTTCTGCCGGCGGGTGCGTGGCTGGCAAGAGTAAGCCAGCCGGGAGTACGGCTGCTGACCCGGGTCCTCCTGGTCTCTTCCTTCGTGCTGCTGGTGTTTGTCGCCGCAACCGGGTTCACGACGCAGCGCTACGAGGTCGATTTCGCCCCCGGCCTCTGCCTGGCCGCCATCACGGGCCTCGGGATCCGCGCCGCGCGAGGTGGAGGAATTGCGATCAAAGCGCTGGCTCCGATGGCGATCGCCTGCGGAATCGTGGCTCATTTCGCGTTGGCGATCAGCGGTCCCTACGATGAGTTTCTCCGCAGCCGTCCGTCGAACTACCTCCGGCTGGCGGGCTGGTTCAGCCCGTTTGCCGGGCATCGGCCCCTGCTGAACCCCGAAGTGGGGGTAGCGGCGAGGGCGGTGTTCCGGCGGCAGCCGGATGGTTTTCGCGAGCCGCTGGTGACCCTGGGGTGGCAAGCCCACCGGCACCTGATCCTGTGCGAGCACCGCAACGGGAAGCTACGTCTGCTGGCGCAGAGCGAGGAGTCGACCGTCGCTTACGAATTGGACCATCCTGGGGACCGGGCCGTCCTCATGACCGCGGTGTACTCGGATCAGTCGGGCGGCTTCCGGCTGGCCATTGATGGCCGTGAAGTCATTTACCAGGAATTGAAGACCTGGGTCGCCGCGCCGTCACAGCTATCCGCCGGAGAGAGCCGCCTGCTATACGGAAGCGCGGCGGATCGGTTCACCGGGAAACTCGATGGGCTGGAAGGCGCCGTGACTCCCCGAGTGGTTGCCGGCGGCGCGAAATAGGCCGGGATGGGGGACCCGGGGGGATTATTGGGCGTCGATCCGGAGAGGCTCAAACTCGTCCCGGATATGATGCAGGGCGTCTCCAGCGAGCGCGCTGATTCGATCCCTGGCGAATAGCAGGCGGCGGCGCGAATGACATTCCACCACAAGCCGGCCGCCGGTAACGCGTAGATGGGCGAGTACACGCCGCGCGCTCTCGCTGGGCTCGCCTTCCAGCCATGCGTAGCCTTGGCCGTCTTTGACGAAGTCCTCCTGGCGGCTCAGGACGGAGCGGAGCGCCCGATCGTTCCGAATCTCGTAGATCGATTTGGCGTTCAGAAAACTATCGCCTTCCACGGTCTGGATCGTGGGTAGTTCCTGCCCGGAAATGTGAGGTGATTCGCCGTCTCGCGACAAGTGACATTTCTTGTACTTCTTGCCGCTGCCGCACCAGCAGGGATCGTTACGGCCCGGTCCAACCGGCTTGACCTGGGGGGAGGGCGTGAAGAACTCCGGTTCCTCTTCGAGAAAATCGTCGTCCGGCTCATCGTCTTCCCAAAGGGCGCTACCTGAGCAAACATCGTAGACCGTCCAGCGAGTGGCGGCCTCGTGCTGCAGTTCGGGCAACAGTCCCTGGGACATCTCGTTCAGCATCTCGTTCAACTTCGAACGGGCTGCGCGTGGCAACCGCTTCGCGTGCTCCCGGAAGATCCGTTGCGCGAGGACGAGGCCCTTCTTGCCGCCCACCGCGACCATCGAAGTCAGCGACACGGACAGAAACAACTCAATCTGGTCGCGGGGGATATCCTCAAGATCACGCGTCAGCAGGTCAAAGATCTCGCAGTCCCGGTCCAAGCCTGGATTTCGGACTAAACAGGTCATGAGAGCCAGGCGGGATTCGATGGGAAGATTGACCGGAAACGAGCGGAGCGCTGTCCTCGACTCCTCGGGAGACCGCTGCACGATGCGATCGAACGCCCACGCGGCGGCATTCGAAAAGTCGTTATCGTCGGACGTGCAGCATTCGACGATAGGCAACAACACGGTCAAGTCGCCTCGTTCGCCGAGAAGCGCAACAGCGCCTTCGACCACCAGGTCGTCGCAAAAAGAGTCCTGGAGGTAAGAGCGGATCAACCCGATCAGGAGTGGCGTCGTGACAACTTCCCGTTCCGCCAAAAGGACATCCACTAGCTCCTGGTCGACTTCATTGCATTCCATCCAGTACAGGATGAGCCTGTACGGACGCAGCGTTGCGGTCACGGAAGCGGACTCCAGGTCCCGTCTCGCGCCCATAGCCATGGCAAAGATCCGCAGCCTCTCCTCCGGCTCCATCGGTTCACCGTCCTGAGTGGGTCCGATGGGAAATTCCGACATATCAATTCCTTTGATTGCATCCTCATCGAGCAGGAGCAGGCGGACGCCAATCTCGATCAGGCCCCGGCTGAGAGGTTCATCGCCTTCAGAATTTGCAATCGCGGAGAGCCCCAGGAAGGACTGCCACTGGAAAGGTTGGGCTTCCACGGCGCGCCAATAAAGGCGCTTCGCCGCGGGCAGGTCGCCCTCCTGGGCGGTGAGCCGTCCGAGTTGGAACAGCGCGTGCGCGTCCTCGGGGTCGATTTCGTGGATCTTCTGAAATGCGGCCTGCTCGGAGAGTCTGCCGCCTTCCAGATCTTCGATGATTCGGTCTTTCGCGTCGAGTTGGGCTAAGGAAGCGAACAGCATAGACTTCCGCCATTGTAAATGCTTGCGGGGCGGAGCGCAGCCCTCACGGCTTCGCGGCAAGCGCGCGTTTGGGGATCCTCAGCCCCACGGAACCGGCGACCGTAACCACGTCATAGCGTGCCTGAAACGAGATTAGCAGGTGAGCGGCCCACGGCTCCAGGCCATAGTCCGAGGTAAGCCAGTCGACCATATCGGAGGTGGCCATCTGGAGCCCGCGGTCGAGGGCGCTCGAGAACTCGGGCTGGGCGCCGATGCTGATGATGGCTACGTCGTTCTCGAGACGCGGTCCTGTCAGCCTGGCCTTCTTGCGGACGGTGACCGAGAACTCGACGTCCATGGAAGTTTCGATGCCGTTGCCGGTAGCCTCGCCGTCGCCCATCAAGGCGTGGCCGTCGCCGATGAACAACCGCGCGCCGGGGTGGAACACGGGAAGGATGACGGTGGCGCCTTCCACCACTTCGTTGTAGTCGAGGTTGCCGCCGTAAGGGCCGGCGGGACCGGAGGTCGGCGCCCAGTCGCCCGCCGCCGCCACTCCGACGCAGCCAAGCATAGGACGGGCCGGAAACTCGAGCTTGATTCTCGTACTCTTCGGGTCGTTGAGACGCACCAGGTTACGCTTTGGGTCCAGTTGCCATTTGACGATGTTCGCCCTCCCGGGGATCACCGAGTCCGGCTTGTAGTGGTTGGGGTACGTACGTTCGATAGCTTCCGGCGTCAGGGCGACGAGACCCAGGCGATAGCCGGAGTAGCCCCAGTCGCGGTTCATGCGGATCTTGCGGAAGCGGATCAGCAGAGCATCGCCCGGTTCGGCGCCCTCGACGAAGAAGGGGCCAGTGAGAGGGTTTCCGGGGTCGGGATGCGCAACAGCCCCGCGGAAGTCGCGGCCGCTGGAGTCGATGGTTTTGGTCGCGATCACTTCGCCCGTCCGGATCGTCGCCAGCGCCGGGTGCTGGTGAAAGAAGGTCCGGTAGTATAGCTTGGGCAGAATCTCACGCGGTTGCGCGGACAACACAGACAGGAACAGGAAGGTCAGGCAGGTCGAGCGCATAGGTTCGTAGTGTAATGCAGAATCCGGCCGCGCGTTCGATCCCCCGCACTTCCGGGATCCTCAGACGCATTTCCAGGGCGGTCCCGGAAACCCGGCTTAGGAGTAGAATGAGGGCGATTCTTCCATGGATGCCACCCCGCTGCCCGCCCACGCCAGAGTAGTGATCATCGGCGCGGGCATTGTCGGCTCGAGCGCAGCCTACCACCTGACGAAGTTCGGCTGGCGGGACGTCGTCGTCGTGGACCAGGGTCCGCTGGTCGAGGTGCTCGGCTCCACCTCGCACGCCCCCGGCCTGATGTTCCAAACCAATCCCTCCAAAACCGTCTGCGCTCTTGCGCAGTGGACCGTTGAACTTTACCGGGGACTCGAGGACGATGGCGAGCCCTGCTTCTATCCCGTGGGCAGTCTCGAGGTCGCCTGCACGCCTGAACGGCATCAGGAACTGAAGAGGCGGCTGGGCTTCGCCAAAGCCTGGGGTCTGGACGCCGCCATCCTCAGCCCGGCCGAGACCCGGCAGCTTGTCCCGATCATGGACGTGTCCCGGATTTCGAGCGCGTACTACGTCCCGAGCGACGGCAACGCCAAAGGCGTGCGATTGCTGAGGGCCCTTGCCAGAGAAGCCTCCGCCGCGGGCGTTCGGTTCTTCGCGCACGCGCCCGTTACCGGAATCGAGAAGAAGAACGGCCGGGTTCACGCCGTCGTGACCCAGCGCGGGCGCATCGAGACGGAACAGGTCCTGCTGTGCGCGGGCATCTGGGGTCCGCGCATCGGCCGAATGGCGGGCGTGCCGGTCCCCATGCTGCCGCTCGAGCATTGCTATGTACGGACGGGACCGATTGCGGACCTGGCCGGGGAGACTCGTGAGCTGGTGCATCCTGTGGTGCGGCATCAGGACCGCGCGATGTATTTCCGCCAGCACCGCGACGCGTACGGCATCGGCTCCTACCGGCACGAACCCATGCCCGTGCCGGCCGGCGAACTCGCAGACACAGCCCGCTCTGCGCTGAGGCCGTTCACGCCTCAGCATTTCGCGGAGGGACACGCGGCGGCCATCGAACTGTTTCCCTGCCTGGCGGGCGTCGATCTGCCCTGTCAGATCAACGGCATCTTCGCGTTTACGCCCGACGGCAATTCGCTGGTCGGCAAATCGGCGTACCTCGAAGGCTTCTGGCTGGCGGAAGCCGTGTGGGTCACGCACGGCGGGGGCGTAGGACGGGCCATCGCCGAATACATGGACCAAGGTTTGCCCAGTCTGGATCTCCACGATGTCGACTGCAACCGGTTCCATCGTCACGCCTCCAGCGGGCCCTTTGTGTGGCGAAGGGGGATTCAGCAGTACCGCTGGGTGTACGACATCATCCACCCCTTGCAGCAAATGGAGGAGCCGCGTCCGCTACGCGTGAGTCCGTTCCATCGCCGGCAGCAGGAACTGGGCGCGGTGTTCTTCGAAAGCGCCGGATGGGAACGTCCGCAGTGGTATGCCTCGAATGCCGGGCTGGCCGAAGCCGCGACGCCCGCCCGCGACGCCTGGACCGCCCTCAACTGGTCGCCGGTCATCGCGCAGGAGCATCGGGCAGCGCGCGCCGGGGTGGCGCTGTTTGACCTGACGCCCTTCACCAAGCTCGAGATCTCCGGTCCGAACGCGCTCGCGTTTCTCCAGCACCTGGCCGCCAATCAGATGGACCAGCCGGTTGGCCGGATCACCTACACCCCGCTGCTCAACCAGCGCGGCGGCATCGAGTGCGATCTCACCATCACGCGTCTCGGCCCGCAGCGCTTCCTGGTGGTCACCGGCGGCGCAGTGGGCATGCATGACCTGGCGTGGATTCGCGAACACCTGCCCCGTGACGGCTCCGCCCACCTTCACGACATCACTTCCGCCGAATGCGTGATCGGCGTGTGGGGACCGCGCGCGCGCGATCTGATGCGTGCTGCGAGCGAGGATGACTTCTCCAACGCGGCTTTCCCGTACATGACCGCCCGGGAAGTCTCGATCGGCCACGCCCCCGCGACGGCCCTGCGCATCTCGTATGTGGGCGAATTGGGCTGGGAGGTCTACACGCCAACGGAGTACGGGCTTTATGTCTGGGACAGCCTGTGGAAGGCCGGACAGCAGTTCGGTGCGATTGCCGCGGGCGGCGGCGCGTTCGACTCCCTGCGGCTGGAGAAAGGCTACCGGCTATGGGGCGCCGACATTCACGGCGAATACAATCCGTTCGAGGCCGGGTTGAGCTTCGCGGTCAAACCGGATAAAGGCGACTTCCTCGGCCGCCAGGCCCTGGAGGGTTTCCGGCGGGAGGGACTACGGCGCAAGCTATGCTGTCTCACCCTCGATGATCCCGCCGCAGTCGTGATGGGAAAGGAACCTGTCTTGAGCGGCCACCGAACCGTCGGCTTTGTCACCAGCGCCGGCTACGGCTACACCGTTGGGCGGGGGATCGCTTACTCCTACCTTCCGATTGAACTGATCGCCGAGGGGACCAGGCTCGACGTCGAGTTTTTCGGTGACCGTTGCCCGGCCACCGTCAGCCGGGAGCCTCTATTCGATCCGGCCAGCAGCCGGCTGAAGGGTTGAGTCGATCGCGGTCACCCTGCCGTAGTAGCCGAGCTGTTGGTGACCTACGGCGCCGCAGTCTTCTCCGGGATCACCCACAGGTAGATGGTGCGCGTGCCCAGCGTGGTTTTCTTGAGCGGCTCCCAATCGCCCATATCGAACTGGTGCGACACGATACGGGTGCCCGGCTTCAACTCGCTCTTCAGCTTCGGCCGCAGCCGCAGGTTCACGGTGGTCAGCAGATACAGGGTGACCACGCTGGCTTCACGGATGTCGGCCTTGAACAGATCCTGCTCGATGAATCGGACCTTGCCACTGACACCGGCCGACTTGGCGTTCTCGTTGGCTTCCTGGATCCGTTCCGGGTTGATGTCGATGCCCACGCCACGGATGCCGTACTGCTTCGCGGCAGTCACGACGATTCGCCCGTCGCCGCAACCGAGATCGTAGAGCACATCGCCCTTCTTGACATCGGCGGTTTTGAGCATTTCGGCCACTACTTCGTCCGGCGTGGGCACGAAGGGCACATCGCCGCTTTCTCCGTATTGAGCGCCGGCCGGCTGGCTCAGCAG
>JBJXGR010000517.1:0-32037 GCA_046160045.1 Bryobacteraceae bacterium
AGTAGGTTAGTGCGCTGCAAAAGATTGGACCAGTAAATGTGCGCGTTACCAGCCAATCGACGTGTCTTTTCAATCGCTTCGCTCTCTTCTTTGGTGACGTCACGATTGGCCGATAACGCGTTCACAAGGGTTGAAAATAAAGTTTCGTCGCCTAACTCCCTGCAATTTCTTCCATTTCCCAAAAGTCACGCCTCGCCGAAGAGTCTTGACTCTTGCTTCCCCATGAAACAGTGAGAGTGGGAGACCTGTTTGATGCGTCCCTGTACCGTCTGGAATCATCCGAAACGCGGGGAAATTGCCGCCGCTCTGCTCGATGAGCGTCCAATTCGTGCCATCGCCGAACCCTCAATTGCAGGGGTCGCGTGTATGCTACCCCTACTGTCGACTGGCGAAATGGCCGCACGCGACAGCCGTGGTACGCCCGGCTCTTGCGCGAGGGACACGTGCGATCCGGCGCTGGCCGAAAGCCGGCCTTCGCTCCCCTGGACTAAGACCATGGGCCGACTTGTTTCGTTTGTTTCGATATGTTTCGATTGCCCGAAAACACCGATCTCCCGCGAATTCAACCGATTACGCCGAATTCCACCGCGTTTTGTTTCGAAAAAAAATTTATTTGGAACCCGGAGCGCTCGCTGATGGCCCTCCGGCTCCGCCTTCCACCCTCACCTGTTCGCGCAGCAATTCCTCGGCTTCCATCCCGCCCCATCCAGAGCCGCGCCCTTCGGTGGAAGATGGAAGTGTTCCCGGCACGGCCGCTGACATCAGGACGCGTGCAATTCCGCCCGCGCCGCCAACCCGATCCCGGCGCGGCACCACATCCTGGCGGAGAATCTCGACTACTGGCGGATGGAGCACCACGAAGCCGGCGCAACGGCTATCCACCAGGTCGTGCCCTCCCCGCGGGACGTGATGCCTGGTTTGAAGGGGACGGGTGCACACGGTCGGTTCTTCTGTTCTCCTGGTAGCAGGGATCGATCGACTTCTATGCGAAAGCCGCACGTCTTGATTGGGATCCTGGTGGCGGCGGCGTATCCGCCGTGGGGCCTGGGTCAGGAATCTCTCTCACTGCAGCAGGCCGTCGAACGCGCGCTGGCGACCCATCCGCTGCTGGCGGGGAGTGCCGAACGCATTGCCGTATCGCAGGGGCTACGCCGCCAGGCCGCGCTACGCCAGAATCCGCGGTTGACGCTGCAAACGGAGAATTGGCGGCCGTACGCAACCGGCGATTTTCAACCCTCGCGCGATACGGACAGTTTTGTCTACTTCTCGCAGTTGTTTGAGACCGCGGGCAAACGCGAGCTGAGAACAGATGCGGCGGCCGAAGGGGTGCGGCTGACCGAACTCGAACGGGACCTGGTCTCCCGGCGCATCGCCGCCCGCGTGAAGCTCGCCTTCTGGCGCGCCGCGGTCGCGGCAAAGGTGCATCAGCTCAGGCTTGACAACGTCCGCAATTTTGACCAGATTGTCGAATTCCATGAAATTCGCGTTCGGGAAGGAGCGATGGCGGAGGCTGACTTGCTGCGTGTCAGACTCGAGTCGGAGAGGCTGCAGGTGGAGGCGAACACGGCGGAACTCGAGGCCGACCGCGGGCGGATTCTCCTGCTTCAGGAGATGGGGCAAACGGAGTTCCCCCGGCTCGTCTTAACGGATAAGGTGGAAGAGGTACGGCCGTTCGTCGCAGGCGACGCCGCCCAGGCACTCGAGAATCGTCCGGAGATCCTGATCGCGCGCCAGGTGTTGAACCGGTCGCTCGCGATCGAGAAGTTGCGCCGGGCGGAATCGAAGCCCGATGTGGAAGCTTCGATCGGCTACAAGCGCACGGCGGGATTCAATACGATGATGGGAATTGTCCAGGTGCCCTTACCGTTGATCCATCGAAACCAGGGCCTGATTGAAAGCGCGTCGGCCGAGGTGAGAGTGGCGCGGTCGGAGGTCGCGGCGTTGGAGGCGCTGGTGCGCGCGGAAGTCGCGGCCGCGGCCGCAAACGCTGCCGTCCGCCGGCGGCAGGTTACTGAGACCTTCCGCGGCCTGCTCGACAAAGCGCTCGAGTCCTCCCGCATCGCCCAGGCGGCTTATCGTGAAGGAGGATCGGATCTGCTCCGTTTGCTCGACGCGGAACGGTCCCGCATTGAGGTACAGGTGCTTTACTACCGGACTTTGGCGGAGTATCACGAGGCCGAGGTAACCCTGGAAATGGCAATGGGAGGCACGCCTTGATTCGTTGGATGCTGGCCCTTCTGACGATCGCCTGCGGCTGTTCGCATGCGCCAAAGCAGGAATCCGTGCGTGCGGAAGCGGCCGCTAGGGCCGCGCCCGCCCAAGCCAAGGACCAAGTGGTCATCAGCCTGGAGGCACAGCGCCAGGCGGGGATCACCGTAGGCGAGATCACCGGGCGCCCGGTGGCGCGAACTCTACGCGCCGCGGGACGGATTACCCAGGACGAGAACCGGACGTGGCGCGTCGGCGCAGTGGCCGAGGGCCGGGTTGAACGGGTCCTGGCCAATGTCGGCGACCGGGTGGAGGCCGGGGCGGTTCTGGCGCGGATACACAGTCACGACATTCATGAATCGCGCGCCGAGTTCCAGAAGGCCAAGGCAGAGCTGAACCGTGCCAAGACCGCCGAAGAATACGCCCGCCGCACGCGCGACCGGGCGGTCCGTCTTCTGGAACTGAAGGCGGCGTCCGTGGAGCAGAAAGAGCATGCCGAAGCTGCGTGGCGCTTCGCCGGAACCGCGGTCGCGAACGCCGAAGTCGAACTGAACCGCACACGGCTACACCTGGAAGGGTTCCTTGGCATTGCAGCCGAGGATCCCCACCCGCAGGGCGGCGCGCACGGCGACGATCAGGACCTGATCCCGGTCCGCGCCCCCGCGCCCGGCGTGGTCGTCACCCGCAGCATCAGCCGCGGCGCGGTCGTTAGCCAGTCGAACGACCTGTTCCTGATCAGCGATCTTTCGAGCGTCTGGATGATCGCGGAAGTCAATTCGGAGAGTCTTCCGAGCCTGCGCGTAGGGATGCCCGTGCGCCTGTTTGTCGCCGCCTATCCCGAACGCCCGTTTCCGGGCCGGATCGGAAAACTGGGCGAAGCGCTCGACCCGCAGACGCGGACGGTTCACGTTCGCGTCGAGGTGAGCAATCCGCGCGGCCTGCTGAAACCCGAGATGTATGCCACAGCGGAGATCGACGTGGGGGAATCGGCGCCGGCGCTGCTCGTCCCCCAGGAGGCCATTCAGGAAGTGCGGGGAGCGAATTCGGTGTTCGTACGCCAGGCGGCGGACCGCTTTGTCATTCGCCCGGTGGAATTGGGGCGTAATCTCGATGGCTCGACGGAAATCGTGCGCGGCCTTTCGGCAGGCGAGTTCATTGCCACCAAGGGCAGCTTCATCCTGAAGTCCGAGTTCCTGAAAGCCTCGTTAACGGAAGAAGAATAGACCCGGATGCTCGAGCGCATCATTGACTTCCATCTTGAACATCGCTGGCTGGTTCTGCTGGGCCTGGTGGTCGTAATCGGCATCGGCTTGCGGTCGATGCTGGAAATCGCGGTGGATGCGTTTCCCGACCTCACCAACAATCAGACCGTTGTCATTACCGAGAGTCCGGGCATGCCGCCGAGCGAGGTCGAGCAACTGGTCACGTTCCCCATCGAAAGCGCCCTGATGGGACTGCCGCGGACTGAGGAGATCCGGTCGGTGTCGAAGCTGGGGCTGTCGATCGTGACGGTGATCTTCGACGACGACGTGCCCACGTACTTCGCCAGGCAGGTGGTCAACGAGCGGTTGCAGGAAGCGCGTTCCCGGCTTCCCGCGGGCCTGGAACCGAGGCTCGGGCCCGTGGCCACGGCATTCGGCGAGGTCTACCAGTACACCCTGCAGTCCGATTCCGTCGGCGCCATGGACTTGAAGACCCTTCACGACTGGACGATCAAAAACCAGTTGCGCACCATTCCGGGCGTGAACGAGGTCAACACCTGGGGTGGCGAAACCAAGCAGTTTCAGATCGAGGTGGATCCGGTCCGGCTGCAGGGCTATGGACTGACGTTGCGCGACGTCTTCGAGCGGGTCCGCGAGAACCACGCCAATTTTGGCGGAGGATTCATCGAGCATGCTTCCGAGCAGTACGTGGTGCGCGGCATCGGCAGGGCTCCCAATGAAGCCGCGCTCGAACAGATCGTGCTCTCGTCGCGCGAGGGAACGGGCGTACTGCTGCGTGACGTGGCGCAGATTGGCCTCGGGGCCATGCCGCGCCAGGGCGCCGTCCTTCGCGACGGCAAGGGCGAGACCGTGTCGGGCATGGTCATTATGCTCAAGGGGGAGAACGGAAAGAACGTCATCGATCGCGTGAAGAAGCGGATGGCCAGGATTTCCCTGCCGCCCGGCGTGCGGATCTTCGGTTTCTACGACCAGGGCGACGTGATCGACCGGACGATCGCAACCGTCAAGCGCAACCTGCTGGAGGGCGGCGCGCTCGTGATCGTGGTGCTGCTGTTGTTTCTCGGGAACATCAAGGCGGCGCTGATTGTCGCGGCGGTGATTCCTCTGTCGATGCTCGTCGGCTTCGCGGGCATGGCGGCGTTTGGAATCTCGGCCAACCTGATGTCGCTCGGCGCAATCGACTTCGGGATGATCGTGGACGGCGCGGTGGTGATGATGGAGAACGCCGTCCGCCGCCTGGACAAGGCTGAACCGGGCAGTACATCCCGCGACCTGATCCGCGACGCGGCGCACGAGGTGGCGCGTCCCATCGTGTTCGCGGTCGCCATCATCATCGCCGTGTACATCCCGATCTTCTTCCTGGAGGGACTGGAGCGCCGCATGTTCCGTCCAATGGCGGTGACCGTGTGCTCCGCGCTCGTGGGTTCCCTGATCTTTACGCTCACGGTGGTTCCCGCCGCCGCCAGCGCCGCCTTTCGAAAGCCGGTCCACGAGCGGCATGAGCGCTGGTTCGAGCGCTTCCGCGAAGGCTACCGGGCCGCCCTGGCGCTACTCCTCCATCACCAGGTCTGGACGGTCTCCGCTACCCTGCTGCTGGTGGCCACCGCGATCGGGTCGCTGTTCTTCATCGGCACCGAGTTCATGCCGCGGCTCGACGAAGGTTCCATCCTCATTGAGACCCGCAAGCTGCCCGGCGTTTCGCTCACCGAATCGATTGCCATCAGCAATCGCGTCGAACGCATCATCCACGAGTTGCCAGAGGTATCGGGCGTGGTCACGAAACTCGGCCGGCCGGACCTGGCCACCGAGGCGATGGGCATTCATCAGGGCGACGTCTATGTCTTGTTGAAGCCGAAAGAGCAATGGAAGTCGGCCAACAAAGACGAACTGATCGACAAGATGAGCGCCGCGCTACGAGCCGTCCCCGGCGTGGCGTTCAACTTTACCCAGCCGATGGCCATGCGCCTCGACGAAGTGATCAGCGGCATCAAGGCGGATGTGGCGCTGAAGATCTTCGGTGAAGATCCTCGCGTATTGGAACAGAAGGCCGAACAGGCGTTGCGCCTGATCGCGGCCGTTCCCGGCGCGGCGGACGCACAGATGGAAGTGGTAACCGGCGTCGCGGAACTCCTGGTGGAGGTGGACCGCGGCGAACTGGCGCGCTTCGGCCTGAATGTTTCCGATGTGCGCGACCTGATTGAAACAGCGGTCGGCGGCCGGTTCGTCACCGAGATGATCGAAGGGCAGAGGCGGTTTGACATCACCCTGCGGCTGCCGGAGCGCTACCGCAAAGACGCCGATGCACTGCGCGAGCTTTTGCTAGTGGCGCCGCGCGGGGAACGCGTACGCCTTGGGCAGGTGGCTCATGTCCGCGTCGGACGCGGAGCGGAGGCGATTACGCGGGAAGGCGGTCTGCGCCGCATTGTGGTGCAGTGCAATGTGCGCGGCACCGATCTCGGCAGTTTCGTCGCGGCGGCACAGGCGAAGATCAACGCCGGCCTGACCGTGCCGCCCGGCTACTCCATCGACTGGGGCGGGCAATTCGAGAACCAGGAGCGCGCCAACCGGAGGCTGATGCTGCTGGTGCCGGCCAGCCTGCTGATCATCTTCGGATTGTTGTTCGCGACGTTCAACAACGTCCCGCAGTCTTTGTTGATCCTGCTGAACGTGCCCTTCGCACTGGTCGGAGGCATCGCGGCGCTCTGGCTTCGTGGCTTGAATCTGAACCTGTCGGCGTCGGTCGGATTCATCGCACTGTTCGGCGTCGCGGTCTTGAACGGCATTGTCATGGTGAGCTATATCAATCGCCTCCGGTCGGAAGGGAGGGGCTTGCGGCAGGCGGTGATCGACGGGGCGTCGGTACGGCTGCGGCCGGTCCTGATGACCGCGTTGGTGGCGAGCCTGGGCTTTGTGCCGATGGCGGTCTCGACCTTGCCCGGCGCCGAGGTGCAGAGGCCGCTGGCGACGGTCGTCATCGGCGGACTGGTGACCGCGACGGCTTTAACGCTGCTCGTACTGCCGGTGTTGTACCCATGGTTCTCGAAGAAGGATGAGACCCTGCTGCCGCCGGCCTGAGCGTCAGCGGGCAGTCGCAGTTTGCCCAGACTCTCCTTCAGACGGATCTCCCAGAGGCTGACGGCACTGACGAAAGCGGTACTCGACGAATCAGCGATCAACAACTTCGCATTCCAGGAAAGCGACGGGTCATGGGCCAGCCACCAGAGGAGAATGTGGGTATCGAGCAGAATCTTTCAACTCTCAGGCTCCCGCGTCCCAAGAGCTTCCGCCATGTCTTCAGGTAGCGAGTCGAAGTCCGGCGCAATCCAGATCTCGCCAGCCATCGAACCGGAAGTTCGGGGCTGAGGCAGTCCTCGATAAGCCACCAACCGGGCAACTGGCTTCCCCGCTTTCGCGAGAATCACCTCATTGCCTTTCTGAACCTCTTCGATCAGCGCTGACAATTCCGCCTTCGCCTGGGAGATGTTACGGACCAACACGCCTCTATCATCACAGATCTAGTCTGGTCTGCCTAATCTCTTGTCGCCACGCTGAACAAAGTTGTTCATTGCGTGTTCCTGGGCTTCGAACTCGTGGCGCTCCTTGAACCGGGCAAAGCCCCTCCTTCACGGTCGATTACGGTCTGACGCGTGCGGCGTTGCCGGTGAGCACTCACTGCCTGACGCAGGCGACGTCAGTTGCCCCGAAATCGCTCCCCTTGAACAAAAGGGGTTCGCCGGACCACTGCGCGAGAGCATATGAGGCGCAGTCTCCAAAGTTCAGTCCTGCCTTGTGACGACCCTTTCCAAAGCGGCGGAACGCCATGCGGGCGACCAGCAATTGCTCCTGATCGAAAGGTACGATCTCGATGGAGGCTCTCTGCAGGAACCGGTCCAAGTCGGAGCCCGCATCATCGCCTTTCCGCCCCTCCAGGACCATTGCCGCTTCGAGCACCGAAACGGCCGAGATCTGGCAGCGCGAGGATTGCTCGATCAGCGACACAAACTCGGTTCTTTCAGCCTCATCCTGGAGTACCGCGAGAACCGCAGATGTATCCAGGGTCATCGCGTCGGCACTCCCGACGCGTCGTAACCGAGGATCTCGTCCGGACTGAGCGTCGACACGACGGGCCGTTTCGCGCAACGGAGAGCGATCGCATTGAGTTCGTCGGCCAGGGTAAACCTGGTGCGGGTGCGGCGGAGCCGATCGTACCTTTCCGCCAAAGAGGCTCGAACCACTTCGGTCAGCGTTTCCCCCGTCAGTTCCGCAAGCTTGCGGGCCAGGACTTCGGTCTGGTGGTTCTTTATGCTGATTGGCATGGAATATCTACCTTTCATCAATTGTATCATGAAGGGTAGACCCAACTCGCGAGCAGGCGTGTCGTGAACTACTTGCGCCTGGTTCCAGCCGCCGCGTCATACCGGAAACACGTCGTCAGATGGTCGTTCACCAGGCCGGCAGCCTGCATGAACGCGTAGCAGATCGTCGGCCCGCAAAACGTGAATCCGGCTTTCTTGAGGGCTTTGCTCATCGCTTGAGACTCGGCCGTTTCGGCCGGAATCTCACTGAGAGCCTTGAACGTATTCACACGGGGCTTGCCGCCCACGAACTGCCATAGGAACTCGTCGAAGCTCCCATGGCGTTTTTTGATCTCGAGGAGAGCTTTCGCGCTGGCGACGGTGCCTTCCACCTTGGCCCGGTTGCGGATAATGCCTGGGTCGGCCAACAGTTTTTCGATCTTCGCCGGAGTCCAGCGCGCGATCTTCTTTGCGTCGAACCCGTCGAACACGCGCCGGTAGTGTTCGCGCTTCTTGAGGACGGTGAACCAACTCAGTCCCGCCTGTGCGCCTTCGAGCACCAGCAACTCGAACAATGCGCGGTCATCGTGAAGCGGGACTCCCCACTCTTCATCGTGATAAGCGATGTACAACGGGTCGCCCAGGCACCACGGACAGCGCTCCGGCATCAGAGTACCGCCAGGCGCTCCTCACCGGCGTCCTCGATCGCACCCATCTCGTGGGCATAGCGCAAGTACAACTCCATGCCCTGGTAGTCCCGGTGCCCGAGTTCGTTCACAATGTGCGAGGTGAGATATTCGCGGCTCAGATCGGGCGGCAGGCCCCGCGCCGCGGATTCGCTCACGATGACTTCTTCGAGGTGTTCGAGACCATAGCGGCAGGAGGCGCGGAGAGAGTCCTCGACTTCAGCGGTCGCCGCCTCCTGTCGACCCGCCCAGACGGCAAAGACCATCGGCAGGCCGGTCATCTCCACCCACTCGCCGCCGAGATCCAGGACGCGGCACTTCCCCTTTCGCGGATCAATCCGTAACGCCGGGTCGCCAATGATCAGCGCCGCGTCGGCTTCGGCCAACATCGGCTCCAGCGCGGGAGGACGCGGCAGCAGTTCCGGAAACGCGCCATAGCGTCTTGCGAGAATGATCCGCGCGAGCTGTGTCGAGGTGCGGGAACTGGTGTCGGCGGCCAGCGTTCGGATCGATTCAAAAGGAACGCGAGAGATGAGCAGGATGCTGCGCACCGGTCCGTGACAGGCCACTCCAGCGCCCCGCAGCAGCGTCAGACCCTGGCGGGCGTATTCGATCACCGGAACGTTGCCGATGTCGACCTCACCCGCCCGGAGCAGATCCGCGCACACGGAGGGGACTTCGAATCGCAAGTCAAACAGGCCGCGCTGGGGCCCATGGAGCAAGCCCCAGACCAGCGGCGCGGAGTTCAGGAAATCAACAGAGCAAAGCTTGAGGGGCAACGTTTTATTGTATCTTCGCAGGCGCGGCTCCCGGCCGGAACAGTAAAATGGGACTTCAGGTCCTCACTCCAGTCCGGCCCATGAGGAGGTTCGCGCGGATGCGTTATGGTTTGATTCTTCTGGGATGCTTCGCCGGGGTCTCGGCTCGCGGGGAAATCAGCTTCAATCGCGACGTGCGGCCCATCATGTCGAACACGTGCTTCGCCTGTCACGGCCCCGACAAGAGCAGCCGCCTGGCCGGCCTGCGTCTCGACATTCGCGACCAGGCGCTCAAACCGAACCGGAAAGGCATCGCGCCGATCGTTCCCGGCGACCCGGAGGGGAGCGCGGTCATCCAGCGCGTTTTCGCTTCGGACTCCGCGCGCGTGATGCCTCCCAAGTACGCACACAAGGACCTCACCCTTGCCCAGAAACAGACGCTGCGCCAGTGGGTCGCCGAGGGCGCCAGATACGAAGGGCATTGGGCGTACGAACCGGTCAGGCGTCCCGCCGTCCCGGAAGGCGCCGCTCATCCGATTGACGCCTTCATCCGGGCGCGCCTGGCGCGTGAAGGGTTGAAGCCTTCACCCGAAGCCGCCCGCCGGACCCTGATTCGGCGAGTGTCTCTCGATCTGACGGGTCTTCCCCCTGCGCCTTCGGAAGTGGAGATGTTCCTCAAAGACACCTCGCCGGACGCGTACGAAAAAGTGGTTGAGCGTCTTCTGGCCTCCCCTCGCTACGCCGAAAAACAGGCCCTGCATTGGCTGGATGCGGTGCGATACGCCGATACCTGCGGATTTCACGGCGACAACCCGATTCCAGCGTGGCCCTACCGCGACTATGTCTTGCGCGCGTTTCGGGACAACAAGCCATTTGACGAGTTCACACGCGAGCAGTTGGCCGGAGACCTGATGCCGGAGGCGACGATTGAGCAGAAGGTGGCCTCCGCCTACAACCGGCTCAATCGGACGTCGGCCGAAGGCGGACTCCAGCCCACGGAGTATCTGGCCAAATATGCGGCGGATCGCGTGCGAACCGTGAGTTCGGTCTGGCTCGGCAGCACCGTGGGATGCTCCGAGTGTCACGACCACAAGTTCGACCCGTTCACCAGCCGCGACTTCTACTCGTTGAAGGCCTTTTTCGCCGATATCGAGGAAACCGGCCTGGTGCCAGACCGTGGCGAGAAGGCCTGGGGCGCGCAACTGAGGATGCCTTCGGCTGAACAGACACGTCAGTTGGACGAGATGTCCGCTCGGCTGACGGCGGTCAAAGTGGAACTGGAAGCGAAAACCTCCGACGAGAAGCTGACGGCTTGGGTCAAAACCATGATTGACCGGCATGACGCGGGCGAACTCGACTGGAGGTATCAGCGTCCCGTCACCGCAACCAGTGCGAACGGCTCCCGGCTCACGATCTACAACGAAGCGATGGTCGACTCGAACTACGAGGCCGGCGGCTCTTTGGTGTCGGCGCGTCACGCCGGAAACGGCCTGATCATCGCCGATGGCCCCAGCCCCGACAACGATACTTACACCGTGACCCTGAAGCCGGGGGCGGGCGCCTGGACAGCGTTAGGTTTGGAAGTGGTTCCGGACGAGAGCTTGCCGGGGGTGCGTGTGGCTCGCGGCTCGGATCGGTTGGTGATCACCGAGGTGGAAGGGGATCTCCGTTCGGGCAGGAAAAAGGCGGAAAAGCTCTCCTTCGTGATGGCGACGGGCAATCTGGCATTCCCGGCAAGAGAGCACCCGGCGATCTCGACGATCGACGGCAGTCCCAAGACCGGCTGGGGACCGACAATCCATGGAAGCGCGAGCCTCTTTCTGGCCCTGAGATTCGCCGGAAAACTGGAAACGCGCGAGGATTCGGTCCTCACCATACGGCTCCGCCACGATTCCGAATACCGCAGGGCGACGACGGGCCGTTTCCGACTCGCGCTGTCGGCGGCGGAATATTCCGCGCCCGAGATTCCCCAGCGGCTAAGGCCCGACGATCCGGCGCCGGCCAAACCGGAGCACTCCGGTTTGCCGGCCGAAGTACGAAAAGCCATAGAGACTCCGGAGAAGGACCGAACGGAGGAGCAGACGCAATCGATCCGGCGGCATTTCCAGTGGTCGTCACCCGAATTGCAGGCTCTGGTGGCGGAGATGGCGAAACTCGAGGGAGAAATCGATTTGGTGGAGGCGTCGGTTCCCCGCGTGGTCACGACTCTCACCGCAAACCCGCCGGTCACGCGAATCCTCGGCCGCGGGAATTTCATGGACGACTCCGGAGCGATCGTCCAACCGGCGGTCCCGGCCTTCCTCGGCAAAGTTGAAACCGACGGTAGAGCCACCCGCCTTGATCTGGCCAACTGGATCGTCTCGCCGAACAATCCCTTGACGCCGCGTGTGTTCGTCAATCGGCTCTGGCGCCAGTTCTTCGGGACCGGGATATCGAAGAACCTGGACGACATCGGGTCCCAGGGCGAATGGCCGGTACACGCCGAGTTGCTCGATTGGCTGGCGGCAGAATTCGTTCAGCCGGATGCGGCGGGGACGCATCGATGGGATGTCAAGCACATGGTCCGGCTGATGGTGACCAGTCAGACCTATAAGCAGTCCTCCGCTCCCTACTCCGAGGCGGATGCCCGCGATCCCGACAACCGTTGGTTGGCCAGGCAGAATCGCCCCCGGGTCGATGCCGAGATCGTTCGTGATATCGCCCTGTCCGCATCCGGCCTGTTGGCGGACGAGTTTGGGGGGCCGAGCGTGAAGCCGTATCAACCTGACGGTTACCTGGCGGCGCTCAACTTCCCGAAGCGGGAGTACTCGGCCAGCCACGGCGCCGAACTGCACCGCCGCGGTCTGTATACCTTTTGGCAGCGAACCTTTCTGCACCCGAGCCTGGCGGCGTTCGACGCACCCAGCCGCGAGGAGTGCACTGTGAATCGCACAAATTCCAACACGCCGCTGCAGGCGCTGGTTCTGCTGAACGATCCGATCTACGTGGAGGCGGCGCGCGCGCTGGCGCAGAACATGCTGACTGACGGAGGCGCGACGTTCGCGAGCCAGGTCGGGTGGGCCTTCGAGCGGGCGGTCAGCCGGCCACCTACGGAAGACGAACGAGCAGTGCTCGCTCAGTTGTACCGCCACAGTCTGGCGCGATTTCGGGCTGCCGCGGCGTCAGCGCGCCAATTGATCGGCGTCGGCGAATCTCCGATTCCAAAAAAGGCCTCGCCGGCGAAACTGGCCGCGATGACTACTGTGGCGCGCGCCATTCTTAACCTGCACGAGACCATCACGAGGAACTGAGGCCATGATGCATCCTGTCCCCCTTCATCGGCGGGCTTTCCTGGGCCGTACGGCTGCGGGATTCAGCCTGATCGCGCTCAACACGCTGCTCAATCCGAAGAGTGCCGACGCGGCATCGCGCGTGGAAGACGGCAAGTGGCCCGGCGCCGTCAAGCCGCTGCATCACGCGGCCAAAGCCAAGCGGGTGATCTTCCTGTATCAGGCCGGCGGGCCGTCGCATCTCGAGATGTTCGACCCCAAGCCCAGACTCGCCGAGATGCACGGCAAGCCCATGCCGGAGTCCTTCACCAAGGGCCAGCAAATCGCGCAACTGCAGGGTAAGCCGCTGACGTGCTTCGGGCCGCAGCACCAGTTCGCCCGGTTCGGGAAATCGGGCCAGGAACTCAACAGCCTGTTCCCGCAGATCGGTAGCGTTGCCGACGATGTGTGTATAGTTCGCTCGATGTGGACCGGGCAGATCAATCACGATCCTGCCCACACGTTGATGAACACGGGTTCCATCATCACAGGCCGCCCGAGCATGGGCTCGTGGCTCATCTACGGCCTTGGAGCCGAAACCGACGACCTTCCCGGCTTCGTGGTCCTGATGAGCGCCGGAAAAGGCGGACAGATGCAGCCCATCGCCTCCCGCCAGTGGTCGGCGGGAATCCTGCCGAGCAAGTTCCAGGGGGTCAAGCTGAACTCCATCGGCGACCCGGTACTCTACATTCAGAATCCCCCTGGCATCAACGCCGCAATCCAGAGCGAGTCAGTAGAAGCGATCAATAAGCTCAACTCGCTGCAACATGAAGCCTTGGCGGACCCCGAGATCCTCACACGCATCGCCCAGTATGAGATGGCGTTCAAGATGCAAACGAGCGTCCCCAACCTGGTCGACATGAGCAAGGAGCCCAAAGAGGTGCTGGAGCGATATGGAGCGCAACCCGGCGACGGATCGTTCGCATCCAACTGCCTGCTGGCCCGGCGCCTGGCCGAGCGCGGCGTGCGGTTTATCCAGCTCTACCATCGCGACTGGGATCATCACAACAGTGTCAAGGCCAATGTGGCATTGAAGGCGCCGGAGGTGGATCGGCCAACCGCGGCGCTGATCCAGGACTTGAAAGAGCGGGGAATGCTCGACGAGACCCTGATCGTCTGGGGTGGCGAATTCGGCCGTACGCCGATGTCGCAAGGGGGTAACGGCCGCGACCATCACATCAAAGGATTCTCGTACATGCTGGCGGGTGGCGGCATCAAAGGCGGGCTGACCTACGGGGCCACCGATGATCTGGGGTACGCGGCGGTCGAGAAGCCCGTCAGTGTCCACGACTTTCACGCCACCATGCTTCACCTGCTGGGGATCGACCACAAACGCATGACAGTGAAGTTCCAGGGACTGGATGTCCGCCTGACCGGGATTTCGGGCGACGTTGTGAAAGATATTCTGGTGTAGCGGCCTGGAGCGTCGGCGCATGGGACGGACGGCAGGGGTGGGGACCATTCGATGATCACGCAAGAGGAACTGCTTGGTTTGCTGTCGGATCTCGAGTCTGACCGAATCGAGCGTACGAGATCCACTAAGGACACCGAGAAGTTTTCCAAGGCTGTGACCGCCTTCTGCAACGATCTGCCGAATCATCGGCGTCCCGGTTACCTGGTGATCGGCGTTGCCGATGAAGGTGCACCGACCGGCTTGAAGGTATCCGACGAATTGCTCCGGGATCTCGCGGCCCTGCGCTCAGACGGCAATATTCAACCCTTGCCGTCGATCAACGTGGCGAAGTTCTCTCTGCCCGGTGGTGAGGTGGCCGTCGTCGAGGTCGTGCCTTCCGATCTCCCTCCGGTCCGTTACAAGGGGCAGGTCTGGATCCGAG
This sequence comes from Bryobacteraceae bacterium, assembly GCA_046160045.1. Taxonomy (GTDB): domain Bacteria; phylum Acidobacteriota; class Terriglobia; order Bryobacterales; family Bryobacteraceae; genus CAZGUX01. The sequence goes on from JBJXGR010000517.1 coordinate 14,314, forward strand.
TGGGCCCGCGCCGCGGCATCGCCAACGAACACGAAGACCGCATCCTGACGGAGAAGCGCTTTGCCCACGCGCGATCCTTCGATGCACTCCCTTGCAAGGGGAGTTCCCTGGATTCGCTGGCCCTGGGTCTGTTTCGCGTGGATTACCTCAGTCAAGCTGTGGCGCCGGACATCCTTGACGAGAACCACCGGGACCTCGATCTTCAACTGGCCTCCCTGCGGTTCTTCGACACACGTTTCCACTGTCCGACGCATGCCGGGATTCTGTTGTTTGGCAAGAATCCGCTGGAATGGCTGCCCGGCGCGTACATCCAGTTCCTGAGAGTGGAAGGATCGTCGCTCACCGGGACAGTGTTGAGCGAGCAGTCGCTTTCGGGGGACTTATTGTCCGTTCTGCGAGAACTTCAATCTCTTCTCGCGGTGCAGTTGGAACAACGCCCTGTGGCTGAATCTGCCCTGGAAGAACGCATGCGGTCCGATTACCCTGAAGTCGCGCTACGCGAGTTGCTGCTCAACGCCGTGATGCACCGATCCTACGAATCCACAGCTCCCATCCGGTTCTATTGGTTTTCCGATCACATCGAAGTTCAGAGCCCCGGCGGGCTCTATGGCGAAGCCTCGCCAGAGAACTTCCCCAACCAGAACGCCTACCGGAATCCCGTGCTCGCCGAGGCGCTCAAGACGCTCGGATTCGTGAACAAGTTCGGCCGCGGAGTTCTACGGGCCCAGGACGCCCTGGCCAAGAACGGCAGCGATCCCGCGGATTTCTTCTTCGACGCGGGCTTCGTGCGCGTTACCATCAAGGCACAGCCATGAAAATCGTGGCGTTCTTCAACAACCAAGGCGGAGTGGGAACTACAACGCTGGTGTACCACCTTGCCTGGATGTTCGCTGAACGCGCGGTTAGCGTCCTAGCCGTCGATCTGGATCCTCAGGCGAACCTCACCAGCATGTTTCTGGACGACGAGCGTCTCGAACAGCTTTGGCCGAAAGGCAGGCATCCGGAAACAATACAGGGCGTCGTGGACCCAATGCTGCGAGGAACGGGCGACATCAGCCCCCCGCACGTCGAACCGATCACCCGCCGCATCGGCCTGCTCGCGGGCGATTTGGCGCTATCGGCCTTCGAAGATAAGCTGTCGGACGCCTGGCCCAGATGCCATAACGGCGACGAAGCCGCGTTCCGTGTCATGACCGCCTTTTATCGCGCATCCTTGGTAGCGGCCGCGGAGCGTGAGGCCGATCTGATTCTGTTCGACGTAGGTCCCAATCTGGGCGCGACCAACCGCTCAGCGCTTATCGCCTCAGAGCACGTGGTGATTCCTCTCGCCTCCGACCTGTTTTCTCTGCAGGGAATCCGAAACCTGGGACCCCAACTCCACACCTGGCGTCAAGCCTGGGGTGACGTGCGCGGCAAGAACCCAGACCCGGAACTGCCCTTGCCCTCCGGTAGCATGGGGCCGCTCGGCTACGTCGTGATGCAGCATGCGATCCGCGCCGATCGGCCCGCGAGGGCCTATTCACGGTGGATGGAGAGAATTCCCGGCGAATACCAGGAATCGGTTCTCCGCTCCTCATCCCAGGAGGTACCGGATCGTGCGCGAGACCCGAACTGCCTTGCGACCCTGAAGCACTACCGGAGCCTGATGCCGCTGGCGATGGAGAGCCGAAAGCCCATGTTCTTTCTAAAACCGGCGGACGGTGCGATCGGCGCTCACGTCGAAGCAGTCCGCGATTGCTATCGCGACTTCGATAATCTTGCGCAAAACATCGCCCGAAAGTGCGGCCTGGAACTGCCGCAGCTTGCGTGGACGTAAGGCCTCAGCGTCCGAAACGTTTGTGAAGGTTGTCTACCTCGACGGCGACCGTCATCAGCCGCGCCTGGCACCGCGACGAAGCCGTTCGAAGCCGCGGGTCGAACCCAATGACCGCCCCTGAGATCAATCAAATTGGCTTTGTTCTGCCCAATCGCTCAACTCACCCCAACCGCATCCTGCGGCCCCGGACAGTTGGTAGACAATAGGCGAATATGATCAAACACCTCTACCGCACGCTGACGTGGACCGAAGCCCGCGACCGGGCCGCGCAGGGCGCCGTGATCGTCATCCCCGTCGCCGCCATCGAGCAGCACGGCTATCACCTGCCGATCGACGTCGATAATATCCTCGTCGAGCACGTCACCGAAGAGGCCGCCCGCCGCTCCGAGGGACTCATCCTCACGGCGCCTATGATCCACTACGGATTCAACGAGCACAATATGGGCTTCCCAGGCACCATCAGCATCCGCGAAACCGTGTTCATGGATTTCTGCTACGACGTCGCGCACTCGTTCGTGCGGCAGGGCTATGACCGGATCATCTTCATCAACGGGCACGGCAGCAACCAGATGCTGCTCAACCTGGTTGCCCGCCGCGTAGTCAACACTACCGAAGCGCTGGCCGCGAGCGCCGCCCACTGGTGGCTGGCCAAGGAGAAAGTCGACGAACTGCGCGAGTCCCAATACCCCGGCGGTATGGCCCACGCTTGCGAGTTCGAGACCGCCATCTACCAGTACCTGAAGCCGGACCTGGTCGACATGAGCAAGGCCACCGGCCGCGAGACGCCGTCGTACCAGAACAAGTACATTCACGACGACCTGTTCGGGTCTGGCCCCTTCCACTTCGTCAACCGCTACAGCCGTGTCAGCGAGTCGGGCGTTGAAGGCGACCCCAAGCTCGCCACCCCGGAAAAGGGCAAAGCGTTCGCCGAGTGCTCCATCGAGAACCTGCTCGCGTTTGCCAGGCACTTCCGCGACTACCAGATCCCGCCCAACCGCGATTTTAATTACCGGAACCCGAAGCTGTGAAGCTCGCCCCCATCGACTTCGTAATCATCGCGGCGTACATGGCCGTAATCGCCTACATCGTCTGGCGAACCCGCAAGTTCGCCGGCGAGAGCGTCGAGAACTACTTTCTCGGCGGGCGGAACATGCCTGGCTGGATGACCGGGATTTCGTATGCGGCGTCCATGATGAGCGCCGACTCGGCCGTGGCCTACGGGGGAATGGCCGCCGTCACCGGCGTCTACGTCTGCTGGTTCTATCTGAGCCGCTTCGGCATCGCCCTCCTCCTCGGGGCGATTCTCTTCGCCGTCTTCTGGAAACGGCTGAACACCTTCACCACCCTCGAATTCTACGAACTGCGGTTTGAAGGCCGCCCCGCCGCCTGGATGCGCCTGTGGCTCGCCCTCCGCACCTCCCTGATTGCGATGGTGGCCTGGACTGGAATCTCGCTGCTCGCCCTGGTCAAACTCGCCGAGCCGATTCTCGGCTGGAGTCGCACCGAGACCCTGCTGCTCGCGCTTCCGCTGTCGGTGGGCTACGTGTATCTCTCCGGCTACGTCGGCGTCGTGCTCAGCAACCTCGTGCAGATCTTCGTCCTGACCCTGGGCGCGGTCACACTGGCGTTCAAAGTCCTCGCGGACACGGGCGGCCCCACCGCCCTCGGAGCGAAACTGGCCGCCCTCAATCCTTCGATGTTGAACACGTTCCCGCCCGCGGACGACGCCGTATTTCCCATGGCCGCGTGCCTGGCGTGGCTGATCGGGACCAGCATCGGCTACGGCGGCGATGCCGCTCCCATGGGCGGCGCGGTGGAAGGGCAGCGCATCCTTTCGTCTCGCAATCCCAAGGAAGCGTGCATCATGTACCTGGTGACGGAGGTGGTGCTGTTCACCCTGGTCTGGCTGGTGAGCGTGCCTTGTCTCGCCGCCGTGCTGCGATGGCCGGGCCTCCGCAACGGCACACTCGACCGCGAGACAGCCTATGGCCTCCTGATGACGAACTATCTCGGCCCCGGTCTGTTGGGACTCGTCTTCGTGGCCATGCTGGGCGGCATCATTTCAGTCGTCGGCGACAATCTCAACTTCGGCTCGCAGGTGCTGCTGAACGATGTCTACCGCCGCTACCTGGTGCGCGACGCTTCCCCGAGGCATTACCTGGTCGCCGGCAAACTGGCGCTGTTCGTGATTCTCGCGCTCGCCCTGCTGGTGGTGTACAGAGTGCAGTTTGTGTTCGACGTCGCCATCTTCATGGTTGGCCTCAGCGCCTCGGAAATGTCGGCCAACTGGGCCCAATGGTGGTGGTGGCGCTTCAATGGTTGGGGACGCGTGGCGGCTTCGTTCGGCGGCGGCCTGTTCTACGTCGCCATGCGGCTGCTGTGGCCGGAGATGCCCTGGTGGGACCGGATGTTCGCCTCGATGGGCGTCTCCACTGCGCTGTGGATCCTCACCAGCCTGGCCACCGCTCCCGAACGCCGCGAGGTGTTGGAGCGCTTCTACCAGCGCGCCCGGCCGCTCGGGTTCTGGGGTCCGATCGCCCCATCCTCGCAGATCCGGCCGATCGGCCGCGGGCTCCTGCTCGCGCTCGCCGGCGCGGTCGCCGTGATGGCGTACATTGTCTCGATTTCGCGCGCCTATGTCGGCGATTACCGAAATGCGGTCGCGGCGTTGGTCGCGATGATGGCGCTGGCCGCCATCTTTTGGAAGGCGTTTGATCCGTTTGTTCGATCCCTCCTGTCCGCTGGCGAGATTGAACAAGGGCACGTCCAAGGGGCCACGGCCGGGGCGACCTTCGGGCTGGCCGGATTGGCCGCGGTCGTGATGCTGGCCATGGCGTTTGTGCTCTCGGCCAATGCGTGGTTGTCCGCCAGCGCCGCGGTCCGATCGGGGTCGGGCGCTTCCGGCGCGGCGCTGGCCCTCGGCGGTGCGATCCTGTGGAGGAAACACCGCCGCGGAGGGAACCGATGACTCGAATCGCAATCTGCGGCACAGGCAATATCGGCCGCGTTCACGTGGAGAATCTCCTATCGCTGCGCGGTTGTGAGTTGGCCGGCGTCTTCGACACCCGGCGCGAGACGCTGGAAGCCGTCTGCGCCGAATATGGCGTCGCCGCCTATGCCGATCTCGATGCGATGCTCGGCGACGGCCGGGTCGATGCAGTCGTCGTGGCCACCCCCAGCGACTCACACGAAGAGGTCGCCGTCAAAGCCTTCGCGGCCGGCAAGCACGTCTTCATCGAGAAACCGCTCGCCGGTTCCTTCGCCGAGTGCGAGCGCATTCTCGCGGCCGCGGCGGCGTCCGGCCGCGTGGCCCAGGCTGGCTTCTGCGAGCGTTTCAACGTCAACTACCTCGAAGCGCATCGCGCCGTCGCCGCCGGGAAGGTCGGCGCCGTTCGCGCCATTCACACCTCGCGCTGGGCGCCCTACGCGTACTCCAATCCCGCGTGGACGCTCGGTGTGCTCGACACGGCGGTCCACAATCTCGACCTGATCCTGTGGCTGTTCGGAAGGATGCCCCGCTCGGTGCTGGCCCGCGGGACACGCGTTTATGCGGATTCCGCCATTCCCCACACCGCCACCATCCTGCTGTCGTTCGACGATGGCGCGATGGCCGTGGAACACATCGCCTGGCTCGATGACCGCGGCCACCCGCTGAATCAGTGCGCTCGCTCGCGTATGATGATCCAGGGTTCGGATGGTTTGTTCTTTGTCGACCTGACCGACCGGCCCTCGGCTCTTCTCAGTGGCGGTGAATATCGCATGATCGACTCCGTGATCCTTGGCTCGCGAGACTACGCGGGATGTCTCAAGCTGCAGTTCGATTACTTTCTGCGCTCGATTGAACAAGGCGCGCCGGTGCTGGCCCCGCTCGAGGACGCCGTGCGGACGGAGCGCGTGGCTCTCGCCGCAAAGGAATCGCTCGAATCCGGCCGGGAGGTGCTCCTGTGATTGCCCTTCCCAGTGGGGCGGCCTTCAGGCCGCGGCGAGCTTTAGCTCGCCCCTCGTGTTTGCCCCTTTCCCGATTTGTGGCGCAGACTCTCGAGTCTGCAGCGTCGAGACTCGTCTCGACGCTTTCCGTCCGCCGCCTGAAGCCGGCCCCACCACCGATACCGCCGGTGGAGGTCCTGCCATGACCCCTCCGTTCGCCGCAATCGCGCCCGGCACATCAGGCTGGGTCTCTCTTCCCTACGGTGTCGACGCCTTTGTCTGCAATTCATCCGAGCCTTGGCAAGGCGCTTTCGCGCCGATTGAGGGGAACTTGGCCCGCCCCCTCGCCGTCGTTACCGCAGGAATCCACGGCGACGAATACGAAGGACCCATGGCGGCGATTCGCCTGACCCAATCCCTTTCGCCGGCGCACGTCCGCGGCACCGTGGTCATTGTGCCCATCGCCAATCCGATGGCCTATCACGCGGGTCTGCGGGTGACTCCGGAAGACGGGAAGAACCTAGCCCGTACCTTTCCGGGCGATCCGCGAGGGTCGTTGACCGAACGCCTCGCCGCCAGTCTCTTCTCCTGGATCAGCCAGGCATCGTTCCTGATCGACCTGCATAGCGGCGGCGTGGAGTATGAATTCGCCCCACTGGCCGGATTCTACGGCGAGCCCTCCGCATTGAACCCGTCGTTCGCCGCCGCCCAACGGTTTGGCTTGCCCCTGCTGTGGAAGCTCCCGGAAACGAAAGGCGTGCTGAGCTGCGAATGCTACCGGCGAGGCATTACCGCCATCGGCTGCGAATATCTGGGCCGCGGCCAGCTCTCCCGGACGGGGACGGAAGCTTACTGGCGCGGCGTCCTCTCGTGTCTGTCGTTCCAGGGTTTGTACACAAGCGCGCCCGCGTTCGACGCGGCCGGCCAGGTCGCTCACGGAGATTGGCTGTTGGCCTCCGCCGGCGGTTTGTTCGAGGGCTACTGCAGCCTGGGCGAACCGGTTGCCGCGGGCCAGCCTGTCGGCCGGATCACGAGCGAGCGCGGCGACGTCCTGGAGGAGTTTGTCGCGGAGGACGGCGGCACCATCCTGGCCCAGCGGAACAAAGCGTTCATTCGAAAAGGGGACTGGGGCATCCTGGTAGCGAAGCATGATTGAACAATGGCTCGAGTGCCTGGTCTGCGCCGCGCGCTATGACATCGCCCCGATGCTGCAGGGCTGCCCGCGATGCGCCAGGGCCGGCCGGAAGGGTGCGATCGAGGTTCGCTACTCCTACGACTCGATTCGATCTTTGTCGGAACCGGACATGCCCGGGCTCTGGAAGTGGCGCCCACTGCTGCCCGCGATCCGGCCGGAGGCCGTCACCTCCCTCCACGAGGGCTCCACGCCGCTGGTTCCCCTGGATCTCGCCTCGGGCAGTACCCGCGTCTTTGTTAAGAACGAGACCATGAATCCCACCTGGGCCCACAAGGACCGGCCGAACGTGGTGACCATCAGCATGGCCCGCCATTTCGGCTACCGGAACATTGTGGCCGTCAGCACCGGCAACCATGGAAACTCCGCGGCGGCGTATTCGGCCGCGGGCGGGTTAGGCTGTGTCGTGTTCTGCAATGCCAACGCGCCGCGCGAGCAGACGCGCCTGATGCGGCACTATGGCGCGAGAGTCTTTGTCGGCGGCGAGTCCGACAAACTGGCGGCCGGCCTGATGCGCCGGGGCGGCTGGTTCCCTTCTCTCACCCTATGCCCGCGCGGAGGGTTCGCCAGCCCTTTCGCAATCGAAGGATTCAAGACGATCGCCTTCGAGATCTTCGAGCAACTGGGCGGCCGCGTTCCCGACCGCGTCTTTGTCCCGGCATCGAGCGGCGATGGGCTCTACGGCATTGCCAAGGGATTTCGTGAACTGGTAGCCACGGGTCATGCCGGGCGTATCCCCCGCATGGTCGCCTGTCAGACGGTGCGGGCCAACTTCTACGTGCGTGCTTTCCGCGAAGGCAGCCGTACCCTCAAGCCCGTGAGCCCCGTCGAGACCGTCGCCCTCTCGATCGGCGACGAAATCGGCGGCTTGCCCGCGCTCTGGACGATCTACGAGACGGGCGGCGAAGCGCTGGAGTCGAGCGAAGAGGCGATCCTTGCCGCCGCGCGTGACTACGCCCGCTTGGGACTGGCCCTCGAGCCCGCCTCGTCCGCGGCCCTCGCCTGCGCGCGGGCCCATTCGGATTTCGGCCGTGTGGAAGAGACCTGGGTGCTGATTGGCACCGGAACGGCCATCCGGTGGCCCCAGACGTTTCAACACGACACCGGCGAAGCCCTGCGTCTGCCTTCCGGGTTTGACAACATTGACGAGATCCTACCGCCGGGATAAGGAGGTCTGATGGATCGAAGAGCGTTCCTTGCCTTGCCATTCAGCGCCGCCGCGGCGCCCGCGACCCGAATCCAGGACCGTGGCTATTACTTCACCTTCTGCCGCATGCCGACTCTCGGCTACGAAACCTGGAAGCGGATCTTCGACGGGATCGCCCTCGATGGCGGCAACCTGGTGCTGCTGTGGATCGCCGGCGGCTTCCGCTCGAAGAAGTTCCCCATCACTTGGGACTATAACCGCGAGCACAAGAACGTCCAGCAGGATTTCGTCCGCGACCTGATCGACTACGCCCACACCCGCGGCATCCGCGTGCTGCTCGGCTTCACACCGTTCTCTTACGATGGAGTGAATCAGTATTCGCTCCTTCGCCCGGACCTGAAGGCCACCCAGAAGAACGGGATGCTGGCTCGCCGCGCCGGAATTCACTGCTGGGGGTATGCCCTCAACCCGGCCAGGGACGACGCCCAGCGTTTCATGCTCGACTACATCCGCGAGTTGATCTTTGACTTCTACCCCAACGCGGACGGCCTCCTGATTGAGTCTTCGGACTACGACATCTGCCAGGGCGGCGATTGTGCCGGGCGCTACTACGACCTGGAGTTCCGCTTCACGCGGCAGATCTCCGAAGAAGTCTGGGTCCGCAACAAGCGCGCGATGATCGTGGTCTACCCACATTATTTTTCCGGCGCCGCAGTCCCCGGATTTTCCGTCACAGCCGCCCGCCAGCCATTTGACGACCGTTGGACGCTGTTCTTTACACCGCACAGCGCGCATCTCGACTCCAGCCTCGTCCGCCGGGCGAAGACATCCCTGTTCTGGGACTCCAATGTCGCGATGGGCAGCCCCCTCGCGGTCCGCGAAGGGACACGCAAAGCGAAAGCGGCGGGCGTCACGGGGTACGTCAGTTCGATGGAATCGTTTTCGTTCGTACCGGCCTACCCGGAAGGCGGCGAGCGGCGTCTGGTTGGCCGTCGCCTGAAACCGTTCGGCTGGGATTGGCTTGCCGACGGCGCAAACCCTTACGAAGAGCCGCTGGCCCAGGTCAATCGTGTCGCCTTCCAGTTGTATTCGCGCGAGCCGGACGCGCCGGACGCGCAATTCCGGCAGGCCTTGGGGGAACGCGTCTTCGGCAAACGGGAGGCGCCCGTCGACGACTTGCTCTTCCTGCACGACTGCCTGTACGACGGCCGCACGTGGTGGTCGGCCTCGCCGTTGTACCACCCGGCAATCTTTGGGGAGCGCCTGGAAATGGGCCGGCTGTCGTTCGAGCAGTTGCACAAGTTCGACGAGCGCCTGCGGGCGCTGCCGGCGGTGGCCAAGCGTCTCTCCGCTTCCCGACACGCAGCTTCCCGCAATCTCGCCTCGGTGGCCAACCGCATCGTCGGTGCGTGGGATGACGGGTCTGTCAGATTGCTCCGCGATCATTTGCGGAGGTGAAACGGGCACCGGCTGCCCGAGGGGCGGGCTGAAGGCCGCCGCGGCCTGAAGGCCGCCCCACAGTAGAGGCTCAGAAGAATACCCGCTCCGCCGTCTTGGTCAGAATCCACTCGCGATCTTCTTTCTTGAGGAACGGCAGGCCCTCGCGGACCAGATCCACGGACGCGCGGTACGTATACTGGCCCTGCACCTGGAACGGGCAGTCGGAGGCCCACATCAGCCGCCGCGCCCCGTAGGCTTCGTATACCCGCCGGATCAAAGGCGCCAGGTCGTGGTACGGCTCCTTCTTGGCCCCCAACGCATAAAACGCCGACACCTTGACGTGCACCCGCTTGTGGCTCGCGAGCGACGTCAACGCCTGCACATCGGCGTCGACAATCTTGCCGGTCGCGCCGATACGCGCGAGATGGTCGATGACGACCGGTGTATCCGGATGCTTCGCGCACATGCGTCCCACCGCGGGTAACGCATCCGGATTCAGGAGCGGACACATGGCGAGTCCTTCTTCGGCGCCGCACTTCCACATGCGCTCCATCCCCGGTGTTTCCAGCCAGGTCTGCGGCGATTTACCCGGCTGGATGCGGAAGCCGCGGACGCCGTGCCGCTTGAGTTCCCGCATCTTCGCCACCACGCCGGGAGCCTCGGCATCGACGATGCCGACGCCTGAAAACACTCCCGCATGATCGCGAATCGCCTTGAGCATGTACGTGTTGTCCGTCCCGTAAAAGCTCATCTGGATCAGCACGATCCGGTTCACGCCGCACGGCTTGGAATGCGCGAACAACTCTTCCGGCGTGAAGCTGACGGGCGGATAGTTCTGTTCTCCCTGGACGCGCGGGAACTTCCGGTCCGGCGTCCAGACGTGCACATGAGCGTCAATGTAGTTCGACACGAGCGATCTCCTCCATGGATCTGACTTGGCCCCAGTTCACCGGTTCCACGCGCGGAACAAAGGCGAGATACGCCAGCGCGCCCGCGGCTCCGATCACGGCAGCCACGGCAAACGCGGAGAGGAACGATCCGCTCCTCTCCACGGCGAAGCCGGTAACCAACGGCGAAACCACACCGCCGAGATTCCCGACGGCATTCTGAATGCCCGACCAGCGTCCCGCGGCGGCAGGGCCGGCCAGGGTCTGCGTCGTGGCCCAACAGTTGGCCGTGTGCAAGCCCAGCGCCAGGTGCGCGGCAATCAGCAACACGAGCGAAACCCATCGGTCGGCCGCCGCCGCCGCGGCCACCAACAGAATTCCCGTCAGCACCAGGCCGGCCATCAGGCATCCACGGCGCACGCGGGTGGGCGATACGCCATGGCGGATCAAGCGATCGGACCACCACGCGAACACGACTGTCGCCACCCCCATGCCCGCCAGCGGCAGCGCACCGAAGAACGCCATCGACCGCAAGTCGTACCCTCGGTCTTTGACCAGGTACGACGGAACCCACGAGAGCAGAAAATACCACACGTAGCCTAACGAGAACATGCCGAGCGACGTACCCCAGGCTTCTCGCCGCTCGAGGATCTCGAGGAAGCCCGGGCTGCGTTCCTCGGATACCTGCCGCTCGGAGGTCTTGTCTTCTTCGAACGAGGATATCCACGCCGGCAGCCAGAGCAGGCTGATCAAGCCGGCGCCCCAGAACAGGTAGCGCCATCCCCACTGCTCGATGATCAGGCCGCCGGCCAGCGTGCTAAGCGCGGGACCGGCCTTCGACCCCATATCGATCCACGCGTTCGCCATTCCCCGCCGCTCCTCCGGAACGTGACGCGCCAGAATCCGCGAACAGGCCGGATACGCGGCGCTCTCCCCCATTCCCAGCACAAGCCGGCAAACAAACAGGGCGGCGAACGTGTTTACCCATCCGGTCGCCGCGGTTGCCAGCGACCACATCAGGAATCCGCACGCATAGACCCACTTCACGGAATAGCGGTCGACCATCCAGCCGGCGACAATCTGAAACGCCGCGTAGGTCCAGAAGAACGCCGAGAACAACAATCCCAGGCTGGAAGGGCTCAGCCCGAGTTCCTTCGAGAGTACGGGCGCGGCCACGCTCAGGCTGCCGCGATCGACATAGTTGATGAAAACGGACAGAACCAGAAGGGTCAGGACGAGACGGGGTCGGGATCGCACTCGTCCGCTATTCTATCGCGCGCGTTATATGCTGAGGGGCGCGCTATGAGATTCGCTGTTGGAGTGCTCCTACCCCTCTGCCTGTCGGCCGCCGTGGGCCCCGTTGTGGTGTCGGAGGCCCCAAGCTCTGAAGCCTTGCATCGCGCCGGCCTCCTGGCCATGCCCGATGGCTCGGTTGAACTCTTCTTCCTGCGCGATGGTGCACGTACGCGCGAGATCGCATCCCGCAAGTCCGCGGACAAAGGGCGCACCTGGGGAGAGCCTAAAACCGTGGTCGAATTGCCGGGCGGGCTGGTGCCCCTATGGAAGCCTGGCAACTGGAATACCCTTCGGCCGTTGCTTGACCGCAGCGGCGAACTGCACTTCTTCCTCATGCGAGTGCGTCAATGGGGGCCGCGTATCGGAATCGACAGGTTCCTCGACGTGTGGTACCTCGGCTCTCGCCAGGGCCGCAAACGCTGGACGACTCCCAAGCTGTTGTGGGAAGGCTACGTCGGCGACATGAGGAGCGCGATTGAACTCAAGAGCGGCCGCCTGCTGTTCCCTTTTCACTTCCACGAACCGAGCCGCGACAATCATCCGACCGGTGACGCCATTGTGACCGCGGGATACTCCGACGATGGCGGCGACAGCTGGAAAATCTCGCCCGCGCGCCTGACCGCACCGCTCGATCAGACGTATCGCGGCAGCCGCCATGGCGCCGTGGAACCGGTTGTGATCGAACTGAAGGACGGCTGGGTCTGGATGCTGATCCGCACGCAGACCGGCAGGCTCTGGGAGTCCTTCTCCCGCGACGGAGCGGATTGGACGGAGCCGCGTCCGTCGAGGTTCGCTTCGTCGGACTCGCCCGCGGCCTTCGTGCGTCTTCGCGATGGCCGTCTGGTCGTGTTTTGGAACAACTGCCAGAACGCACCCGATGTCGACGGCTCCGGCGTGTACACCACGCGCGACACTTTGTCGGCGGCGATCTCGCCGGACGACGGCCTTACGTGGCTCGGCTATCGCGAGGTTTATCGCGACCCCAGGCGCAATGAGCCGCCCCCCAAGACCGGCGATCGCGGCACCGCCTATCCCGACGCGGTAGGCACGGCCGACAGTAAGATCCTGCTGATCACCGGCCACGGCGAAGGGCGCACCAAGGTATTGGAAATCGACCCGGATTGGCTCCTCGAGACGGCGCAGCAGGATGACTTCTCTTCCGGCATCGACGCGTGGAGCGTGTTCAAGCACATCGGACCCGCTGAGCGCTACTGGCGCAGCCGCGTGCAGGGCGCCCAGCGTATGGCCCATCCCGAACGCGCCGGTGCGCACGCGCTCTACCTCCGCCGTCCGCCGGGCGAACCCTCTGACGGCGCGGTCTGGAGTTTTCCTTACGGCCGCAAAGGCAAACTGACTGTCCGTCTGAAACTGATGCGCGGCTTCCAGGGTGCAAGCCTTGCGCTGGCGGATCGCTTCTTCGATCCCATCGATACGGCCGGCGAGCGCGACGCCTTGTTCGACGTCCGCATCACCTCCTCGGGACAGGTTTCGACCGGTCCGGAAATTGCCAAGGATACCTGGCACACGTTCGACATCGATTGGGACGGGCTGAAAGGCTGGGCTGTGGTTCACATCGACGGGAAGGAAGCAGCCATCGTTCCCCAGCGCAACCGCGTCATCGACGGCGCGTGCTATCTTCGCCTTCACTCGCTCGCGCAGGCGCCGGACAGCGGGTTCCTCGTCGAATCCGTCGCGGTCAGGGTCGAGCCATAGGCAATCCGGCGATGGTTGCAGCCCGTACCCAGCGGTCCCGATGCCGGTCTCTACCGAATAATCCGAATTGCCGCCCGCTCAGTTGTGACATTATAGGAAGTTCTCCATGCGTACCAGCCGAGTCCGCGCCAAGCTCGCGGCAAACCAACCTGCCCTCTGCACCAAGATGAACACCGGCGACCCGATGATCGCCGACATGATCGGCCTCACCGGGTTCGACTGCATCTGGCTTTGCCAGGAGCACGGTCCTTACGATTGGGACCGGTTAGGCCACCTGATCCGCGCCGCCTCCGTTCACAATGTGGACACCATGGTCCGCGTGGCCAAGGGCAGCTACTCGGACTGGGTGCGCCCGCTCGAACTGGGCGCGTCCGGCCTGATGGTTCCCCACTGCATGAACGCCGACGAAGCCCGCTATATCGCCAAAAATACACGATTCCACCCCATCGGACGGCGGCCAATCGACGGCGGCAACTACGACGGAGAGTACTGCTTAATCCCGGTCACCGACTACATCCGCCGGGCGAACGAAGAAACATTCCTCGCAGTTCAGATCGAAGACCCGGAAGCCCTCGATCATATTGAGGAGATCTGCTCGGTTCCCGGCGTCGACATTGTGTACGTCGGACCCGGCGATCTTGCCCATGCGCTCGGCGTTCCCGGCAATATCACCCATCCCACCATTGTCAACGCCATCGAGCGGGTGGCCGCCGGCTGCAAAGCCAACGGCAAACACTGGGGCACCCCCATGTCCCCGGCCACGGCCCCTCGATTCATGGAGTTAGGGGCCAGGTTCCTCACGTCCGGCGCGGATGTGATCGGATTGGGACAGTACTTTACCAGCCTTCGCGCCGAGTATCGGAAGCTGGGCGTCTAGTCTCACCAATTTGCCGGGTAGTATACCAATTTGGGCCGGTTGGCTCAATCGGGCGGCACGGCTCTTGCTTCTGGCCATCCAATTTGGTATGGTAGTCTCTATAAGATTAAGATATGGTGACACCGCGCCTCGATGCCGCGTCCGAAGTGCCGCTGTACCGGCAGGTGTTTGACTATCTCCGCGGGTCGATCGAGTCCGGGTACTTTGCGCCCGGGTCCCGGCTGCCGGCAATGCGCGACCTGGCGCATTCGCTCAATCTGAATCGCTCGACCATCGCCGCCGCCTACGAACTTCTCGAGGCGGAAGGGTTGGTCCGCACCCAGGTGGGCAAAGGAAGCTTTGTGATCGGGCCGTCACCAGGCGACGGCCGCCTGGACTGGAACAACCTTTTGGGCCCGCTTGACGGAGATACGCCACCGGCGGCCGTGGGGCCGGATACGATCAGCTTTGCTTCGGCGCGACCCTCGGAGCAGTTGTTTCCGATGGCGGAGTTGCAGGAGACGGTCGAAGAGGTGGTGCACGGCAAGGGGGCGCCGGCGATTCTGCAGATTGGGCCGCCGTCGGGGTATCCTCCCCTGCGGTATTACCTGATCGAGGAGGCGCGGCAACAGGGATTGATGGGCCCGGATGACGATCTGCTGGTAACCAGCGGATGCCAGCAGGGACTCGATCTGCTTGACCGAGTCCTGGTGCGGGGCACGCAGCACTCGGTGGCGCTCGAAGACCCCGTCTACCCGGGAGTTCGCAACCTGTTCCAGCGATCGGGCGCGCGAGTGGTCGGTATCCCGGTGGGTGACGAGGGCGTCCTGATCGAAGAACTGGAACGCGTGCTCGAACAGGAACGGCCGCGATTGCTGGTACTGACCCCGAATTTCCAGAACCCGACCGGCGCGACGATTCCGCTGGAGCAACGCAAGGCCGTCGCCGACGTCGTGCGCAGGCTCGGTGTGGTGCTGGTGGAGAACGACATCTACGGCTCGTTACGCTATCGGGGCGAGGACGTCACGCCCATCAAGAACCTGGACGAATGGGGCCACGTGGTTCGGTTGCACAGTTTCTCCAAGATGGCGTTCCCGGGATTGCGGGTGGGCTGGGTGCTGGGTCCGGCGCCGCTCATCGCGCGCATGGCGGAGGCCAAGCAGTTATGCGACCTGCATACGGACCAACTGGCCCAGGCGGTTTTGCTGCGGTTCGTCGAGACAGGCCGTCTGCAGGATCATCTGAAACGCATTCGGGAAGCGGGCAGAGCGCGGCTCAACGCCGTGCTGAACGCGTGCCAGGAATTCCTCCCCGAAGGGACGGAATTCACGCGGCCCGAAGGAGGCATGAACCTGTGGGTGACATTGCCGGAGCCGATGGATGCGGAGGAGCTTTTGCCCCGGGCCCAGATGCGGCGGGTGACGTACCTGCCGGGCAAGTATTTCTGGATTTCGCGTCGGGACAGAGGGACGCTGCGATTGAGTTTTGCCGGATTGACTCCGGAAGAAATCGGACAAGGGTTGAGGTTGCTGGGCGACGCCTTTGGTGTGGCGGCGGCGCAACCGGCGGGATTGCGGATGGAGCCGGCAATCCTGTAAGAAAGAGGATTTGACGCGCGGGCGAGGTCCCGAGTGGGGAGGAGAAGCAAACATGGTTCGAGATGAGACGTTTCGAGTAAAGGTCGGACTGGCCGAGATGCTGAAGGGCGGAGTGATCATGGACGTCACCAACGCCGAGCAGGCCCAGATCGCCGAGAAGGCGGGCGCGGCCGCGGTGATGGCCCTGGAACGCGTACCGGCGGACATCCGCAAAGAAGGCGGCGTGGCGCGAATGGCGCCGATTTCCAAGATCCGGGAAATCATGAAGACGGTGAGCATTCCCGTAATGGCGAAGGCGCGCATCGGGCACTTCATGGAAGCGCGGATCCTGGAAGCGCTGGGCGTGGACTACATCGACGAGAGCGAAGTGCTGACTCCCGCAGATGAAGAACACCACATCGACAAACACCGGTTCAAGGCGCCGTTTGTGTGCGGCGCGCGAAACCTGGGAGAAGCGCTGCGCCGCATCGCCGAGGGCGCCGCCATGATCCGGACGAAAGGCGAGGCGGGTTCGGGCAACATCGTCGAGGCCGTGCGCCACATGCGGACCATTCAGAAAGAAATGAAGCAGTTGACGACTCTCGGCCCGGAGGAATTGTTCACGGCAGCGAAGAATCTTCAGGCCCCCTACCCGCTGGTGGAGTATGTGGCGAGGGAAGGTCGATTGCCGGTTCCCAACTTCTCCGCGGGCGGCATCGCGACCCCGGCCGATGCGGCGCTGGTCATGGCATTGGGCGCCGAGGCCGTCTTTGTTGGATCGGGCATCTTCAAGTCCGATGATCCGGACGCACGGGCGCGCGCGGTGGTGAAGGCCGTGACGTTCTGGAAGGATCCGGAGAAACTGCTGGAAGCCAGTGAAGGGTTGGGCATCGGCATGGCGGGACTGGAAATCTCCAAGATCCCCGAGGCGGAGATGCTGCAAACGCGCGGCTGGTAGAGGATGGCCGTCGGGCCGGCCGAGCGGCCGGCCCGCCAGGCACAGGTTGAGGATCATGAAACGAGTCGGCATCCTTGCGTTGCAGGGAGATTTCGAACGGCATCAGAAGTCGGTGGAGTCGGCTGGGGGCGCTGTTTTCCTGGTGCGCAAACAGGAGGATCTGGTCGGTCTCGACGGGTTGATTATCCCCGGCGGGGAAAGCACGACCATGCTCAAACTGCTGGACGACGAAAACCTATTCGATTCCGTGCGTGCGTTCGGGCGCGTTCTGCCGGTCTTCGGCACGTGCGCGGGGGCGATCCTGATGGCGACCGAAGTGCTCAATCCGCATCAGAAGTCTCTCGGCCTGATGGATCTGACGGTGGAGCGGAATGCCTATGGCCGTCAGGTGGACAGCCATATTACCCACATCACGCCGGACGCCACGTTTGCGGATGGGGGCGCCGGAGATTTCGAATGTGTGTTCATCCGCGCTCCCATCATCCGCCGTGCCGGCAATGGCACGAAGGTGCTGGCGGTAGCGGACGGATTCCCCGTGCTGGTGGAACAGGGCAGGCACCTGGCGGCGACGTATCATCCGGAACTGACACCGGACCTCCGGGTGCACAAGCGCTTCCTGTCGAAATTGTAGGCCTCGCGTGAATTCGGACAAACCCAAAGTCGCCTTTGTCTGCATCGGCAACGCGTGCCGAAGCCAGATGGCGGAAGGATTCGCAAAAACGTACGGCGCGGATGTGATGGAACCGTCGAGCGCCGGGATGTTCCCCGCGGTCGCCGTACCAGTGGAGACGCGACGCATCATGCTCGAGAAAAACATCGACATTTCCGAGCACTTTCCAAAGCCGTTTCGCCTTTACCCGTCCAATTACTTCGACCTGGTGGTCAACATGAGCGGCCTGCCCGTGGAAGGGCACA
>JBJXGR010000518.1:0-3289 GCA_046160045.1 Bryobacteraceae bacterium
CTCACGCCGTGGGCTCGAGGGGAGGGCAATTCTTGCTGTACGGCGTCGGGTTGAAGGACGCGATGGTAGAGTACCTTGAGGTAGACCCTCCGATGGACCTCAGGACCCTGCTGGCCAAAGCGTCGCCACGACGATCGGGCGATGAACTCGCCGGTATCGCGGCGGCGAGCGCTGAGGAAAGAGTCCGCGCCCAAATGCGGCTGGCTGATGTCCCTCTCAAACGATTCCTCGCGGAGGCTGTCATCCCCTACGAGGAAGACGATGTCACACGGCTCATTCTGGACACCCATGACGCACAAGCGTTCGCAGCCGTGTCGCACCTCACTGTCGGCGATTTCCGGAATTGGCTGCTCTCGGACTCGGCGACCGGCGAATCGCTGGAACGCGTCGCGCCAGGCGTCACCCCGGAGATGGCCGCGGCGGTGTCGAAGATCATGCGCGTCCAGGATCTCATCGCCGTGGCGGCGAAGATCCGCGTGGTGACCCGGTTCCGGTCGACCATCGGGCTCGAGAAACGGATGTCGACCCGCATCCAGCCCAATCATCCGACGGACGATGCGAAGGGCATCGTTGCGAGCACGCTCGACGGTTTGCTCTATGGCGGAGGCGATGCCGTGATCGGGGTGAATCCGGCGAGCGACAGCGTCGGCGCGGTGATGACGCTGCTGCGGGTGCTGGATCAGTTGCGGGAGAGGCTGGAGGTCCCGACACAGACGTGCGTCCTGGCACACGTCTCTACCCAGATGGAAGCGATGCGGCGGGGCGCGCCGGTGGACCTGGTGTTCCAGTCCATCGCAGGGACCGAGGCGGCGAACTTGTCCTTTGGGGTGAACCTCGCGATGCTCGACGAGGCCTGCCGGGCGGCGCGGGAACTGAAGCGCGGGACCGTGGGCGCGAACGTGATGTACTTCGAGACCGGGCAGGGCAGCGCGCTCTCGGCCAACGCGCATCACGGCGTGGACCAGCAGACGCTCGAAGCGCGGGCGTACGGCGTGGCCCGGCGCTTCGAGCCGTTGTTGGTCAATACGGTGGTTGGGTTCATCGGACCGGAGTACCTGTTTGACGGCAAGCAGATCCTCCGCGCCGGGCTGGAAGATCATTTCTGCGGCAAGCTGTTGGGAGTGCCCATGGGGTGCGATGTCTGTTACACGAATCACGCCGAGGCCGACCAGGATGACATGGACACGCTGCTGACGCTGCTGGGCGTGGCAGGGTGCAACTACATCATGGGCGTGCCGGGGGCGGACGATATCATGCTGCACTACCAGAGCACGTCGTTTCACGATGCCCTGTACGTGCGGTCGGTGCTGGGGCTTCGGCCGGCGCCGGAGTTCGAGGCGTGGCTGGAGAAGACCGGTGTCGCCGGGCGCGATGGCCGGTTGAGAAGCGGCACGGAGGCGCCGAGGCTGCTGATGAAGGCGGTGGAAGGGGTGCGCGACGGTTACTGAGAATGCATGGCAGGCGCTGCGGCAATGGACAGACGCGCGCATCGCGCTCGGACGCGCGGGGCAGGGTCTGCCGACGGCCGAACGGCTGCGGTTCGACCTGGACCACGCGCGGGCGAGGGACGCCGTCTCCTCGGAACTGGATCCGGCGGCGATCGGGCGGCCGCACCTTCTCGTCGAGAGCGCCGCGCGGGATCGCCCCGAGTACTTGAGACGGCCGGATCTGGGGCGGAGGTTGAGCGATGCGTCACGCGGCAGGTTGGAGCGCGGCGCGTCCGATGTTGCTTTCGTGATCGCCGATGGCCTATCGGCGCTGGCCGTTCACCGGCACGCGGGGCCGCTGCTGGAGGCGCTGCTGCCGAAGTTGGCGGACTGGAAGGTCGCGCCGCTGGTGGTGGTGAAGCAAGGACGGGTGGCGATCGGCGACGAGATCGGCGAACGGCTGGGCGCGGAGATGGTAGCGGTGCTGATCGGCGAGAGGCCGGGACTGATGTCGCCGGATTCGCTGGGCGTGTACCTGACGTGGGGGCCGCGTCCGGGCCGGACGGATGCCGAGCGGAACTGCCTTTCGAACATCCGCGCCGAGGGATTGAGCTATGCGCTTGCGGCGCACAAGCTGTCTTTCCTGATGACGGCGGCGCGGGGACGACGGCTGACCGGGGTCGCCCTGAAAGAGGACGCTCCGCTCCTGGCGCCCGCGACGTGATACAACTCGTCACCATGTACCTTCTGTTGCTGTTGATTCCGGCGTTGCTCGGGGCCGAATACCGCATCTACCGAGCGCCGTCGAAGATCACGATCGATGGCAAGATCGAGGAGAAGGCCTGGAGGCGCACCCCGGTGGTGGGGGACTTCACGTTCAACTGGTGGAAAGCGGGCGAGAAGGAGCAGACCGAAGGCCGGCTGTTGTGGGACGAGCGCTATCTCTACGTCTCGTGGTATTGCCACGACCGTCACATTTCGGCGAAGGAGACGAAGCGGCACGGCCCGGTCTCGCGGGACGATTGCGTGGAGTTGTTCCTGAGTCCGAACCCCGCGAAGGTGACGAATTACTATACGTTCGAGATCAACGTGATCGGCACGATGTTGAACCGGTGCAGGACCGACTGGTGGACGGGCCCGCCGACGTGGGAGCCGGAAGAGGTGGTCTACCGGACGTCGCATCACGGGATGGCGCGCAAAGACGAGTCGGCCGGCGATGCGGCGTGGGCGGTCGAGATGGCCGTGCCGTTGAAGAACTTCGCGCGGGACGCGGCGCACACGCCGCCCCGCGACGGGGACCAGTGGAGGCTGAACCTGAACCGCACGGGCGGAGTGACGAACCCGCAGAACAGCACATGGTGGCCGGTACCGGCGCCGGCGCGCGGGTTTCATACGCCGGAGTCGTTCGGGTCGGTGATGTTTGTGAAGCGGAAGCCGCCTGCGAAGGAGTAGCGGCTCGGGCGTCCAGCCGCGGTCAGGCAGCGGCCGAGTGGAATCCCGGCCTCTGGCACCCGCCGCAGAGGCCGGTGTCCAAGATCATGTGGGGGTATTCTGTTCGGCTGCGTGGCTGTGGTCGCGCCCGGCAACCAGGCCCAATGTTTCACTGCTTTTCACGCTCGCGGCTCAGAAGGCGGGCAACCCCGTATCTCGGTAAGGTGTGCGGAAATCACCGAGCACCGGGCGACAAACAACGTCGCCCGGTGCCACTTTGGGCGTAGCGCAACCCCCACGGGTTAGAAGGTGTACGAGAATCGCGTTTGCCAATTTTGGGAGCGCGTGGGGGGATATGAAATCCCTCGGCACCAGCGCAGAGCGCGTTCTAGGGCGTCTGGCGAGGTCTCCAGGTGCGGAAAAGCTGTTGA
>JBJXGR010000519.1:0-3623 GCA_046160045.1 Bryobacteraceae bacterium
ACGTATATTCTTTGATCTGATCGCTCTGCCCGTCGAGTGTCCGCTCGACCACAAAACGGAGGAGGCGGCTCAAGCTCTCCGCATGGGAGAATAACTCGCTAGCCAGGATCTTCTCGAGGTGCGCACGAAACGCGAGGGATTGGGTCGGATTCTCCTGGCGCCCGGGGTTCACTGAACTGGACACGCCGCATCTCCAAAGGGACGCGACCCATTGTAGCTGAGACGAGGTCCCCCAGGCTCATCTACCCGGCTCCTGCGCCACATTACTTTGTGCGTCTTGGCCTGTACCGAGAGGGAGATTTCTTACTACAGGTCCCTGACCAATTTCAGCAGAGCGCGCCGGGCTTCCACGGGATGGGAATACCCGGATTGTTTCAATCGCTTCGCGCTCACGTGCGCGCCCTCGTTTGCGGTGCCGCAGCCGAACCACCACACACCATTCGGACGGAACCGCCGGATATCCTCGATGTCCAGTCTCCAACTCTCTTCGAGCGTGACCGGCAGCGGCCACCGCCCCCAGGTCATGACTCCGCGCGGAAGGTAGAACACCGGAATCCCGAGCGTCTTCGGCTGGTCTATGCAGAGGTCCATCATGGCATAGCGATGGTTCCACTTGTCGTACTCGTAGGTGACGGCGATCCAATGGGGCAGACGCTTGTGAAACTCGTCCAGGTTCACCTCCTGGCCAATCGCGTAGCGGCCCCGGCCGGTTTCGCAGATCATGGAAAGCCCGCCCCGGAATCCCTTCCGCCGGACGGCCGCTTCCACCGCCACCAGGACCCGCAGCCTCGATTCGGTGGTGTAGTCCCGCCAGTCCGGCGCGTCGAAGGTGCGAGGATTCAACGGGTGCCCTAGCTTCTCGAATGGAGCACGGCCTTTTTCCCGCGCCCACTGTTCGTACCGCGCGATGCGGCGCGGAGTCTCCACTCCCGCGCCCTCCAGTTCGACATTCAGGCCGCTGATGCCGGGAAACAAATCGACGAGTTCCTCGTAGATCTCGACAATCCGTTCGATCAAACCGGGAGTGTCGCTGTCGTACAGCCCGACCTTGATAGGGAGTCCAAAGCCGCTCATCGCATCAATCGTGCGGTAGGGCTCGGACCCGAACTTCGCGACTTCGAAGTAGGTGACCGCGGCGCCAAGCCACACCCGGATCCCTCGTTTGCCCGCCGCCGCAATGACCCGGCGCAGGAGTTCGTTGTCCGACGCGATCACCGGATTGCCCGGCAGTTGGTCCTGAAACGGCAGGCGAGACCGGTATCCGGTAGTGAGCCACTTCACATAGATCATGAGCGAGTTCATTCCCGCGTTCGCCATGTCGTCGATGAGGGAAGCATAGTCGTCCCACTGGAAGGCCTCCATCCCTCCGGCGCCCGGCGTCGTGTAGTCCCAGAAACCGTGCTCGGCCAGCGGCCCGGGACGAGAGCCTTGTCCCGCCCACAGCGCAGCTGCACTCACTGCTCCGCCGACAAAGCGCCGGCGTCCGATCCCTGCTTCTGATTGCTCGTCGCCCATGAGAACTCCACGGTAGCGGATTCGAGCCGGGAACTCATGCCTTCCTCTGGCTGGTTGGTGTTCACGGGGTTGGGGCGATTGCGGGGCGCCGGTCTTCCGTAGCGTATCCGGTGCCGATTCCACGGCGAGTCAACCGCTTGGACCCTGTGTTACCCATGAGCGGGAGGGGAGTACGATCGATCGTCATGAATCAGGCTAAGCAGAATACCTGATTTGCAGCGATCAACCCAGTGGTACCTCTTGTCCATTGAGGAATTTGCGAAAAAAAGGCACAGTAGGAACAGAGGGAAAGAGAAGTGACCATCACGGAATTTGCGGTGCCGATCATCGTACTTCTCCTTTGTCCGCCTCTACTCTTTTTCTGGCTGCGAACGTCGTACGCTTTGATCGTGAACCAGGACGGAACGGTCCGAGATGCGACGCGAGTGGCGGAACTGATTCGGCTGTCCTACCCCGGCGTACTGGACGCTTTGGAGTCAGGAGCCGACCTGTCGATGCAGCCGGCATTCGAGAACTTACTGGAAGACTTTGAACTGACCCGGACTCTTGCGTGCTCCACTCGCGCGACCAGACCCCTGGAGTACCGCGTGGCCACGTGCGGTTTCATCCTTGCGAAGGCACTTTTCGTATTCGTCGACCACGTTGTGCCTGCCGAAACATTACAGCGCCGTACTTTGGCCACCATGGCTGTTTCGGTGCGATGCATCGCGGGCCTGGCAGGCGGGAACGGGTCGTAAATTCTTCCCCTCGACAGTTCCTCTTGGAGACGGACGCTCATTCCACCGGTCACATCGCGAGTTGGCCCCGGTACGTCATGTCTTTCAAGATGAACCTTACTCGAACCTCCATCGCTCTTTTGCGCACAAGCGAGGTGGGCTCGAGCATCCGCGCTTCCATCTGTTTGCGCCGTTCCGAGTCGGGCCCGCCCCGGCCGCGGCCGTCGACGGCGGAAGAGCAAAGCGCGGCCGCGCGCAGGCTGCCCCAGCGAGCGCGTGAGCGGATGGACATCGTGCGTAATCTCCTCTCTGTCATATGTTGAGTCGGGACTGCGACGCCATTCCGGCGGCAGTTTGGGGTTCCCGAGATGGCAACACCCTTCGCCGCCAGGATGTTGCGTGGCCAGAGTGCGGATTCCGCGCAGCGGTATGCCACTGCGAGTACGGTGACGATACTGGGCGCCACCCAGCGGCGCGCGGGGGACGAAGGGTTATGGAGCGAGGACGAGGAGGACCATGGAGGAACATGGAGGACCAGGAATTGCCGCCTGGAGAGAACCTCTGTTACACTACGGCATAATGGCCAGGTAGCTCAGTCGGTAGAGCGCAGCCCTGAAAAGGCTGGCGTCGGCGGTTCGATTCCGTCCCTGGCCACCATCTTTTCAATCACTTCCAGACCTTCTATACCCGCGGTTGGTTCCAATTGGTTCCAATTCTGGCCCGCCGATAGTGTCTCTCAGTGTCCGGCAGGCTCTTGGCTACAGATCTTTCAGTCCGTTGTCTCAGTGGCGCGCCGATGCCACTCGGAGGTGCGAAAAAAGCGAAGAAAGTACCGGCAGCGCAAAGTCCCTCCAGCGGCGGCGACCTTTGTGAGCCGAGCCAATGGGCAGGGCACCGACGCGTTCCAGGTCGCTAACTCTCGTGAAGTCCCAACGAAGTTCGGTGGCCACTTGCTGGCGCGTCGACCATCCGCCAAATGCTCCGGCGGGACGCTCTGGGCAAAGCAACATAACGGCGGGTTACCCGTTACGTGAGATCCTCTACCACGCCGAGACGAGCGGGCGACCGTAGTCCGGACATGCCAGTCTGGGCGAAGGTGGCGATTTTGCGGACGACAGTTGGGATTGGCGCCACAACAATGCCCCGTGTCCGGCCCCTGCGTCAATCATGGCGCCCAACGACCTTTCTTCCTGCTGCTCGCCTCCTGCACGCAGGTGATGTCTCGGGCTTCACTCATCAGCGATGGCGGCGACAACGCCAGCACCCACAGCCTGGCGCAAGTCTTGAAGATCGTCGGCCAATCGAGCGCCCTCGTGTATACCATCGGCATCTTCGATGAAGAGGATCCCGACCGGAATCCGGGCGTGCTCAATCGCCTGGCGCGGGCAACCG
>JBJXGR010000520.1:0-22337 GCA_046160045.1 Bryobacteraceae bacterium
TTGGCTCCTCAGGTAGGACTCGAACCTACAACCCTTCGGTTAACAGCCGAATGCTCTACCATTGAGCTACTGAGGAGTGTCCGGCAGGGCCTTTTTGATTACACCAAACAAGCACCGACGCTGTCAATTTCAACCAAATCCACTCGTCGTCGGCAGTGCGTGAACTTTGGTGGCGCCGTGACCCGCCCCTGCCCCAGTCAAGTTCGGTGAGGTTCTAGCTAGGGAAGCGTGCGTGACTCCAGATAGCCCGCCCTGTTAAGTTCAGTCAGGCGCTGAGAAGCGTTGATAGTGAACCGGAAAAGCCCACGACCGATCCCTGAAGCAATCTCGCGGCTGCAACGCCAGTCGGACCAGTTTCGCAGCACCCAGCCGCGACGGACGAAGCTGCCATCGCGGTGCAGTGTGCCAATACGGCAACGTATGAGGATTCCTCATCGGTAATCGTGATCGCGTACGGATCGTAGAAGGCGGGAATCACTTCGGGGATGGCGGACGCCGTGCTTGCGAGAATTGATCCCAGCCTTGCTCGCCTCGTCCCATTCGAAGCCCGCAGCTCCGGTATGCGTACAAACTGCGCATTCGTCGAATTGGTTGCTGCGGGGGGATACGTGCGCGAGTGGGGGCGGCAGATTCTCCGCGTCCTCCTCGACGTCCACCGGAAGCAGGTTGTCGACTGCTTCGACTGTCTCGTCAAAACAACTGGGCCGAGTCGCGGTTGGCGCGCGAGGGACAGCCGGACTATCTCCCTTCGATATTCACTCGGTCGCGGAGCGCTTTCATGTACCCTAACGTGTACTGCCACAGGCCGCCCGGGGAATGGTCCGGGACGATCACTCCGTTGAACCCCGTCTCCCGCAGCGCGTTCATCACGCCATACATGTCCACATACCCGTCCTCGATCAGCGTTTCCTTGAACCTGGGAAACGGCCTGTCCACGTTACGGAAGTGAATTTTGAAGATCCTTCCCTGCGGGCCGAACTCGCGAATCATCTCGATCGGGCTCGCGCCGGTGGTCTCGCCGCCTTCCGCCCAGGTTCCCACGCAAAGACATATCCCGAAGTTCCGGCTGTTGGCGAGCCGGATCGCTCTGCGGTACGCCTCCCGATTGGTGAAGAGCCTCGCGATTCCGCCGAGTGTTGGCAGCGGCGGATCGTCAGGATGGACTCCAATGCGAACTCCCGCCTCCTCGGCCACTGGCATCACCTCGTGAACGAAATGGGTGAAGGTCGCCCACAACTCATCCGCCGTGTAGACCCTGCCGTGAGACAACGGCAGCCTGGCTGCGGCCTTGGTGTCGAATTCGCGTGTGGGCACATCGCCCCGCGTGTAGGCGGTGCCGGTCTGGTAGTAGGCCGGGATCGTGATGTTCGCGTTATGGGCGTACGTGATGTAGCGGATTCCCGCGGCGCCGCAATTGCGAAGATGAGTCTTGAACATCTCGATGCGCTCATCGCGTTCCCGGGTTCCTAGCACGATCGGGACGCAGTTGTGCAATTCCTCGACCCGGAAGTTGAATAGCCGAATCCCGGCGGATTCAAACCGGCGTCTCACCTCCAGCAGATGCTCGCGCGAGGCGTCCTGTAAAGTGGCGGCGCCGCTGGACGCGTATTCGACGCCGAGCCTCGCCTGCATGCGCATCTCCGGGTAGGTCGCGGTCTCACCGATGCCGTTCCCGATGCGAAGGCCCGTGGGCATCAAAGGCGCGAGCGGGAAGGATCCGGGTCGCGGAACGGGCGGCGGTTCAGGAGTCTGGGCAGCCGCGGTAAGGCCGGCGGCGCAAAGAACGCCGGCTGCGAACTCCCTTCGTGTGGGCTGAGGGAATATCCTTCGAGGAAATGGCATTCATGGCTCCGTTTCGATACAGGTCACCCGCGGAACAGGTACAGCACCGTCGAAGCCGGCGGCAACTCGACGTCGAAGACAGACGTGCCACGCGCCACTACTTTGCCGGCGAAAAGGTCCACAATCTCAGCAGCCGCGCGCGGCAGCCGCAGGCGACGCGGTCCTCCGGACACCGTGTGGACGCCCAGCAACTCACGCGTGGCATAGAGGACATCCCCTTCGTCCGAGTAAATGTGCGCACCGGCGAACTTCGCGACGTTCCTGAGCAGAGCCGCCGGCAGATTCGGCGCGGCGACGTAGATGGAGGTCCACTCCGGAAATGTCCTTACCGCCAGACCCGGCTTGCAGTTGCCCTGCGAGTAAACCACCTGGCCGAGAATTGTGGCGGATGGATCGTCCACGTAGAAGATCGGCGCCAGCTTACTGTTGGTGCCCCACGACAGGTCCCGCGGGAGTCCTTTGGTCAGCGGGTGCGTGACATTCGTGAGATGCATCTGCGGTCCCCACGGGCGTTCGCCCAGGCCGAACTTGAATCCCGTCAACCCGGTCATGTGATCGAGCGAAAGGTCGTCATTGAGATATCCGGGAGCGTAGATCCACAGGGCTACCCGGCCGTCGCGGCGCAGGTTTCGCGCCAGTGCCTGGCGGCGCTCACTGTCCAGGCGATAGGCGTTCAGAAAGACATAGAGCTTGTACGCCCGCAGCCTGCCGTCGATCAGATCCTGGAGCAGGTACGTGTCGACGGGAGTTCCAATGTGCGGGAGGCCCCACAACCGCTGCTGGAAGATACCCGGCACGTCCAGGTTGTGCAGACTGCTCTGGTAGAAGAAGCTCTCGTCATCGACCAGGACTGCAACCTCCGAGGCGGGCGTCCGGTCGGTCGAGAGCAGCAACTGTCCTAGCCGCTCGAAGTCCCTGAGCAACGGAGCGAAGGCCGGTTCGCGCGCGGGATCCACCGTCCCTGAGAGCCACCACATCCCTTGACCGCGGGTCATCGCGCCGGCAAAGTTACGGCGCAGGATGGCGATCGATTCGGCCAGCGTCGCGGCGCGTCCGTAGTTCGTGTCACCGCCGATATGCGTGCGCGTGTCGTCTTCGATCAGGACCAGTTTGCCGTGCAGGCGGGCCGACTCCGCCGGAATCATGCTCGGCCCGTCGCCCCCGATGCCGCGGAATCCGTAGCTGTAGGGGCTCACCAGGAAATCCACGTGAGGCGAGTTCAACACTTTCCGCAACCCCAGGTGTCCGCTGCGCTGATAGGTGGAGTATTCGCTGTCGGCGCGCTCGGCGAAGAATCCGCCGTTCCAGGCCAACTCGAGAACGTAGCCGTAGAACGCTCCGGCCAACTTCTTTGCGCCTGTGGCCTGCTTCACCGTGTGACAAAAATCGATGACCGCGTCGGCTGACAACTCGGCCAGGCAGCGGAAGTAGTCGATGGTCCTGCCCTCGATCCGAGGGTCGCGGAAAAGGTAGCCGCGGCCGTGCAGTTGATCCTTGGCGCTGGGGACTTCGGCCGTCTCGAAGGCCGCTGCAGGGTTATTCCACGCCTTCCGCAGGGAATCAACGTTTTCCCCGTAGCGCGCGCGAAGCCAGGCGCGGAATGCGCGCCGCATGGGTTCGCTCAAATCGCCGCACACGTCGTACATCGACGTTTCGCCCTTCACCCATTCGCCTGTATGTCCCGCGCCGACTTGAAAT
The DNA here is from genome assembly GCA_046160045.1 of Bryobacteraceae bacterium. GTDB lineage: Bacteria > Acidobacteriota > Terriglobia > Bryobacterales > Bryobacteraceae > CAZGUX01. The sequence goes on from JBJXGR010000520.1 coordinate 3,541, forward strand.
GCCACCACCCGATCGAGCAAGCCTGTTTCGGAAAGTTTCTGGATATAGGCACGTAAAAAGCCGTTGGCCTGCTCGCGCCAAACGCGCGAGGCGAAGGACTGCGTGTAGCGTCTTCCGTTCGAATGTAGTTCGAGTTCCTGCGGGTACAGCTTGCTCCACCAGTCGTCGGCGCCGACCTCGAGATGGCAGCGGAGATGGAAGCGGGCAGCCGGGTCGATGTCGAGGATCCGTCCGAAGCGTGCTTTCACCGTAGAAAAATCGAAATCCGGCTTGACCCATTCCGTTCCGCTGCCGACATCAAAGGCATACGTATGGATGCCGGCCGCCGAGGCGCGCCGCGACGCCTCTGCACTTTCCCATTTCGTGACGGAGGGCGCGCTGACCCAATAAGAAGCCGAGAACGAAGGCTGCCCGTTGATGAAAAGGGTAGGGGTTCCATGGTGAGGTTTCACTTCCGCCGCGAGGAAGCCTTCCGACGCGCTGAAGGCCGGAACGGCCACCAGACCCACAAGTTCTCGGCGTGTCACGATCGTTCGAAGCCTCCGCCCGAAGCTTACTCCGCCGCTTCGATCGAAGCAATCCTGCGGGCCTAACGAACATGTTCCCGACCGATTCTCACCCGGACACCGCTGCCCTATACTCCGATCAGGATGATTCGATCTTTCAGGACTTTTATTCTTCTTTATTTTCTTGCGGCCGCGGCATCTGTGCGCGCCGCCGACATCGCGTACTTTGAAGCGGGCCAACCGCGCAAGTGTCAGGGGCTGGCTTTAGCCAAGTCGCCGGAATCTATCTGGCGGGTGGAACCGGCCGGCGGCGGATTCGTGGTGCGGCTCAAGCCGGCCGGCGACTACTTCACGCGCGCCCCCTACGTGGTCCGGGTATCGGTTCCGGTCCCCGCTCGAGTGTGGCTGGTGGCCGAGTTCCTGGACAAGGGTTATGGCCTCATCGCCGTCTCGCCCGGAGTGCCCGAGCGCAACCAATGGGGAGTCGCGCGTGTGAACAGCGGCCAGATTCGCCGCGCGGTGTTTCACTACGAAAAGGGAGAGATTCAGAAATCGATTCAGTTCGCCGGGCTTGATTATTTGCGCTCGGTCCGCCTGACCACCGAGGAGCCCAGGATTGAGCCCGTCCCCCTGGTGCGGCCCGCCGTCGACTTCAAAAGACCCTCGCAGCGCGTCACCACCGCGGCCGGCGAAGAGCTCAGTCCCGATCACGTGGCCGATGCGCCGGCTCACCTGCGGAACCGGTTGCCATTGGTCCGGGCGCTCGGCTTCAACGGCGTCGAAAGCTATGTCAAGTGGCACCTGGTCGAGCGCTCGCCCGGCGTCTTCGACTGGAGCTTCTACGATTCCGTGGTCGATGAACTCGAGAAGTTCGACCTGAAGTGGTTTCCCATGGTGGTCGGCGCCTCGGGCTACGCCCTGCCGGAGTGGTTCTACAAGTCCAAAGACAATGTCGGGTTCGTGTGCCTGGAGCACGGCATCAAGGAGGATGTGCAGTCGATCTTCTATCCGCGGCAGGCGGAGTATGTCCGCCGCTTCCTGGCGGAGTTCGGCCGGCACTACAGCGGGCGGAAGGCGCTGCTGGGGGTGCGTCTGGGCCCGAGCGGCGACTACGGCGAGGCGCAGTATCCCGCGAAAGGCCCCGGTTTCGCCTATCGCGAGACGCACAATCACATTGGCTACTGGGCCGGCGATGAGTACGCGCAATGGTCATTCCGCCAATATCTGCGCGGGCTGTACGGAGACGTCGGTAAGCTGAACGAGGCGTGGACCAGCCAGTACGCGTCCTTCGATGAAGTCAGGACCTTCCTGCCCGAGACCGCACGCGTCCGCCGGCAGCGGATCGATTTCGCCACCTGGTACCTCGACCAGATGAGCCAGTGGTGCGAGAAGTTCGCCATCTGGATGCGGGAGGCTTTGCCAAACAGCGTCATCCACCAGTCTTCGGGAGGCTGGGGCCCCATCCAGATCGGCACCGACTACACCTACCAGGCGCGCAGCATGTCGAAGGTGCAGGGAGGCATCCGGTTAACCAACGAGAGCGACAACTTTCCGGACAACTTCACCATCACGCGCATGGCTTCCTCGGCGGCGCGGTTCTACGGCATTGCGCTGGGCTATGAACCCGGCGGATACGCGAGCAAGCGCGGCGTGATGGCGCGCCTGTTCAATGCTTTTACCACGGGGGCCGAGCACCTTTTCTATTACCTCTTCAACCTGACCGACAACGACCATGCGATCGATGCCTGGCTGCGGTACGGCAAGCTGTTGGACGAGCGATCGAAACCCGTCATCGAGGTGGCTTCGTTCTATCCGGACACCGCCATCAAACTGGACGACGACGTGCTCCGCTACCGGTGGGGCTCGCCGTACTTCACCGTGGCGCGAGCCCTGCGTGCGGAGGTCGACTACGACTACTGCAGCGAGCAGATGATCCTGGACGGCGCGCTGGCGCGTTACAAAGTGCTGGTGTTCCTATGGGGGCACATCACGGAGAAACCGGTCCTCGAGAGGATGGACCGATGGGTGAGGAACGGCGGCACGGTGATTCTTCCGATTCAGCCTCGGGGACTGCCGGGCACGCCGGAAGGCGACACCACCGTGGCTGGGAGATGGGCCTCCGGCGACACCGGCAAGGGCAAGGCGGTCCTCTATCGCGGGGACGCCATCCCCGGCGAATTTTACGCCCGATTCATCCGGGAGCAACTGAAGCAGATGCCCCAACTGAATCCTGCCATCCTCGCGGCCCTGCGGATGTCCAAGCCTCCAGGGGTGTATTGGAGCGCCCTCGAAAGCGGAAAGCTGGCTCTTTTGAATTTCAGCGACGAGGCGGCGACGCTGAACCTGGGCGGGGGACGCAAGGTCATCGTGCCGCCGTACGAGATCACCCTCGAGTAGGAAGAACCCTTGCGTGTGGGGCGGCCATTCAGGCCGCGGCGGGCTTTAGCGCGCCCTTCGGGTGTTCCGTGGCGCCGGTCTCCGACCAGCCCTGTGGATCGAAGATCGGCCCCCGAGTGTGGCCGATCGATACCGCAACAGGCAAGAACCATGGCTGATGGACTCCAACCTTGGAGCCGAACAGTCGGTCGATAAAAGCATTCGGAAAGTTCGAGGCGGCACAGTAGCCTGCCCCTACAATTAGTGTGCCAACAACTCGCTCTCGGTCGCCTCCATGGCGGTCGAAATACGATGCGCCGTCTCCGGCGCCAGAAGAATCCCGTTCCGCAGGTGCCCGTACGCCAGCCACAACCTGGTGTCCTCATGCTGGCGCACCTGCAACTCACGCGCCCCGGGGCGGAAGCCGATCCACTCTTCCACACACTCCGCCTCCGCCACCATCGGGACCAGGTGAGAGGCGCGGCGGCGGATGTCGTCGAGGGTTCCGCGGTCGAGCGTTCGATCGAAGCCCACGTACTCCATGGACGTCCCGGAAAGCGTCTTGCCTTTCTCTCGCTGCACGAGGTAGGTGCCACCCTGGCGCACAATCGGCGGAAGGCTTCCGGCCGGCAGGCGATACGCCGCCAGGTGACCGCGAACCGGGAAAGACTCCGGCAGGCCGGAAGCAAGCGTCCCGCTCCACGCGCCCGCCGCGAGCACGGCGGCACCCGCTTCCATCGCGCCCGATGCGGTCGACACGCGCACGCCGTCGGGTCGCGCCTCGACCCGTGCCACCCGCGTCTGCTCCCGAATACGGCATCCGGCGCGCTCGAACGCAACTCTCAAGGCGCCCATCAACGTGCGCGGGTCGACCGCGGCGTCGTCGGGATAGAACATCACCCGATGGAAGTGCCCGGCCAACGCCGGCGCCAGCGCACGGGCATCTTCGCCGGACACTTCCTCCGAGGGAATCCCAAACCCGCGCTGGCGCGCCGCCCGGGCGACAAGGCGTTGCCAGTCCCCGTCGTTCGCCGCCACCTCCATGGCCCCGTGCCGCTGGAAGTCGATGGGCAACCCGCTCGCTGCTGCCAGTTCTTCCACGAACTCCGGATAGCGTTTCAGGCTGGCCAACGCGAACTCGGCGAGCAGCGACGGCTCCTCGTACTCACCGCCCGGCGCCAGCATTCCCGCGCCCGCCCAACTGGCTTCGCCTCCCCAGCGGCCGGCTTCGAGCACCGTCACCGAGATCCCCCGCTGCGCCAGGCGCCACGCGATGCTCCCGCCGATGATTCCCCCGCCGATCACCAAGACATCGGGATGTTCCAGTCTGCCGGCGCTCATCAAAAGGTCTCGTTTTCATCGTAGCAGCGGCTCCCGATCACGCTGATACAATGACCGGGTATGCACCGCTTCCTGCTGCACAACAGAGAGATTCACGAGACCTCCGACAGCGTGCTGAGTCCCGGCCAGGTGGGTCTGCTCTCGGGCTGGGGTGTGTTCAGCACCATCAAAGTCATCGACGGTGTCCTGTTTGCCTGGGAACGCCACTGGGCCCGCATGTCGCGAGACGCCCGCCTGCTGAGGGTGCCCATGCCCGCCGACTCCGAGCGCGTCCGGCGCGATTTATTGCGGCTGATCGAGCAGAACCAGGCTGCGAACGCCACGCTGCGGTTGGTGGTGGTGCGCAATGGCGGGGGCACGTGGGAGGGTCCGTCCACAGGCCGCCCGTCCGACGTCATTGCCCTAACCGCGGATCTGAAGCACTGGGGCCACGCGGTGAAACTCGATTGGGTGCCGGAAGCCCGGCACGCCGCATCGATATTCCGCGGCACCAAGATCCTCTCCTGGGCAATGAACCTCACCTGGTTGGAGGAGGCGCAATCGCGCGGCTACGACGAAGTGATCCTGCTCAACGAGCGCGGGGAAGTGGCCGAATGCACTTCGGCGAATCTGTTCATCGCCAATGGCCACGACGTATGGACGCCTCCGCTGGATTCCGGCTGTCTGCCGGGAGTGACCCGCGAACTGCTGCTAGCGGAAGTCCACGCCGAAGGGTACGCGATCCGGGAGAAGACGCTGTACCCTCAGGACCTGGAAGCCGCCGACGAGGTGTTCATTACCTCGACCACGCGCGACCTGCTGGCCGTCAACCGGCTGGGCACGATGGATCGTACCAATCGAGGCGGCGCGCGCGAAGCGCTAAGTGCCGCCTTTTCCCGCCTGTGCGACCAATACGTGGACGCGCACCGGGTGATGGCGTGAGAGTTCAGCGTTTTACGTCAAGGTGACTTGACGGCGACTTCCCTGGAGTGCTTTCCTCGAACGCCGTTCATGGTCAACTTCTCGTGTGATCTTCGACTCACGGCGAACGCCAGAATATCCGGCAACTCGTTGAACCCACGCCCACTCAGGATCAGTGGCACGCACTTTTCCGCCCGCGCTGCTCTGGTTTTTGCCTGCTTGGCAGATGAGACGTGGAGAATGTATGACTTCCTCCGGCCTGGTGTGAGCGTTGCGAATGCCGACCTGAGAGCCGCGTCGTCATCCAACCTCCTCAGCAACTCCTCAGGAATTGGGTACTCTGAAGGTTTCTTTCGGTCTATCTTCGTCCCGGACTCCTCCAATCCGATGGCTTCATAGAGGTAGTCCTTCAGGGTCGATCGTACGGCCGCAATCTCCCGAAGCGAGGTGAATTTAATCCATCGCCCGGCCTGCGTATGCTCTCCAATTTTTTCGAGAACGTGCTTCGGATCTTTGAGCAGTGCGCCCTTGAAGAACGAGAACGCGCACGACTCCTTCAGCGGGATCACGATCGCCACGTTTTTCTTCAGAAAGGTGAAGCAAGGTTTGCCCCACTTGAGTTCCTCGGTCAGGTCGCAGTCGAGCGCGATCTGGCGTAGCTTATCTGTTTCCTTCTGCCACTTCGTCGCATAGGGAACTTTCATCGTTCCAGGCCCTTTTCCCAAGACTGCTGAATTACTCCAATCGCGGCAGGTGCTCCGGTCGTACAATTAGGCGAATGGAGCGGGCTCGCCCAGGTTCTTTTTCGATGAGCCCGTTGCGCTCCAGGGTCTTGATCATATCGTGAATCGCAGGAGCGGAAACCCTGAAGTAGTACTGCAGGTCCGACTCCGCTGGCGGGTAGCGGTGGATCTTGGTGTAGTTGTGGATGAATGCCAGATACTGACCCTGTTTTGCGGTGAATGGCGGCGCCACGGATGGATCGAGTCCCGGCGCCGGATCAATGCTTACCTCGAAGGCGTCCTCGCCAACCCTCTCGAAGACGCGGACATGGAGAATGTAAACCTTTCCGCCGATCACCGTGCGAACGGGCTTTTGAGCGGCGGCGTAGAGATTGGCGCGCAACTCTTCCGCATCGCGGCCGGAGTCCTCGAAGTTCGCGATCCGCGTGCGTGCGCCGTCGATTTGCGCGAACGCTCTTTGCCGGCCGTCTGTGCGCTCCGTCTCAAACGATTGAGCGCCGAATGACATTGCGTGGCCGCATAACCGTTCGAGCAAGGTTACCGGTCTTCCCATGCGTTTGAGAATAGCGAAAAATCCGGGCCGCCAGATTGTCCGACCTGGATCAACTGCCGGGTCGGGCGGCGCATCGCCTTCGCCAATGCGTCTCTTCCATATCTCCCATATTGACAGTATGGTAATATGGGTCCGGTGAAGACGACCGTTGAAATCGCGGATCCTCTGTTCAAGCAGGCCAAGGCTCTTGCCGCCAAAGAGGGACTCAGCTTGCGGGTTCTTGTCGAGGAAGGTTTGCGTGCGGTTGTCGAAGCTCGAGCCAAGACAGCGTCCAAGCCGTTTCGTCTTCGCGACGGAAGTTCCCGGAACGGCCAGGGGCTTCAAACCGGTGTGAAGTGGACAGACCTTACGGCGCTGGCCTATGAGGACGAAGGCGGCGCTCACCGTCCATGACCGCGGTAGACACGAACGTTCTGGTTTACGCTCACCGGCGGGACTCGCCGCATCACAAAGCAGCCGCCTTGGCGATGAAGCGGTTAGCCGAAGGGACCGCGCCGTGGGGAATCCCTTGGCCCTGTGTGCACGAGTTTCTTTCGGTTTCGACCAATCCAAGGATATTCAGGCGACCGAGCCCGCCCGAAGTCGCGCTTCTACAGGTAGAGATCTGGATGGAATCACCCACCCTGCGCTTGCTGGCCGAATCGACCGGGTACTGGAACGAACTGCGGGCGACCTTCCTGGGCGGGAAACTCACGGGAGCCCAGGTACATGACGCCCGCATTCACGCAATCTGCCACGCGAGCGGCGTGCGCGAACTGTGGTCGGCGGATAGGGATTTCTCGCGGATGCGCGGCCTGACCATCGTCAACCCCTGCCTCGAGTGAGCCGTCAAAAGGCGGGAGCGTTCTTGAAAGTCTTGAAGCTGGTAGTCTTGGTGTTGTGTACTGGCCAATCCCGTCAGACTTCGCACATTACGTCTCTGGCTCGTAGTTTTCTCGATCAACGGCCAAGGGGCTGAGGATCAGTCTTCGCTCGTTCAAGTGCGAGTTGACTCCGGCGTGTTGGCCTGTGGCCCTACTCGGACCGGCGTTCAAGACGCTGCAGGCGCTCGCGCAGTTCAGCGATCTCGCGGTCCTTCACTTCGAGCGCCGCATCCACTTTTTCCGCCCAGGAGTCCATGCGACTGCTCCATCGCGCGCCAGTTTGCCAGAGGCCTGCATGACGTTCTAAGCGCACTGCCTGCGTGTCAAAGCGACCGTTGAGTTGCACGATTCCCTGTTGAACATCGCGCCTCAGCCCGACCAGCTCCCGCTCCAGGCTGTCTTTTAGTTAGATCGACAATGAGCTTTTCTACGTTTTCCACGCCGCCTTCACCTTATGATAAACCGCATCCCGAACCCCCGGAATCCGGATCTCGGAAATCCAGGATGTGCTGCGCTCAGTTGGACTGCTGCAACTCCACCAGAAACGCCGCGCCTTTCCCCGGCTCGCTTTCGCACCACACCCGCCCCTTCATCTGCTCCACCAGGCGCTTGACGATCGCGAGGCCCAATCCCGTGGAGTGCTCGCCCGCCGTGGGCTTGGCGCTCAATCGCGCAAAGTTCTGGAACAACCGCTTGCGATCTTCCTCCGTGAGACCCGGCCCCTCATCGCGAACTTCAAAACGCACTCCTCGATCCTGCGTCCAGCAGCGTACCCAGACGTTCCTGCCGGGTGGCGAGTATTTGACCGCGTTCGAGAGCAGATTGTCCAGCACCTGCATTAACTGGCCCGGGTCGGCCAGCACCGGCGGAGTCAAGTCCCCATCCAGATGGATCGTGATCTGCTTGGCGTCGGCCCGCTCGCGAAACGTCTCCACCGAGCGGCGCGCCGCGTCCCTCAGGTCGCACGGCGCCAGCGACGCCTGCATCTGCCCGCGCTCGATGCGATTGACGTCGAGCAGGTTCGACACCAGGTCGAACATCAGGTTGGCGCTGCGCTTGATCTTCCCGGCGAACTCGCCCACCTCGTCCGGCGCCAGGTCGGACGCGTCTTCCTGCATCATCTCCGCATAGCCGCGGATCGCGCCCAGCGGGTTCTTCAGATCGTGCGCCGCGATGCCCATGAACTCGTTCTTTTCCTGGTTCAGCCGCTCCAGTTCACTGTTGGTGCGGGTCAGTTCGACGTTGGTCTTCTCGAGTTCCAGCGACTTCTGCCGGATCTCTTCGGTCCGTTCGTCCACCAGAAGCTGAAGGCGGCGGTTCTGCTCTTCCACGGCGCGCAGCCGCCATCGTACGGTTTGATGCAGCAGGAGACCGAATGCCAGCAAGTACGTTGCATATGCCCACCACGTGCGATACCACGGGGGCAGGACCTGGAACGAAAACCGCGACGGATCGCTGACTCGGCCGTAGAGGTTTCTGGCTTCAACGCGGAAGCTATACGCCCCTTCGGGGATATTGGTGTAGTCCCGGCGGTTCTCCAGCGTCCAGGCCGACGGCCGCGGGTCGAAGCCTTCCAGTTGATAGCGGTACTCGTTGCGCGTTTCATCCGCGATCGACGGGGCCGCCACTTCGAAGCGAAGGGCGTTGCTGGCGTAGGGCAGCGTGATTTCCGGAAACTCGGTGAACGCGCCATTGAAGTAGACCGTGTCGGTGGAAAGCGATCCGACGCGCCGGATGAGCACGTTGGGTGCCGGCGTGGGCCGGGCGATCCGCGGGTCAAACCGCACCAGCCCTTCCGCGCTCCCCGCCCAGACCACGCCGTTGCTTTCGGGCAGAATCGCGTAGATCTCACCCAGAGCGGCGCGCCGGAGGGGATTGGGATCCCACTCGTAGTCTTCCCCCGCGCGGCGTCGCAATACGCCGTTGTACGACTTGGCGCTGGTCCAGATGCCACCGTCCGGCGCTTCGATCATCAGCAGCGGGGCATCCGCGAATCGTGCCAGAGCAGACGTGAACGCCGGCACGAACCTTTTGGCCCCTTCGTCAAATCGCAAGGGTCCGCGCGAGGAACTGAACGCTACCCCTCCGGCTGCTGTGAACGGGTAGGTCCACTTTTCCGCCAGCCCGGCCTCGCTGCCGAACGTTTCTACCGCCGGCGGGTGTTTGGAGAAATCCACTCGCAGGACGCCTTGAAAGTCGCTGCCGATCCAGAAGCGGCCGTCCGCCTGCTCCGCGGCTCTCCGCAGGAGTTGGCGGACGCCCGGCACCGGTTCGTTCACACGCCAGCGGCCCGCCTCAAATCGGAGTGTCCGCAGTCCACCACGGCCGAGGGCCGCCAGGACCAAGTCTGGGTCTCTCCGAGATGGCTCGAGATTCCGCACCACCTCACCGTTAAGGACTCTTTCACTGCGGCCTGCGTGGAAAACGTCGATGCCATTGGTTCCCCCGATTAGCAGACCCGCCCGGGTCGACAACAGCGAATAGACCTGTTGCTGTGTTTGCGCGACCGGTTCGAAGCGCGCGCGTGTCTCCCCGCGGGCCGGAATCAACTGGAAGAGGCCATGGATGGTTGAAACAAAGATCGTCCCTTCATTGCGCGCGAGCGACGTAACCATGCCCTTCAGACCGAGCCGGTCGTCGAAAAAAGACAGAGGCGCGGGCGCTTCCACCCGCACGACGCCCTGGTCGGTGGTGATCCAGAGACCGCCCTCCGGGTCGGGCATCACGGAACTGGCGACGTTCGTCGGGAGGCCGGCCCCCGAATTGAGTACGCCGATCAGGGCGCCGTTGCGGTCGAGCATCACCACTCCGCTTTGGATCGTGCCAACCGCCAGGCCGAACGGGGTTGCGGTGCAGGAATAGATCTGTGACTTTTTGAGGAGTTCGGCAGCCCCGTTGGGCCAGGGCTCGAACCGGCCGTTGCGATGCTGATACAAGCCATCGAGCGCGCCCACCAGCAGCAAACCGCCCTCCCGCGGCAGAACGCAACTGATTCGAATCTGGCTGAACCGTTCCCCTCCGGGAACCTTCCGCCATTGGTTCGGCTCGTATCGCATCAGCCCAACCGAAGCCACGCTGAGGTACAACTCCTCGCCCGCCGGATAGGCCCGGGTCAGCAGGCCCGGCCCGCGTTCGACCGTCAGTTCCCCCGACGACGTCAGCCGGAAAAGGCGCCCGTTTGTCGAAAAGTAGACATTCTCGCCGGAGATGGCGACCGACCAGACATCCTGAAACTGGCGCTCCGCCTCGGGAAGCCTCTTCTTCAAGCTGATGAATCGCAGGGTGGCGCTCTCGTCCGCCTCCAGGTAGCCGAAATCGCCGCGCGCTCCCGCATACACCCGCCCATTCGCGTCCATGGCGAGCGCGCGAACCCCGGTGAGTTCCGTTTCGCTCGGAATCTGCCTCCAGGCGACCCCGTCATATTCCAGGATGCCGTCGTTGTTGCCGAATAGGAGTACCCCCCGGCGGTCCCGGACCGTCGACCACATCTGGCCTTGGGCGCCGTAGGTCTTGGGAGAATAGTGACGGAAAAAGGGAAACCCGGCTTCAGGATCCGGATGAGCCGCGGCAGTCGCAACCAGAACCCACGCGGCTAGCCAGGGGCTGGTGCCGAGTCTCACTCGATCCAGTGTAAGGTACCCCGTACCGGCGGGCAAGCTTCGGCATCTAATGTAACTTGACGCCGGTGCGCCAGGAACCTTACGCTGGAGGTGATCATCCGAAAAGGAAGTCGCACATTGAGGTTCTTCGTCCTGGCGGCGCTTGCTGTTGGCAGCGCCATTCCCGCATCAGCGGGCTCGATTCTCTGTCCCTCCTGCATTCCGACACTCGACGTCTACGTGGGCGGTTCGTACCTGGCCACTGTCGCCGGCCTCACCAATAACGCCGGCAACACGTTCAGCATCAACGCCATTTTGGGGAACCCGGGGCAGTTCCTGATCACCGTCACTGCGACGACCGATCCCGATCCCATCATTGAGTATGACGTTTCCGTGAGCAACTTCGGCTCGGAAGCCCAGTCGTTCAGTCTCTCGTTCTTCTCACAGACAGTAGGAGGACCGTTCTCGAATACCACGACGCAGATCACTACTTCGGTCACCGATCTGGGGACTGACGGTTCGTCGGTGGTTCCGACGGCCGCGGGACTGCCGGGCCAGGCGTTTGACCCTCCTGGCCTGATCACGACCTTCCTCGGCGGCAATCAGACCGGAACCACCGGCGGCACCTGTACGGGACTCGCGGGTGTCACTCAGAACTGTCCGACCGAGATCGTGAACACAAGCCACACCTTGTTGAATGGGCAGTTGATTTCACAACTCAACTTCACCCTGGGTGCGACCGATAACGTGAACATCACCGCTGAGTCGGGGGTGTCTCCGGTACCGGAGCCGGCGATGGCCTGGACCATCTGCGCCGGTCTCCTTGTGTTCGGGCTTCGCGCCCGACTCCATGGCTCGAAAAAAGATCTTTCAGCTCGCTAAGGAAGTACGCAAGCTTGCTCGCGAGCGTGTGGGGACGGTGCCTTCCGCCCGCCTGATCGACCAGCCGCCCAAACCCAGAAAACCCAAGCACAAGAAACCGGCCGGGGTTGACGACGACGTATAATGAGGCATGTCGTTTCCCCGCCTTCTGCTGGTCCGGCAGAACTTCCCGGATCGCGCCATTCATGACATTCCGGCCGCGGTGCACCTCGAGTTGAGCCGGTCGCCTTTTGCCTCCCGACTGAAGCCCGGCGCCCGCGTGGCGATCGGAGTTGGCAGCCGCGGGATCAGCAACATCGCGACCATTGCCCGTGCGTCGGTGGACTTCTGGAAATCGAAGGGGATGAACCCCTTCATCTTCCCCGCCATGGGCAGCCATGGCGCGGCCACCGCGGAAGGACAGGCCGACGTCCTGGCCCATTACGGCATCATCGAGGAAACGATGGGGTGCCCTATCGTAAGTCGTCTGGACGTCGTGTCGCTGGGAAAAACGCCCGAAGGGATCGAAACCTTTCTCGACAGGGCAGCATATGACTCCGACGGGGTGATGCTGGTGGGCCGCGTCAAGTGGCACACCGATTTTGAGGGCAAGATCGAAAGCGGCTTATTCAAGATGATGGCGATCGGCCTCGGCAAGTTCGCGGGCGCCCAGCACTATCACACCTACGCGTACAAACTAGGCCTGGAGCAGGTGGTCCGGTCGATCGGGCGGCAGGTGCTGGCTTCTGGAAAGGTGTTGGGCGGCCTGGCGATTCTCGAAGACGCTCATCATTCGACTGGGCAGATCACGGCTGTGCCCGTCGAGGTGATGGAGCGGAAAGAAGAGGAACTGCTGGCACTCGTCAAGTCCTGGATGGGCCGGGTCCCCATGGACTTGGACATTCTTATGCTGGACGAGATCGGCAAGGACATCTCGGGCGCCGGCATGGATACCAAAGTGGTGAACCGCGGCACGCAAGGCCAGTACAACCCGTGGCCCGGCCCGACGTTCGAACGGGTCTACCTCCGCGACCTGTCGGCCAACACCTACGGGAACGCGGTCGGATTAGGGCTGGCGGACGTGCTTCACGACCGTCTGCTCGAAAAAGTGGACTGGACGCCGACGCAGATCAATGCGTTAACCGCTTCCTCGGTGGCCTCGGTGCGGGTCCCGATCCATTTCGGGAGCGACCGGCTGTGCCTGCAGAAGGTCGTGCCGACGGTCGGGAAGTTCCGCGACGAAGACGTGACCATTGGATGGATCCGGAACTCCCTGGAACTGGGCGTGTTGGCGCTCTCGGAGAACCTTCGGCCGCAGATTGAGGGGAATCCCTCAATCGATGTGCTTCGAGGCCCGGAGGAGATTCCCTTTGACGCAAAAGGGGATTTGCCGAAGTTGTGGGATTGGGCGGGCAAATCCGTCGAACACCCAGAAGGGGCGACGGTCGGCCATCACTGAAGGCCGAGGCCCGAAGAAAGACGAAGGGCGGTGTCAGGGTCACCTGTCACCGCCCCGGTTAAATAATTGGTTTGCCGGCGCTTACTGGGAAGCGGCCGACACCATCAGCGAGTTCACCCGTTCGAAGATCGTTTTGATGCTACCCGCAACTCCCGGCATGATGGCGCCCGCCGCAACGGCGACGAATCCGGCCATCAACGCATATTCGATCAGGTCCTGACCTTTCTCATCCTTCCACATGCGAAGGCGAATTACTAGCTCCGTCAGACGGTTCATTTATCCCCTCTCCTCTAGGCTGTCTAAGTGGTTCGTGCTGTTGGATTACCCGGTGTGAAGATTTGCGGGCCCGCGACCCGCGGGCCCGCAAATTTGTTGGATTGGCGGTTACTGGGAAGCGGCGGAGGTCATCAACGAGTTCACGCGCGTGAAGATCGTCTTGATGCTGCCGGCCACGCCCGGCATGATCGCGCCGGCCGCAACGGCCACAAAGCCAGCCATCAACGCGTATTCGATGAGGTCCTGGCCTTTTTCATCCTTCCAAATCTGAAAACGAACAACGAGTTCCGTCAAGCGAGTCATCATGTTTGCCTTTCTCCTTCTCAGTCAATCGTCTTTCGACGTTGACTAAACATATCACGCAACCCAAAATGCAGGAAATCGGTTTTAAGACTTAGTTACCGAAAAACTCCCTGAAACCAAGGTACTAACCTTGTATCTACCGCGTCGGTCATACTAGCATATCCGTATTTGGCCCTACGAAGTTCTAAGAGTACTGACCGGTTTTGACCTTACCATACGTAATCTCTCGCGATCTTCCTTTTCTCGTATCCGTCCAGCACGTGTACCACTCGAATCTTCTTCAATGCCAGGGGGGATAGTTGTCCGATCGGCACGTAGACGATCGTCCGGCTCATCCGCGCCGCCACCGAGCGGAAGATGGAGCGCGGCGGCCGGGCCGCCACGTACACGACAAACCGTTGAATCGAATAATCCAAACCGGCAAGCAACAGCCGCTCCGGCTTGCTTTCCGCTCCGTCGTAGTCGGGATCGCTCCAGACGTCGTACATCCGGCGGGCCGGCAGGCTCATCAAAAACCCTCCGTATTCGCCCCGCCCGATGCCCGGCCCCACCAGCCGGTCGAATGGGTTGGTCGCGTAGAACGCCATGTCGGACTCGTTCTGGTGCTCTCCCAGCCAGGTGGTGCAATAAGGATACCGGTCGTCCCGATCCTCGTCGAAAATGACGACCACCGAACCGACCTCCCCGGCAACTCGTTCCTGGCTGCGGACATAGATCTTCTTTTCGTGCCAGTTGCGGATCGTTTCGCGAAGGTCGATACCGTCCAGCAGCGACGTCGTGAACGGCTCCACCCTCGACCTCTCCTCGCTCACGATGCTCTTGCCCTTCTTCTTCAGAAAGCGCCCGTAGTCCTCAATGACCAAGTCCTCCGGGGGGTAGGAGCAAATGCTGTCGCCATCCAGTTGGCGGGCCCATTCCCCCGCGAACGCCTCTTTCTTTCTGGGCTTCAGTCCGGCCGGCCGCATCCTCCGCTTCATGCTCGGAAGCCGCCGGCGGAGGTGCATCCGGCGCGTATTCAGCCAGATCTCGTCTCCCGAAATATGAACCGTGGGCAAATCGCACTCCGTCTGTTGGACCGGATAGCGGTTCCCTAACTCCCAAACCTCCCAACCATAGTTATCGTCCGCGATCGACCGGGCCGCTACCGCCAGGTCAAACAATCCCGAGCACAAGTCGCCATTCATCAGGGCGAGGTTCCGCGTGTACCGGGCGAGCATCCGCCGCTGCCATAGGGCGATGGTCTCGCCGGTGTTCAAGACGTAGGACTCTTCCGCCTCCCCATACAAGGCCAGTTGGACACGTGGCCGGTCGATCAGCGGGCGCTCCGCCCCGGTTGGCCGGAACTGCTCGTAGCGATGCTGCAGATACGGGTACTCGCTCGTGATCTCCGCCAGGCAGTCCGGATGCGGATTGAGCAGTTTGATCTCGTACCGCCGCCGCCGGGCCGGCTCCTCGGTGGGCGTCTCCATGGCGTCCAGAATCGGGTCGAGCAGGTTCAGAGACACCACCACCATGGTCTTGACGAACGGATCGGCCCCCTGCAACTTCCAGGCGATCCCTTCGGCCGTGGTTCGCATCTCGTCCGATCGTGGCTGGGGATGCAGGCGGTACCGCTCGACATATGCATGTAACCCCAGCGTTTTCAGTGCATAGGTGTCCGGGTACTGTCCGGCCACGTGCGGGCGTTCACCGGTGTCGGGGTCGAGGAACTCGACGCGAGCCCCGATTTCGAGCCCTGTCCGCACCGCCTCCGTGAACGGGTCTGCCGGCTCCACCGGGATGTAAATGGCATCGTCCGAGTCCAGGCCTTCCGCGTAGACGATGGCGGACATCTCCGGTAGGCGCTGGACCGCCCGGAAGTACACATCCTCTAGCGAACTCGGTAGTTCCACGGCCACCACTTCAGGCCGCTCGCGCAGCAGCGCTTCGCGCACCGCCGCGGCGAACTCCAGCCTGCCCGCAACGACCGGGAAGTAGTGGAACTGCCCTCGAATCAGGCTTTCGGCTTGGATTCCCAGGTTCATTCCAGCCGTCTCGTATACCGGAGTGCCTCTTCGCCCAGGGTCTTGGTGATGGCCGTCTCCAGCGCCTCCCCGATCCGCATCGGCCGGCTCTCCAGGTTGTGAAGTTTCAGAGCGAATCGTCCCGCGTTCAGTCCGTCCCTCACGGTATAGCGCTCATCGGCCAGGTGCGCCCGCTGCAGGAAATCCGTGACGTAGTTCAGAATCTGATCATCGGCAAAGGGCAGGTTTTCCTTCAGGATGAGAAACTCTTCGTCGCGCTCGGGAAAGTCGATCCAGATCTGCGGCTGCAGCCGCGAGTGAATGTACTCGGGCAGCTCAAAGGTGGAGGCGTCGTCGTTCATTGTGGACACCATCCGGAAGTTGGGGTGAGCCTTGATCTTGATTCCGGCCACGATCGACTCCACATAGCGCCGGGTGTCGAGCAGCGGCGCCAGGCTGGCCCAGCTTTTCTCGCTCATGCGGTTCCCTTCGTCGAGGATGGCGACTCCGCCGCGCAGCATCGCCGTCACCAGCGGCGAGGCCACGTAGCGCAGCTTGCCTTCTCCTTCGATGACGGGCGTGATCAGCAGATCGTCGGGCCGGGTATCGAGCGTTGCCTGGAGGATATACACCTCGCGTCCCAGGCGTTTTCCCGCCGCGTAGGCCAGAGTGGTCTTCCCTACCCCGGGCTTGCCCAGCAGACGAGGATTCATCGGTAGATCGTGTTCGTTCAACACCATCCACGCTGCCAGCAACTGGCGCATCAACTCTTCCTGGCCAACCCACCGCACCGGCAATTCGTCCGGATGTGTCAGGTGCAGCGAGATTCCTTCGATTTCGACAGTCATGAGGTCTATCCTTCAGTGTATCGCCCGCCGACTGGGATAAGCCGCGTCTGATACGATGTGAAGATTCGGCCCCCGGATTTCCCGACGCGATGTCCACCCGCATTCACACGCTGTTCCACCGCCTGCGCGCCGAAGGCCGCAAAGGCCTGATTGCCTATCTGACCGCCGGCGATCCCTCCCCGGACAGAACGCCCTCGCTGATCGAAGCGATGGAGCGCGGCGGCGCCGACTTGATCGAGTTGGGCGTTCCCTTCTCCGACCCCATTGCCGACGGCCCGGTCATCCAGCGCGCCGGATATCGTGCCCTGGAGGCGGGCACCACGGTGAAGCGCGTTCTCGAGATCGCCGCCGAGGTTCGCCAGCGCTCCGAAGTGCCCCTCCTGCTGTTCACCTATCTCAACCCGGTCATGCGATACGGCTTCGAGCGGCTGGCGCGGGACGCCAAGGCGGCCGGGATCGATGGCTGCCTATTAACCGACGCAAGCGTTGAAGAGGCGGGCGCCTACGTGAAAGTGATGCGGGAAGCCGGACTCGACACCGTGTTTCTGGCCGCGCCCACCAGCACCGAACGCCGGTTGAAGCTGGTCGCTGAATACTCGAGCGGCTTTGTCTACCTGGTCTCGCGTACCGGCGTGACCGGCGCGCAGGCGACGGTTTCGGACGCCGTCGGGCCGCTGGTGCGCGCCATGCGGGCGGTTACCCGGTTGCCCCTGGCGGTGGGATTCGGCATCTCCACGCCCGAACAGGTGGCCGAAGCCGGCCGGGACGCCGATGCGGTCGTCGTCGGCAGCGCGGTCGTCCGCCTGATCGAGCAGAACCGCGAGAACCCTTCTCTTGAAATCCAGTTGGAGTCGTTTGTGCGGGAGCTTAGGCACGGATTCGCTCTCACAGTGGAGAGGCCATGACCCAAGAAGAAGTCCGGCAGGCCCTTGGTCTGTATCGCCAACAGATCGACGAAGTCGACCTCAGGATTCTCGAACTCCTGAACCAGCGGACCCGTATCGTCGAACAGATCGGGTGTATCAAGCAGAAAGTCAGCATGCCCATCTACGAGCCCTCGCGCGAAGACCAGGTCTTCCGCAATGTGACCAGCAACAACTCCGGTCCGCTTTCGGCGGAGGCCGTGCGCCGCATTTTCGAGCGCATCATCGACGAAGCGCGCAGCGTTCAGCGCATGCGTATGAATCAATAGGAGACACGGCGGAACATGCTGGTTGTCATGCAGCAAGGCGCTACCGAAGCGCAGATCCAGAGGGTCATCGACAAGCTGATCGCGCTCGGCTTCGACGTGCACCGGTCGACCGGAGCGCTGCATACGCTGCTCGGAGGCGTGGGCGCGCGCGATTGGGACCCGGCCGAGTTCGAAGTGATGGACGGCGTCAAGGAAGCGCACCGCATCGCCTCGCCGTACAAACTGGCGAGCCGCCACTTCCGTCCGGAAGGGACGGTGGTCGAGGCCTGCGGAGTCCGCATCGGCGGTCCGGAGGTGGTGGTGATCGCCGGGCCGTGTAGTATCGAGAGCGAAGAGCAGATCCGCGACACCGCCGCCATCGTGGCCGAGGCAGGCGCTCGCGGCATCCGCGGCGGGGCGTTCAAGCCGCGCAGTTCTCCGTATAGCTTTCAGGGTCTGGGCGAAGACGGCCTTAAGCTGCTGCGCGAGGCGGCGTCGCGACATGGACTGTTCGTGGTCAGCGAAGTGATGGACCGCTCCCAGATCCCCGTGATGGAGCCGTATGTCGACGTCTTTCAGGTCGGCGCGCGCAACATGCAGAACTTCAACCTGCTCCGCGAACTGGGGCAGCAGCGCAAACCGGTACTGTTGAAACGCGGCATCGCGGCCACGATCGAGGAGCTTCTGCTCTCCGCCGAGTACGTTCTGGCCGGCGGCAATTACAGCGTGATTCTGTGTGAGCGCGGGATCCGCACGTTTGAAACCTACACGCGCAACACGCTCGACATCTCAGCCATCCCCGTGGTGAAAAAGCTCTCCCATTTGCCGATCGTGGCCGACCCGTCGCATGGCACCGGACGCCGCGACAAAGTCACCCCGATGGCGCGCGCCGCGGTGGCCGCCGGCGCCGATGGCCTCCTGATCGAAGTCCATCCCGATCCGGACAAAGCCTGGAGCGACGGCGCGCAAACGATCAGTCCCGATCAGTTCCGGAC
>JBJXGR010000521.1:0-8310 GCA_046160045.1 Bryobacteraceae bacterium
AGGACTTTGATGGCGACGAGGCGGTCGAGATGGGTGTCGCGGGCTTTGTAGACCACACCCATGCCGCCCTCGCCGAGTTTCTCGAGGACCTCAAAGTGAGCGATCGTTCGGCCGGTCATCTCTTGGCCCAGCCTTTTCGCCTACGTATACCTTACACCTGAATGGTCCAACGCAACACTGAAAACGTCATGCGTTGACGTTATCCACGAAACAAGAGGGGTCATTCCGGACGAAAGGGTCATCCTGATCTGCCGGCTGGCTCAGAGGCCGCAGGACCGTCTGGCCCGAGGCCTTAATCAGAACCTCCTCTGCTCCCGCGGCCCGCCTCCAGAACGGAGCCCGCGTCGCCTGCCGGTCCACCGGTCGCCGTCCCCGGGCATGAACGGTGCCCCGACGGTCACACGCGGCGATCCTGCGCGGACGCCGGTACCCGGCATCAGAAGTTTGCGGAAATGGCGCGAAGCAATACGCTATATTGGGGTTACTGGAATGGACATCGAGCGGAAGCCGGCGTTTAGCCCCTTCCTCCGCTATGTGGAAGCCCGGGCGAGCCGCATCGACGATCCCGTGGCACGTCTGCGCTATCTGCGCCGCATGATGGCTCTGCCGCTGTTGAACTGGTCCGTATCGACCCGGCAGGTCGTGCGATGGGGCGCCCCGCTGGCCGCCGCGATGGTCCTGCTGGCGGTCCCCTGGCGCAGGGCGATTTTGATCTCCGAACCGGTCCGCACCCGGATGACGGAACCCTCGGGCGTGCTCGAGACTTTCCACGACCAGCCAGTGCAGGCGGTCTGGCCGGTGGATACGCAGAACGCGTTTGAGGTGTACTCGAACGGCCTTCGCGTCGAGAGACGCTTCGAGACCAACTACGCTCCGCGCAAGTTCCTGGCGTTCCCGCGGGATGGCAAGAAGAAGCCGGAACCGCGACATCACCCGGTGGGCATCGTCTTCCACACGACCGAAAGCGCGCTGGCGCCGTTCGACAGCAAGCATAACCAGTCGCTGCGGCGTTTCGGTGAAGGTCTGGCCCAGTACGCCAAGGCCGAGAAGCTTTATCACTACGTGGTCGACCGGTTCGGGCGAGTCTACCGGGTCGTCAAGGAGACCGACGTCGCCAATCATTCGGGCCACTCCGCTTGGGGCGACACCGACTATCTGTACGTGAAGCTGAACCAGAGTTACCTCGGGATCGCCTTCGAAGGGAAGAGCGCCGGGAATGGCGACGACGCCAGCATCAACGATGCCCAGATCCATTCAGCGAAACTGCTGACGTGGATGCTCCGCGACAAGTACAAGATCCGGCCGGAGAACTGCATCACGCACGCGCAGGTCTCCGTGTCACCGCAAGCGCGGAGAATCGGTTACCATACGGACTGGGCCGCGAACTTCCCGTTCGCCAGCGTTGGCCTTCCGAATAATTACCGGCTGCCCGTGGCCAACCAGGATGCGTTCGGTTTCGAGTACGATCCCGACTACCTGGCGTTGGCGGGACCGGACTTGGCCTTGTCCCTCAAGCAGACGGATGCCCGCCTCGCCCGGACGGCACGAGAGCGCGGGATGACGCCTGCCCAGTACCGGGCGGAGTTGCACAAGGGGTTCGTGAGATTGAACGAGGCGATGCGGCAGTTTGCGTTCACCAAGGAGAGCGATTGAATGCCATCGAAGAAAGAAGAGTACCTGGGAGTCGGGCTGGATGTCGGCACCAGCCGCATCGTGATTGCGCGGCGCAACGAAAACGGCTTTGACTTCAAGTCGCAACTCGATGCGTTCGTCGAGGTCCCCAACTCGCGGATGACCAAGAACGTCCTCGAGAAGGAGGGGATCCCGCACCTGGTGCGGGAGAGCACGATCCTGGTGTTCGGGAACGAAGCCGAAACCTTCGCCAACCTCTTCCACTCCGAAACGCGCCGTCCGATGCGCCAGGGAATGCTGAATCCCGACGAACCCGATGGCCTGAACCTCATCAAGCACATTATTCAGGCGCTGGCCAGCACCAGCCGGACCGACAAGGAGAAGTTGTGCTTCAGCGTGCCCGCGCCGCCCCTGGGCACAACGGAGACGCCATCCTATCACCAGGCGGCGCTCAAGCAGATCCTGAACGATCTCGGATACGAAGCCGAACCGGTGGACGAGGGTCTGGCCATCATCTACAGCGAACTCGAGGCGAGCAACTTCACGGGCATCGGCATCAGTTGCGGGGGCGGGATGTGTAACGTGTGCCTGTCGTACCTGTCGGTGCCGATTTTTAGCTACAGTACCAGCAAAGCCGGCGATTACGTGGACGAACAGGCGGCGCGCGCCTCGGGCGAGATGGCGACCCGGGTCCGCACGATCAAGGAAGATGCGTTCCAGTTCGCCGCCCAGTACGAAAACAACATCCTCCAGGCGATTGCCGTCTACTACGACGACCTGATCACCTCGCTGGTGGACAGCCTGGAAGAAGCCTTTACCAAGACGAAGAAGGTGCCGCGCATCGCCAAGCCGGTTCCGCTGGTGCTGAGCGGCGGCAGTTCCGTACCCGACGGTTTCAAGGAGCGGTTCCAGAAATCGCTGGAATCGCGAAAATTCCCAGTGGCGGTTTCCGAGATCCGCCTGGCGTCGGAACCGCTCAACGCGACCGCCCGGGGCGCCCTGGTGGCCACGCTGAGCGCGATGTAGTTCGCCGATGCCGGAGGAGACGATTCCGGTTCGAGATCCAGTCGATCCCGATGCGCTGGGGAGATTCTTAAGCCGGTCGGGTTGGCCGGCGCACTTTGAGCTACGGCAGTTCCCCGCCGGGCATTCCAATCTCACCTATCTGCTGAGCAACGAATCGGGCGAGTTCGTCCTGCGCCGCCCGCCGCCGGGGCCCATCGCGCCCAAAGCACACGACATGGTGCGGGAAGCGCGGATCCTGGCGGCCGTTCATCCGGGATTTCCGCTGGCGCCGGAACCGCTGCTGGTTTGCGAGGATGCATCCGTCCTCGGCGCGCCGTTCTTCCTCATGGAGCGCCGCCGCGGCAGGGCGCTGCTTCAGGCGGGCGAACCGAAGGACGAGGCCGTTCGTCCCCGCATCGCCGCGGCGCTGGTGGCGGCACTGGCCGATCTCCATCGGCTCGACGTGACCTCCCCGGAGATCAGATCGCTCGGCCGCCCGGAGGGATTTCTGGAGCGCCAGGTTCAGGGCTGGGCTTCGCGATGGGATCGCGCGCAGACTCGCGACGTACCGGCGATGAGGGAGGTGCGCGAACGGTTGATCGCGACGATGCCGTCATCGGCCGGCGCCGCCGTGCTCCACAACGACTTCAAACCGGACAATGTTCTCCTGTCTCACGAGGATTTGAGCCGCCCAACGGCGGTTCTGGACTGGGAAATGTCGGCCCTTGGGGATCCTCTGATCGATCTTGGCATTCTGCTCTGTTATTGGCCCGAGCCCGCGGATCCACCCGGGCGGCGCGAGTCGGTGTGTCCGGTCACCGCCGCTCCCGGGTGGCCATCGCGTGCCGCCATCGCTCTCGAGTACGGCCGGTTGACCGGTCTCGACGTCTCCGACACCGCCTACTACGAAGCTTTCGCGTTGTTCAAGCTGGCAGTGATTCTTCAGCAGATCTTCCACCGCCATTCGATGGGGCTCACGAGCGATCCGCGGTTCGCCGGGCTGGAACAGAAAGTCCTGAACCTGGCCGATTGCGCCATCGAGTGTACCCGGCGGGCTACCCCATGAGTTCCCTTTATCTCATCCGTCACGGGCAGGCAGGCTCCCGTGAGAACTACGACCTGCTGTCGGAGCAAGGCAAGCAGCAGGCCGCCCGCCTCGGCGACTATCTGCGGGAGAATGGCATTCGTTTCGCGGCGGCGTATTGCGGCCGGATGCGACGGCAACGGGAGACCGCCGAGGCGGCGCTCGCGCGATTGCCGGAAGCTCCCGAGATCCACGTCGAGCCGCGGTGGAATGAATTCAGCCTGGAAGGACTTTGGGAGCATATGGGACCGAAGATGCTCGCGGCCGATGCGGACTTCGCCCGCGATTATGAACGGCTGCACTCGACGAATCCCGGCGTCGATCGCGTCATCACCCATTGCGATGTCCAGTTGATCCGCGCCTGGATTCGCGGCGACCATCCCACGCCGGACGTGGAACCGTGGGCCGAATTCCGCGAGCGGGTGGAGGCGACGCGCGAGGAACTGCTGCGGTTCAACTCCGGAGAGAACATCGCCGTGTTCACCTCGGCCACACCGACGGGCATCTGGTGCGGCAACGCTTTTTCATTGGAACCGCGGCAGATGCTTCGCATCGCGGCGGTTCTGTACAACACCAGTTTCAGCACGCTGCGCCTGCGGAAGGACGACCTGATGCTGTTCAGCCTGAACCAGACCCCACATCTCGATCCGGGCATGCGCACGTTCCGCTAGACCACAATTTGAATGAAACGCACGAACCTGTTCCTAAAAGTAGAAGTCGAGCATGGCGCCGAAGAGGACCCGGCCAGACTGGCGCGGGAGATCTGCCGGCAGTTGCAGAAGTTGTATGCGGTGAGGACGGCCGAGGTGGCCAGCATCACGACCAGCGACGACTGACCGCCTGTTCGTAGGCTCGATGGAAGTACTGGTCGGTCATGGCGGCAATGTAGTTGCACACCACCCGGTGTGGGGCCTCGTTGGCGGTCTCTTCCTGATAGCTGGGCGGGAGGCGGTCCGGGTGGCGAAGGAAGATCTGAAATAGCTCGGCGACCATCTCGCTCGACCGCCGCCGCTCCTCCACCAGCGCCGGGGCGTTGTAGACCATCCGATGCAGCAACTGCTTGAGCTGGGAGTTGGTCTCGCCCGCATCCGCCCGGAAACGCGCGACCCGTTCGCCCGCCGCCCGTACGTCGTCCACCGAAGACAAGCCGGCCGCCGCCTGCGCCGTGCCTTCGATCAGCCCCGAGACCAGGTGATCGATCAACTGCCGCAGCGCCTCGTTGAAGCGAATCTGCTCGAGCGCGCCCGGATACTGCATTTCCAACGTCTCAATCAACTCGGCGAAGGCCCCGGATGCGTCCGAGATCTGCCGCACCGTCAGCATTCCCGCCGAGATCGCGTCGTCGAGATCGGCGGTATTGTAGGCGATCTCGTCGGCCAAGTCGATCAACTGGGCTTCAATCGGGGGTTTCCGGCCGGGCAAATACTCGTCAAGAACCGGCGAGCCGCCAGCCTCGAAGTCGCGGGAATGCTTCACAATTCCCTCACGCACCTCGAACGAGAGGTTCAGCCCGGGAAAGCGGGCATACCGGCTTTCGAACTGTTCGACGATGTGGAGGGCGTGGAGGTTATGATCGAACCCTTCGCCAAATCGCATCATCTGGCGGTCGAGTTCATCCTCGCCCGCGTGCGCAAACGGGGGGTGGCCGATATCGTGGGCGAGGGCCAGCGCCTCGGTCAGGTCTTCGTCCAATCCGAGCACCGCCGCGGCGGTGCGGGAGATCTGGGCGACTTCCAGGGTATGGGTCAGGCGGTTGCGAAAATGGTCGGAGATCCCGGCCGGGAATACCTGTGTTTTGGCCTCCAGGCGGCGGAACGCGCGAGTATGCACAATGCGGTCACGATCGCGCTGGAACGGGTTGCGATAAGGATGCTCCGGCTCCGGATAGCGGCGGCCCCTGGATGCGGCGACGGGAAATCGCAGGTGAGACAGCATGGCGGGCCGGCGGGCGGGCCGCCCTACTTCAGTTCGGCCGAAAGGTTAACCACGGCTTCGGTCAACGCGACTCCCTTGATAGTCTTGAGCGGATCGAGCAGTTTCCTGGCTTCGTCGGGCCGGGTCTTGGCGAGAGCGTGCGCCAGAGCGATGGTCGCATGCTCCTTGCTCACAAACTGTGTCGGACTGGCAATTAGGGGGCGCAGGATGTCCTCCGCTTCCTTAGTCTTCCCAGCGGAGGCGTAGAGCCCCGCCAGAGACAACTTGGCAAGCGATGCGACGTTCGCATCGCCCGCGTCGATGACTCGCTTCAGCGCCTTCTGTGCTTCGTCGGTATTGCCTTCCTCGGCGCGAATCGCCCCGATATAGCTCGACGCCACCATGGCCTCGTCGGAGCCGGGATACTTGTCGATCACTTCCTGGAACTTCTTCAGGGATTCGACATTCTTGCGACGCTGTCCCTCGAAGGAGTCTCCGCCCTCCGGCGGTTTGATGTGCGCGTCCAAAGCCGCCGCCAGAACACCTTGCCGCTCCAGTCGCTGTGAGTCGCGATATCGGAAGCCTCCCCAGACCAACAGAGCCACTACGAGCGCCGCGGCGCCGTACCGGATCAACTGCTTCCGGTGCCCGGCCGCGTACTCCAGGCCATGTTCTACTTCCAGGGCAAACTTGTCGGTCTTCAGCTCTTTGCGGGTAATGCGATCCACGACATCCTCGGGTTAGAAACTTGAAAGACGTCCCCGGCCCGGTCAGCCGCGTTCGAGTGGGCAACGGCGAGAACTCCCGGACCCGGAAGTCAACGTGAATAGTGTAGCACGGCGACACCTCGCGCCCCGGCGGAGGGGACCGAGGGTAGGAATCGAATTCCGCTCCGCCGGGGCCGGAGTCGCCGCGGGCGCAATATCAGGCGAAGCTACGGATTGCGTGCGCTTCGTCGTCGTGCACGTCGAATACCGTGTAAAGTTTGGTGATTTGCAACAGGTCTTGAACCCGCTTGGTCAAGCTCAGGAGTTTCAGTTGCCCACCCTGGTTGGCGACGGTCGTGAATCCGGACACCAATTCTCCGATGCCCGAACTATCGATGTACGTCACTTCTCCCAGGTTGAGCAGGACCTTCTTGTGACCTTTTCCGATCAGATCCCGCATGCAGTCGCGCAGGGTGCTCGATCCTTCACCCAGAGTGATGCGTCCCGCAACGTCCACTACACTTACGTCTCCGACTTGCCGGGTAGTCAGTTTTACGCTCAATGATGCCTCCTACTATTTGGTGCGCTTCTCGTCTTCGATTCTTTCCGCCAGCGAGGCTCAGTGTCGAGCCCCGAGATTCTTTACCAACAGAACTTCAGTCCCATTCGGTTGCGCCCTGCGAACCCGAAACTCATCCATGAACGCCTTCATCAGGAAGATCCCCCGTCCGGAATGGCGCAGAAGGTTTTCCTCCGCCAACGGATCCGGCAAGGACTCCAGATCGAACCCGGCGCCCTGGTCCACAATGCGTACGCTATAGCTGTCATCGCGCACCGCCACCGTCAACTCGACCTTCTTGTGGGCGCTGTACCGGTTTCCGTGGGCCACGGCGTTGACCATGCACTCCCGGACAGCCATGCCGATGTGATGCAGGTCGTCTTCATGGATCCCCGCTTCCCGCGCCATCTCGACCGCCAGCCCCTCGGCCTCGTCGACACTTTGCAGAGTCGAGTCGTAAACGCGAGTCACCATTCTCGCGCCGCCGGTGTTCGTTCCCATACGTGGACGTCTGGTCGCTCGAAGATCCGAATTTTCGACGATAGAATAGCGCCCGAAGCAAAGTCAAGCGGGGGGTCGCTTCAGCGGTTCCCCGACCGGGCCGCCACGGCCTTCTCCAGTTCGTCAATCTGCTTCTGCATCTGGTCGGCTTCCTGGCCGGCCGGCAGGAACTTCAGATAATCTTTCATGTGCGTCGCCGCCGCGGCGTAGTCCTGGCGCTCGATGTTGATCGCGCCCAGCAACTGATGGACCTTGGGAATCCGGTTGCGGGCATCCAGTTTTTTGGCTTCTGCCGCGGAAGACTGAGCGTCGTCGTAGTTCTTCAGGAAATAGTTGGCCACGGAGTTGTAGAAGTAGGAATCGGCGAAATCGACGGGGTCCAATTTGATCGCCTTCTGAGAGAACTCGGCCGCCTCCCTCCACTTCTGCTCGCGGACATACATACCGGCAAGCTGGCGGTAGGGATTCACGTACTTGGAGTCGATTTCGATCGCCTGGAGATAGCACTTCCGGGCCTCTTCCGCCCGGTTTTTGGATTCGTGGATCCGGCCCATCTCGTAGAAGGCCGTCGAGTATTGCGGGTAAATCCCGACCGCTTTCTCGTACTCCTTCATCGCCTCGTCGGCCTTGTTCTTCTTAAGCAGGTTGTGAGCTTTCTCGATCGCCTTCTTTGCGTCCTTGGGCGCCTTCATCGCGATGGCGCTGATAGTCGTGCCCTCCACGTTGGCCAACCGGCGCAGGACGATGGTCCCGACATCGGGGTTGTCCATGGTGCGGCGGCCGCTCAACGGAACCGATTCCGAGCGGAACCCGGGCAGGACCGCTCGGATTTCGCAACCCATCAAATCACGCTCACTGGGCCCACGTCCGCCCGAACCGCCACTCGAACCCATGCTCGACCCGCCGCG
>JBJXGR010000522.1:0-7494 GCA_046160045.1 Bryobacteraceae bacterium
GAGGCGATGCGGAACGACGATTCCCTCACCCCCCTGCCCCTCGAAGAGGTCAAGGACCCGATGCTGTTTCTGCTCGGGTACCGCAGCGGGTTGGTGGGGGTCCTGTACCTGCTCAACGGAAAGACCCAGCAGGCCGGTTTTGCCGCCGAGATCGAAGGCAAGGCCGACCCTGTGTCCTGCTGCTTCCTGACGCAGTGGGGACGGCCGTGGAGCCACGGCCACGGGCTGACCTACTGGGTGGAACAGACCTTTGTACAGAACAAAGAATTCTATCCACCGGAAAGGACGTTGCTGGCCACGGGCGCGATTGAAGCCATCATGGATTCGACCGTCCAGCATGGCCACAAGGTGGAGACCCCTCACCTGGGTGTGCGCTACCGCGCGCAACGGGAATCGCTGTTCATGCGAGGACCGCTGCCGCCCTATGACCGGATCCGGCGGTAACGCTCCATCGCGTGGCAGCCGCAAGGGATTCCATGCACCCTTTGCGTTTGTAGGGTAGAGTCAAAGGCCAAGGTTAGGGTGCGCTCCAACCAGGCGCAGCCGAGGAGGACCATGCTCTTCACGTACGTGTACCTGATGCGGGTGCCCGTGTTGTGCGGGCTTTTGCTGGCTGCGTTTCCGCTGCTGGCCTTGAAGAGCGGCGCGCGCGGTCTCCTGATTGGGATGTACGATCTCCAGTTCTGGCGCGCGGCGGTTGTGACCCTGTTGACCATCGTGTTGGCGGCTTCTGTCGCGATCACCATGGACTTGGTGCTGAAAGGCGCGCGCACCCGCTTCGATGCTCCGCCGCTGCCCCCCTGGTTCCACCTCACCCGACGGATCGGGGGAAACCAGTTCGACAACAGCACCTTGGTGGTGATCGTCTTTGCGATGCTGTGCGCCCTGGCGAACCTCGCCGGGTTGATTGCGGGATTGAAGATCACCGGGCATTCGGAGGCCATCTGGTCGGTCCCGGTGACGGCGCTCGCCACCTCCGCCGTCTGTCTGGTGGCGGCCCTTCGGTGGTGGCGCTCGCCGAAGCATCCCCGGATCGATCGGGTGGTGATCCGGTTGGTCTATTGGACGCGGCAGGGCTATTTTGACCGCCGGAACCCGTACCTGTTGAGAGGGCACTCCGGCGCATTGGTGGCCATGGCTGCGACGTTCGCGCTCTATGGTGTCTTCGGCCTGGCGAAGTATTTCAGCATGATCGAAGTCATCCGCCCGCGCTCGGACAACAACCCGATCGTGCCCACGCTCGGGTGCGTCATCCTGCTGATCAACGTGATCTGCTGGAGCTTTTCGGCCCTCGCGTTCTTCGGCGACCGCTTCCGTTTTCCCCTCCTGATTGTGGTGGCGATGATAGTCGGGTATAGCGGGACGTGGGTGGAGTCGAGACACACATACAGAGTCTCGAAGATTGCCTGGGAGCCGGACCTGCTGCTGCCCGCGGAATTGGCCCGTGTGCACCCGGAGCGTCCCGTGATCCTGGTCGCCGCGGCGGGAGGCGGAATCCAGGCGACGGCATGGACAGGGCACGTGTTGGGCGGACTGTTGCGGGACCTGGAAGCCACGCGGGGACTGGGCCGGCAGTTCTCCGAGTCGATTCGGGTGATCAGTTCGGTCTCGGGCGGCAGCGTGGGGGCCATGTATTTTGTGCGGGCTTACCAGAACGGATTCGTCGCGCCGAGCCTGGTGGAAGCGGAGGTGCTGGCGGCGTCGACCCATTCCAGCCTGGATGAGATCGCGTGGGGGTTGGCCTATCCGGACGTCATCCGTGTGCTGTTCCCCGGGCTGCCGTGGTCGGATCGGGGCTGGGCGGCCGAGTATGCGTGGCGGCAGGCGGTAGGAGGCGTCGATCTCACCGAACCGCTGCGCTCGTGGAGGTCGGAGGTTCGCTCGGGAGACCGGCCGGCCGTACTGTTCAACGCGACGCTGGTGGGCTCCGGGGCGCGGCTGGTCATGGGCACCGCGGACTTCGCGCTGGACACGCCCGGCCGGCGCAGTTTCTACCGGCTGTATGCCGAACGCGGCTATGATTTGCCGATTGTCACGGCGGCGCGCCTATCGGCGACGTTTCCGTATGTTTCGCCTGCCGCCCAGGCCGAGCCGCCGCCCGCAGATCCGGCCTTGCCCAAGCGCCTGCAGTATCACGCCGTGGATGGCGGCTACTACGACCTCTACGGGATGGCGACCCTGACCGACTGGTTGGAAGATGCTTTACCGGGACTGGAGGGACGCCGCGTGATGCTGATCCAGATCCGCGGGCCTTTGCCCGGCGAGGCGGTGGGCGAGGGAGGGCGGGGCTTCTTCTTCCAGCTCGCGGCGCCGTTCTCGACGCTGCTGCACATGCGCGGCGCGTCGCAGATCGATCACAACAACAACCGCCTCCGGACGCTGCTCGCCGTGGGGCGGGCCCAGCGCGTGCGTTTCGCCGAACCGGTTGTGTTCGAGTGGCCGGAGGACTCCAACGATCCGGCCCCGCTGAGCTGGCATCTGACCAGCCCGCAGACCCGCCGGATCCGCCAACGGTTTGCCGAAGGCTACACTGCGCAGAAGGCCGAGATTGCCGCGTTCCTGGAGGAAAGTGAAAGATGAGGCGATGGGTGACCTGGGCTACCCTCTCCACCGCGCTGTTCGGTGTGATGACCGGCGCGTTTGCGCCGGCCGGGAACAAGAATCTGCCGTCCAACCTGGACAGCGCGGTGTTGGGGGCGGAACTGGTGCGGGATGCGGATGACATCTATGCGGTTTATGGGGCTGGCTTTCCGAGCGGCCTTGATCGTCCCGGGAACAACGCGCAAAAGGAGTTTGCCCAAAGCTTGAGCAGCCACACCCTTGTGGATGTAGGCCTGATTCTCAGTTACGGCGTCATGTACGTGCTTCTCGCCCTCGCCCTGCGGCGACAGGCTGGCCGGCTGGGTTGGTTCGTGGCGGCCCTGGCGGTGATCGCGGTGACAGGGGACCTGTTCGAAAACTGGGCGTTGTGGCGGACAGCCCATGGCGTTGTGAGCAACGACATCGCCTGGCAGACGCACTTCCCCTCCTGGATCAAGTGGGCGGCTCTGAGCGCCGCCTGGATCGGCATCAGCGAACTGTTTTGGCCGGCGCGGTTGCGCGACGGGTGGCAGATAACGCGGGCCTCCGCCGCGTTGCTTTATTTTTCAGCGGGATGCATCGGAAGTTGGGCGGTCGTGTTCCAGGTGCCGGATAAGATCGAACGGGCCATGGCGCTGGCTGCGCTGGCGACCCTGGTGCAACTGAGTCTGCTCCTCTTCGATGACGGATTGGGGAAGCGCATTACCAGGTGACCCTGCTTATAGGCACCATAGCCACATCCCGGTCAAAATCCGGTGGCGGCGGCGGCGGAAAAGAAGCAGAATAAGAGCATGCCGCGGATGGCTCTACGCCTGTTGATCGCAGGAGCGGTCACCGGCCTTGCCATCGCCATCTGGTGGTCCGGCTTCCGCCGCGGCCGGGAATTGGCCCACCCCGAGTTGAACCTGTGGCCGGTCCAGTTCAGCAGCCGCACCGCCGACCTGGCGCCCGGCCGATTCCTGGTAGCCCGCCGCGATCTGCCCGACCCGAATTTCGACGAAGCGGTGGTTCTCCTGGTGCACTATGACCAGGAGGGCGCCATGGGTCTGGTGATCAATCGCCGCACACGCATTCCCATGTCCCGGGTGTTCGAGGAACTCGAAAAGGCTCGCGGCCGCGGAGAGCCCGTTTTCCTGGGAGGTCCGGTACAACGTACCGGTGTTCTCGCTCTCCTACGAGCAAAGGCGAAACCCGAGGAGGCTCAAACGGTATTTGGCGAAGTGCACCTTGTGACGACGCGCACGCTGCTCGAGAAGTCACTGACGGCGGGAACCGGATCGAGCGAGTTCCGTGTTTATCTAGGCCACTCAGGCTGGGGACCGGGACAACTGGAGCGCGAGGTCGAGATCGGCACCTGGCATATTTTCAAAGGCGACATGAACAGCGTCTTCCATCCGGATCCGGACACGGTGTGGGGCCGGTTCATCGAACGAACCGAACTCCAGATCGCGCGCGCCACGTGGGCGCCTGCGCCCGTGCTCTGAGATCATTTCTTTCTGAGATAGATTTTGCCGTTGAAGGCTTTGAACCGCAGTTCCGGTCCGCCGCTGTTGATGACACCGTTCACCGACGAATCCAGCCGTGCCCGGTACTTGCCTCCTTCGGCGCGTTTGTCTTCGACCACGGCCTTCGAATCGCTCTTCAACGTGATGTCGAAGTCCGAATACACTTCACCATGCCCGCTCCTGATCGAAAGGTTGGCCTTCAGGTCGGCTGGAAACGTCGCGTCGATAGATCCATTCAGGGAACTGAACGACATCGGTTTGTCGTGGGGTACTCGGGCAAACACGGCCTTCAGGCTTCCGTTGACCGAGTGCGCGACCACAGGGCCCATGATGTCGATCAATTGAACGGATCCATTGATCGCCTGGGCCTGGATCTCGCCGGCGACTCCCTCGACCAGGAGTCTGCCGTTCACGGTCCGCAGGTCGAGCGAGGTGGATGCCGGAACCTGAATCCGCAGGTTGGAGTTCCTCCCGGCCATGTCCATCGAGACCGTCACTGCGTTGTTCTGCTCCTCAACGGTCATGCCGGGCCGTCCGATGGCTAGGGGCAGCGGCGGTCCGGCCGGCGGCGCGGGAGGTTGCGGTGGTTCGCGCTCTCCGGAGCGGCGGATCGTCAGTCCCGACCCGCCCTTCTGCCTGCGGCGGCCGGTCTCCACGATGACGTCCTTGCCCTCGTAAGCGGCAACGACAATGTCTCCCTGCACGATGTGGCATCTGACCGTGCCCGGACGCGAGGGATCGGTGAAACTCACCGTCAGCCGGCCGGATCCCGCTTCCTGGGCCGCCGCCAGGCCGCCGGCGGCGGCGGCCAAGACTACCAGAATGGTTGCTCGATGCATAACATCTCCTTCCAAACACAGGGCTTCACGGGCAGGCCTAAGCCCGCCGCAGGCTGAAAGCCTGCCCCACGAGTGGGGCCGTCGTCAGAGCCTTCCGCCCGATTCCACCTGGGCCGCCACCGTGGCGGCTCGCTTCCGCACCAACTCATGCGCTGCCGGATCGTTCTCGATGCGCCGGATGACCTCGAGGGCCGCGCGATCGAACTGGTCGCCCAGGGAATCGAGCAGCGAAATCTGTACGAGCGGAGATTGAGGCCTCGATAGAGCCTCGATCATGCCTTTACTCACAGCCGGTTCCGCCCGGTAGCGTTTCAGCGCGTCGACGGCCGCCAGGCGCACGTCGACGCTGGGATCGAGGCTCAGAGTCCGCAACAGCGCCTGCATCACTTCCGGATCCGGCCGATCGAGCGTCGAGCAGTAGCTGACGCCGCGCAGGCGCTCGCTCGCCGAGGTCTGCTGGAGCAGCGAAAGCGCCACCATTTCCCGCAGGCCGCGCATCTCGGTTTGCAAACTGGCGATCTCCGGAGTGACGCGTTGATGGGAGGGCATCCAGCCGGCGAACCACCCTACGAGCCCGCATAGCAGCGCCACCGCCGCCTGGAATGCGGGCCGCATGGGCCACCAGGCCTCCCATCGCCACCGGCGGCGCCCTTCGTGTTCGTCCAGCATGCGCAGAAAGCGAACCTTCATGGCCGGCGGCGGAGTCTCCTCGGGCCATCCATCCAGCCCCCGCCAGACCTCGGCTTCCGCACGGCACGACTCGCAGCCGCTAAGATGCGCTTCCATTTCCAGGCGCCCATCCTCGCTCAGGCTCCCGGAAAGGTAGTCCACCATCTGGATTTGCGCTTGCTCGCAGTTCATCATGCTTCACTCCGGTCAATTCGTCGTAAAGTGCCCGCAACTCCTTGAGCGCCCGGTGCGCCCGCACCTTGATCGTGCTCACCTCGCAACCCTGCAGGCCGGCGATCTCGTCGTACTTCATCCCCTGAAAGCGGTGAAGCACCAGCACTTCGCGCTTGGCGGCCGGCAGGCGCAACAATGCCTCCCGCAGGAAGCCGATCTGCTGCCTCCGTTCGGCCGAAACGCCCGCAGCCGACGCAATCTCCCAATCGTCCGGGATCGGGACTTCCCGCCTCCGTTTGCGCCACTCGTCGTGGTGCGTGTTCCGGGCGATTCGGTACATCCAGGAAGTAAACGGCGCTCCCGGCTGGTAGGTGTCCCGATAGCGAAGAATCCGCCAAAAGACTTCCTGAACCAGGTCCTCGGAACGGGTCCTGTCACCCGTCATCCGGACATAGAAACGGTACAGGGCGGCATGATGACGGTCGAAGAGAATGGCCAGTTTCCGCGCGTCTCCCGCGCGAACAGCCTCCATCACGGCTTCATCCGTCCAGTCGCTCACGGTGCCTTCACATGGTACTTACTGAGGCCCGGCGAAAAGGTTACGGGCGTTGGGCGCAAAGCGGGAATCGAGGCGGTCCGTCTCAGTACGCCGGTCTGATGAGGACGAACTCGAAGTGCGAGGGGTCGAGCCCGCGACCGGCCAGTTGCCGGACGCACTCCTGGGCCGACCCGCCGATCGCTTCAATCCGGCGGACCGGCAGCGTCTGCGGCGTATAGATCTCCAAAGCAGCAAATTGCCCCGCGGCTTGCCGACGCTCCAGGATCGAGAGCGAATCGATCAGCCGTCCGATCAATCGGGTGACATCCTTCCCGGCGATAGCCATTCAGGCGCAGTGTACCATCGAGCCAAGGGGGCTCATGCAGAACCGCCGCAGTTGGATGATGTCGGCCGCCGGAGCCGCGGCCTCGCGCGGGCGGAAGTCCAACCTGCTGTTTCTGATTTCCGACGATCACGCGGGCTATGTGTTGGGCGCCGACGGCAACCGCCTGGCCCGGACGCCGGGTCTCGACCGGCTGGCGGCGGAGGGTACCCGCTTCGCCGCCCACTACTGCAATTCGCCCGTCTCGACACCGTCGCGCCAGTCGTTCTTCACCGGCCTGATGCCGTCGGCGGCGGGCGTTACCGTGTTGCGCACGCCTTTGTCCGAAGAGAAACCGACCTTGGCCAAACAGCTTCGTCACGCCGGGTACGATACCGGGGTCATCGGCAAGATGCATTTCAACCAGCGAGCCAAGCCTGACCTGCATGGATTCCGGCTGGTGATGACAGAGGACGAAGTCCAGAGGAAATGGGCCGGCGAGGTGCAATCGAAACCCCTCCCTGACGGCGCCAGGACCAAGCCGGGGTGGCGGCCCTTCAAGGACCCGGCGCGCATCTGGCTGAACGCGGAGAAACTGCCGTATCCGCGATACGAAGCCGACATGAAAGGCACCTACATCGCCGAGCAGGCGTGCCGGTTTCTTCGCGAACATCGGGATGACCCGTTCGCCTTGTGGGTCAGTCTCATGGAACCGCATTCGCCGTACGACTTTCCGTTTGAGGATCGGGACCGGTTCGATGCGGCACGGTTTCCCGTGCCGCGAGTCGGCCCGGAAGATCCGCCGCAGATTCCGATCATCTTCCGCGATCTGACGCCCGCGGAAAAGCAGGGCATCGCCGCGGCGTA
>JBJXGR010000523.1:0-15571 GCA_046160045.1 Bryobacteraceae bacterium
TGCG
The DNA here is from genome assembly GCA_046160045.1 of Bryobacteraceae bacterium. Lineage (GTDB taxonomy): Bacteria > Acidobacteriota > Terriglobia > Bryobacterales > Bryobacteraceae > CAZGUX01. The sequence continues at coordinate 5 of JBJXGR010000523.1, forward strand.
CGAGTGGCAGAGTAACCCCGCCTATGTTCCGCCGGCGGAAGAGCAGAAACCCTGGACGGAGCGCTACCCCGGCGTCTTTTACACGGTCCTGGGGACGGCCGTTGCGGGAATGCTTGTCCTGACACTTCAATTCCTCAACAAGATCCGCCGGCAGAGCCCGGAGCCATAAGAAAAGCGCGCGGTCAGATCTCAAAATACAACTTGAGCGCGGTCTCGCGCCCAAGGAGAACGTGCTCATACATCAGGCGCTTGGCTCGCTCCGTGTCCCGTTCGCGGATGGCGTCGTGTATGGCCGCGTGCTCGTTCACCGTATCCAGGTCCATCTGGCGTTGCCGCAGCGAGAGCGTCTTGTAATAGAACTGCTGAAATCGGCTCCACGTCAGTGTCACAAATCTCTGAAGCAGTTCGTTTCCGCTGGCCTTGGCGACCGATACGTGAAATCCCACTTCCGCGTTGAGGAATCTCCACAGATTGTCCGGATCGAGACCCTCCTGCTGGACCCTGATGTGGCCTTCCAGCTCGGCGTTCATCGCCGCCGACGGCCCAGGCCCGCTGGCGGCGTCTTCGGCCGCGGCGCATTCCACCAGCAGGCGCATCTCATAGAGATCCTTGATTTCCTTCATCGTGATCTCCCTCACGGTGAATCCCTTGTACGGCGTGGCGTTCAGAAATCCTTCGTAGCTGAGCGCAATGCAGGCTTCGCGAACCGGCGCCTGGCTGCACTCGAAGCGGGCTGCGATCACCGTCTCGATCAGCGATTCGCCCGGTTGAACCAGGCCCGTGATAATGTCCTTTCGCAGGTCGTCATAGATCACCTGCGAGCGCTTGACCGACTCTTTCCGTCCGTCCCGATCCTGCGAGATGCGCGTCTTCTTCACTAATCCGTTCTTCATGGTCCCTTTCAATATCGAAGCCAACCTGCCGATCGAGCCGTCACTCATTAAACGCTTCCGGCTGGTGGCGGCGGAGGACCTCCAGGTACGGACTGCCATCGTCGATCTCTCCGAGGATCGCCTGTTCACTCCTCAGGATCTCCTTGCCTGCCTCGATCACTTCAGCCACGCTATCCGGCGGTATCGCCACCACGCCGTCGTTGTCGCCCACGACGAAGTCCCCCGGCCGAATCTCCACGCCGCCCACGACCACCGGCTGATTCACCGATACCCCTTCCATAATGCCGAATATATACTCGGGATGAACGAACCGCGCGAACGCCGCGAACTTCATCTTGAGCAGATCGTCCGTGTCGCGGATCGCGCCGTTAACCACACATCCGGCGAATCCGAAATGATTGCGCATGACGTGCGCCCCTCCCGATCCGACAACCGCGGCCCCCAACAGGTCCGGCGGGTATTCCACCACCAACACTGGAGAGGCGACGCGAAGTCCCGATTCAAAGGCCTGTCCGATCAGGCGGGAGTAGCTGGACGGTTTGCTCGCCGCCGCCAGTTTCACGGTCACCGCGGTTCCCGCCATACGGGTGAACGGCGCCACCGGCCGGATCGCCGCCTCCAGAACTTGCGACTTGAGGTCGAGTTTCTGCATGGCATCGGACAGTGTCGCGGTGCTGAGTTCCACAAGTCCGGTAGGGAGAACCCCCAGCTTGCGCAGCCAGCGGACGGCCTCTTCTTTGGTTGGTTTCACGTGGTTCGGCTCCTCACTGAACGTAGGCCGCGTAGAATCGGATCTTCTGCGGCGAGGCGCCCTCGAAATACAACCGAAGCCGGAAAAGCCGGTCCGGGAGGCTCGTCAGGCCGCTCTGGGGCCACACTAACTTTTCCGCGAAGCCCGATTTCTTCGCGACGGCGCCGCCCGAATAGCCTGGAATGGGCGCGCCAAGACGGTCGACCAGCTCGGCCCGCAGGTAGCTGTCCTCGGAGAGGCCCTCGGCATTGATCGAGAGGGATGCGCCGGCAGGAGACGGGGCAAGGGGCGCGGAGACGAACGATCCTCCGCCGGGGCGATGAGTGGAGAGATACCCGAAGCGGTCCCGCGGGATCGTGGCCAGACCGATTTCGCCGGGCGCGAGCTCTCCAACGGACGGGTCCCAAGTGCCGTAGTAGATGTGGGTCTTCTCGCCGAAGTTGACGAATCCCTGGCCCTGGATCAACCCGTGTTGATCCCAGGCTCCATCATCCCCTGCCTTCACGAAGACATGATCGGCGATCGGCTCGCGAAAGTGAATGCCGTCGTTGCTGACCACAAGGCCCAAGTCCAGTCTCCAGTACTTCTGGAATTGGGAACCGTGCCAGAGACCGAACAGGCCCAGCAGCACGTTGCCGCGATTCCAGACGCTGGCCCCCTCATGAGCTTCTTCCACATTGGTTCTTGCCGAGCGGTAGCCGTACCGTTGAAAGGAGAAGCTCCGTTCCTGCGACCAGTGAACGAAATCGCCCGACCAGTGGGTGACCATGGTCCGGCCTACGGGGTCTCCGTTGGGCATGGTCATGTCGGGCGAGATCTCCTGTCCAACGACGTAGTAGATGCCGTCGAACCTATAGAAACCGCCGATTTCGAATACCCATTCGGAAGTAAACGGAGTTTCCTTCTCGTCGAATACCTTTTTCTTTGGGGGCGGCACCGCGAGTTTCCAGCGCAGACCGTCGGCGCTGTACAGGGGATAAATCGTGGCCGGGTTCATCTTCTTCTTCGGATCCGAATTGAAGTACCGGCCGTAGAGCGCCATCTTGTAGCGGCGCGACGGGTCCGGATCGTCGCGATCGTCGAGCACGAACGTGGCGATCGGATTCACCGGCCCCGCGTCCAGTTCCTCGGGCAACTGAACCAGGTTGTTGTTCCTGGTCCCCTTGAAAGCGGTGAGCCCCAGGTCGGGCTTGGTCCACGTGATGCCGTCGCGGCTCTCGGCGTAGGCGATGTACCACGTCTCGTTGTAGTCGGGATTCCCGCTCCAGGTGCCGCGCCCTTTCTTCGGGTCGTAGCTGCAGGCCGCGTACCACATGCGAAACGTGTCGCCGATCTTCAGAACGCTGCCGTAGAACTGCGTGCGAAAGGAGTCCGGCGCTCCCGCCGGGCCTCGGCGGACGACCGGATTTCCCCCGTGCTTCTCCGCGCGATGCATGGTCACGTACAGGTTGTCCTTGTGAGAGATGGTGTGGTCGTCAAAAGCGAAAACGGTCGACGGCGCCCGCTCGGCGCCTGCCGCGGCAATCGCTGCGATGGGCAGCCAAAGGGCGGCCCGAAGCAATCTCCTTGTGTCTGTCATCATCATCCCTTCACCTCACCGTTCGCCGGCAGCGATGCGGCGGTAGTAATCTTGTCCCTGGCGGAAAACACGGATCACGTCCTGACGATGCGCGGGATCCGTGAACCGCCCTTTCGTCTCCACGTCGGCGATCAGGCGGTCAATCCAGCCGACAAAAAACTGCGCGTCCGCCTTTACCGCGATGCGCTGGTCTCCGATGGTGCAATACACCGGACTGGTGTGGGCGAACAGCCTCTTGTCGTTGGTCACCAGCCGATGTCCCGGCCCGTCGACGCGGGCCGCGACCCAGCCGCTGCCGTCAAGCGAAACCTTTCCCGAAAACCGTAGCGATTGACGATCGCCTGACGCCTGAACGGACGCGACGACCGTGCCGTTGCGGATGATGTCGAGCCGCTCCATCGGCGTCTGTGAGGTCGCCGTCGCGTCCACCTTCACCTCGACCGGCCCCGATCGAAACCGCAATTCGTCGCCCGCCTCTCGGCCGTTCACCGTGAGAAACAGCAGCGGCCCGTTGGTAGCGAAGCTCCGGCCCTGCCGGAACGAATCGATCCACTTCTGATACGTCAGCGGGGCCTCGACCCGCGCGTACACGCGGTTCCCACCGGGAAGCAGGAAGTACATCACGTTCAAGAACGTGTCCGTGCCCGCGGAGATGGGGCACCGCAGACCGCAGTTCAGCAATCTGTGCCAGTAGGGCAGCACCGCCTCCTCGTCGCCCTGGCTCATCACGTCGAGCACATCCATCGCACCCAATGCCAGATCGACCGGATACTCCGCCTGGTGTCCGCCAGGATGGACTTGAGTGACCACGCCCCCCTGCTTCTTCGCTTCCACCGCTTGCCTGTAGTTCGGCGGATAGTCCTCCGGGTGGGCCGTCCCCGCGAATCCGGTGAACAGTGGCTCCACCAGCCTCTTGAGGTTGACAAACCCCATGTGCCCGTAAAGCCCGAAGCTCCGCATCTCCTCGTTCCAGTACAGGAGGTAGTCGCCCTTTGACAACGGGTGCGGGCGGCCGGTGAAGTACTTCCGGTCGTGGACCGTCGAATCCACCGTGTTACTCACCATCATGTTGGCCACGTTCAGATCTTCGCCGCGGGTCTGCAGAAAGGCTTCCTCCGGCGTGATGATCTCGTTGTTGATCACGTTGGCATGAATGTGCGTTTCACCGGAATACCAGCCCTTGCGCGGCATGTCCTCGATACGGGTGAGACGGAAAGAATAGACCTGTGGGCTGCCGGGCCGAACGTCGAGTTGCCGGCGCGCGGCCCGATAGTCAAAGCCCTTCACAACCTCGACTTCGGTCTTCCCTTCCGGCAAAGTCAACTCGGCCGAGCCATCGGTATGGAAGTAGCTGTCGCCGGCGAATGGTTGGTTGTAATCCGCTCCGACCACCCGGAGGTAGGCGCCTGACGGGGACCGGGCCAGTCCATCCGGTCCGGTGACGTACACGCGGGCGGCTGTGGTTTGTCCTCGTTCGTCGCGGATGTCGAGTTTCAGGCGGGCGGCGTTCCGGACGTCGACCGGAATCTGCGCGATCGCGCGGCCGGCCTCTGCCCGGAAATGAAGCCCGGTGGTTCCCTTTCCGGCCTTCTGCGGAACCAATAGGACGAAAAAGCCGCGGGCCTCGCCGGTTGGGATCTCGACCTCCGGACCAGAGCCGTCCCGGGATCCGCTAAGGGTCAACCGGGAGGGCCGATCCGTCTCATTGACGATTACCAGCGGCACTTCCGCGTTCGTTCCGGCCGCCCATACCTGCTCGCCGGAGGGCGCCCGCGCCTCGATGCCATCGCGGCGGATTCGGACTTTGGTCAAGTCGGGGCTGGACAGGGATTCGTATCCGGCGCGGATAAAGTCGCACAGTTGCTCGGGCGTCCGCGGCCGGCCGATCGATCCGCGGTAATGCTGCCGGAAGGACTCCGTCTTGATCTCCCGGTTGAGCTGGAAGATTGCCTCGCGATTGGCCTTAGCCCGAAACAGGAGTTGCACGGAAAACGCGGCGAGATCGGCCAGCGGATCCAACTCCGGATGCATCAACGCCAGGTTCTCCGCGGTCACGTAGGTCAGGCGCCTGGGGCTCAGAACGCCCGGCAACGCCTGCTTGCCGGTTCTCGGCGGCCTGAGGACCACCGGACCTATTGCAACCTGACTTGCGCCTGCCGATCGTTCCTGTGGGGCTGCCACGCTCCAACTAAAAAGGATGAGTGCGAAGAAGACGGTTTTCATCAAAAGGCGATGCCCGCTCGCCGGCCGGCGGTCTGACTCGAACCGCGCGCGTATGAGCGCTCGTGACGCCCCGCCAGATCGCCGAGTCGTAAAGCTAATCGTTTTCCAATCGTTTATTGGTCGTTTCTACGTCGATCATGATATGAAAAACGACTTGACGATGTCAAATCGATACTCTATCATCAAGAACACCCCGTGCTTCTCCTCCTGCTAACGCTCCTGATTGCTTCACAACGCCTTCCCGCGTCGGTTACCGTCCATGCCGGCGCGAACGTTGGCATTCCGGAAGCGGTGTTCTTCCCTTTTGACCTCGACACCATCCCGTTCCGGAGGAACCTGGAGTTGACCTTGGTTCGCGCCAACAAACATCCGGAGCCGGTCCTGAGACGCGGGCCCAAAGGCTCGTTCGATGAGTTGCGGGCGGAATATTACGGCAGCGTCCTCAAAATAGGCGGCAAGTTCCGCATGTGGTACTGCGGCTACGGCTTTGAAGATCCTGCTAACCGGACGTACAGCGGCGTGACCGCCCACATCGGCTATGCCGAAAGCAGCGATGGCATCCACTGGGTTAAGCCGGATCTGGGGTTGGTCACCTATCACGGCAACAAACGCAACAACATCGTTCTGATCGAGCCCGAAGACTATACCACCACCCATGCGGACCGGAACATTCACGTGCTGTACGAGCCGGACGATCCGAATCCGCAGCGGCGCTACAAGATGGTGGTCTACGCGCCGCACGACGGCGGGCGCGCGACGATGGTGCCCCTGGTCAGCGCGGACGGACTCCGATGGCGCTACGTACACAGGATGGAGACTACCGGCGGGACCGAGCCTCGGTTCAAAATCGGCTCCACCGGTATGCCCAACGAGCATCTCGAAGGGGGTGGGCTGGTTCGGGTGGGCGGAATCTACTACCTGAACGGGCAGAGCCTCAATCGCCACGACGGCGGGCTGATCGGCCGCTTTCCGGCCACCTACTGGTCCTCTGATTTCGTCACCTGGCAGCACGAAAAGGCCGTGTCGATGCTGCGCTGGGGCCACGACGGGCGGCCGCCTATCAGCGAAGGCCGCGAGATCCACGAGGGCGTCGCGCTCTGGAATCGGGGCAACGCGCTGGTCGGCATCTATGGAATGTGGCAGGGCGCCCGGAATTGGGCCGACCGGCGGGTTCACCTCGGACTGGTCACGACGGTGGATGCGATTCACTATCGGGAACCGGTGTCCGATTTCGTCTTCGTCGAGGCGGGACAGCGCGGCGCCTGGGACGCGAACGGTCTCCTGCAAGGCCAAGGATTCGAGAACGTCGGCGACGAAACCTACATCTGGTATGGAAGCTGGGACCTCACGGCGTCGGGTGGAACGCAGGTCTACAAAGACAAGGACATGCTCGAGTCGCACGGCGATGTCGGCCTGCTCAAGCTGCGCCGCGATGGGTTTGGCTTCGTCGCCGTGCGGGATCCCAAAACTGCAAAGCCCCGCGAGACATTCCACACGGCTGTGGGAAGTCTCGTTACTGTCCCCTTCCGGATCGAACGAACGCCGGCACGCGTGTTTGCCAACGTCGAAACCGCTGCCGGGGGCAAGCTGCGCTTCGAGGTGCTCGATCAGCGGGGATCTCCGGTGCGTGGATTCACTCTCAACGATTCACTGCCGCTCGAAAAACCCGGGGTACGGGTGAACGTTCGCTGGAAAGCCGGCAACTCGCTGGCGCCAGGCACATACCGGCTGCGCGCCCAGATCGAGCGCGCCGGGGACTCCTCTCCCCGGCTGTACGCATTCTACGTGACAACGGAAGCCAGGTAACACAAGGCAAAGGAGGGCTTGGCCAATGAGGACGAGCGTGAGACATTCTCTTCTGGCGGCGGTGTTCATCTGCGGGACTCTGCCGTCCACGTGGGCTCAGACGGTGCTGGGTTCGATTCTGGGGACGGTGCGCGACCCGACCGGGGCTTCCGTGCCCGGAGTGTCGATCACGGTCCGCAATGTCCGCACCGGGATCAGCAACAAGGCGGCCACGAACGATGACGGCGACTATACGGCGCCTCTGCTCGCCGCCGGCGAATACGAGATCACGGCGGAAATGCGAAATTTCAAGACCCTTCGCCAGACCGGCATTGTGCTTCAGGTGGCGCAGCGGCAGCGAGTCGATCTGACACTCCAGGTGGGGGAGGTCACGCAAGCGGTATCGGTGGAAGCACGGGCGGTGCTGGTAAACACCGAAAGCCCGGAGATCTCGCAGGTCATCTCCAACCGGTCCGTCGTCGAGCTGCCCTTGAACGGACGTGAGTTTGTGCAGTTGGTGCAGCTTGCGCCGGGGGCCAATGCCGGACCTCCGGGAGCCGCGGCCGGCGTGTCGCTCACCCCGGGAGCCGGAGCGTCGCTGGGCACGACCGCGGGGACGGCGTCGCTGGGCGGAGCCAGCACCGAGTCGCTCGGTTTTCTGCTGGATGGCGTCGAGAACACGGATCGCTTTCAGCATGCGGTGGGCATCCGGCCGACCATCGATTCGATCCAGGAGTTCCGGGTGCAGGACAAGCTCATGCCCGCCGAATTCGGCCAGACCACCGCGGGCACTATCAGCGCGATCACCAAGAGCGGGACGAACGATTTCCGCGGCACTCTCTGGGAGTTCCTGCGGAACGACAAGCTGGATGCGCGCAGTTTCTTCGATGCGAAGAAGCCCGTTCGCAGACGCAATCAGTACGGCTTCGTGCTGGGGGGACCGGTCTTGATTCCCAAGGCGTACAACGGGAAGAACCGCTCGTTCTTCTTCGTCAGCTACGAGGGGACAAGGTTGCGCAGCGCGACGACCGCCTTCGGAACCGTTCCCACCGAAGCCATGAAGCAGGGCGATTTTGGAGGGGCTGTTCCGGGAGGGCAATTGTACGATCCGTTCAGCCTCGGCGCCGACGGGTTGCGCACGCCCTTCGCCGGCAACCTGATCCCCCAGAGCCGCAGGAATGCGACCTCGGCCCAGTTGCTTCAGTTCTATCCCGCGGCCAACCTGCCCACCACTTCCCCCGACCCAAACCGCGTGATCAACAACTACACCAAGCAGTTGGTCCAGGCGCAGGACGTGGATCAGATCCTGGTGCGGATCGACCACTCGCTTTCCGCCAACGACCGGCTGTTCGGACGCTTTTCGTATGCAGACGACTTCGCGCCGAATTTCGGGCTGCTGCCGTTCGCCGACACCAGCGTCCGGACCAACGCCCGCAGCGGCGCGGTCGGCTACACCCATGTATTCGGGCCCAGCATGGTAAACGAGTTGAAATTGGCCTACTTGCGCCGCCGGCCTACGCTGTCGCCGGAGTCGCTGTTCACCCAGCGCGATTTCAATCAGAGGTTCGGCTTTCAGTCGCGTGAGCCGGGCGTTCCGCCGATCAACGTCACCGGCTTCAGCTCGCTGGGCTCGGGAGTCCAGCTGTTCGATCTTCCGCTCAACGACTATGGCGTCTACGAGAGTCTCAGCCATATTCGCGGGCGGCACAACCTGAAGTTCGGTTTCCAATATTCGCGGGTGAGCATGAACAACGCATTCGCCGATATCGGCGGCGGGGGCAGGAGCTTCAACGGCAATTTCACACGGCAGATCGGGACGCCCAACAACGCACTCGAAGGCCGGGGCTTCGCCGACTTCCTGATGGGCGTGGCCTCGTCGGTGGGCGGGCTCAACGTGGACACCTCGGCGGACCGGCATCGGCCCCGCTTCAGCTTCTACAGCGCCTACGCGCAGGACGACTGGAAGGTCACGAACAACCTGACCCTGAACATCGGCGTGCGATACGACCTGTTTCTGCCGCCCTACACGACGAACGGGCGCTCTTCGAGTTGGTTTGATTTCGCCACCGGCGAACTGGTGTACCCCAGCAACGCGCCGGTGACGTTCCCGCAGCCGTGGCCAGGCCGCAAAACGTCCGGCAAGCGCCTGACCTCCACCGATTACACCGACCTCGCCGGCCGCTTCGGTTTTGCGTACCGGGTGGGCGGCAACAACAAGACCGTGGTTCGCGGCGGCTATGGCATTTACTACGACCCCGGCGTGCTGAACGTCGCCTTCAACAACTCCCAGGCGCCGCCCTTCTTCAAGACGACCAGTCTTTCCACCAACCCCGATGAAAGGAATCCCGCGAACTTCCTTTCCATTACCCGCGATGTCGCCCCGGCCAACGTTCCCCTGGCGCTTCCGGTGACCTTCAAGTCATATATGGAGGACACACAGAGCGGGATGATGCAGCAGTGGTCTCTGAGTATCGAGCGGCAGTTCGGCGACAGCCTGGTGGCGGGCGTCGCCTATGTCGGCTGGAAAGCGGACCACTTCCTGTGGGACAACGTCATTAACTTCCCGCCGCCCGGCCCCGGCAATCCGCAAGACCGCCGTCCGTACCGCGCGTTCGGCAGCAATGTCGTCCAGATGAGCAACGGCTCGTCGAACATGGAAGCGTTGCAGGCCAAACTGGAGAAGCGTTTCTCTCACGGGCTCAGTTTCCTGTCGGGCTTCTCCTGGCAACACACGATCGGCAATCAATTGACGGAAAACGGTTCGGACATTTGGATTCGGTTGCAGCAGTACGGCAATCTTCGGGCGGAACGGGGGGACGTGGAATACGACGTCCGGACGCGTTTCACGCTCAGCGCCGTCTACGAGCTGCCGTTTGGTAAGTCGCTCGGCGGCATGGGCAAGCAGGTTCTGCGCGGCTGGCAAACGGGAGTGATTTACGCCGCCCAGGGCGGCTACGTGGCGACGCCGCGCGTCTCCTCCGACAACACCAACCGCGGCGCGCGCTCGGCGCAGTACGCCAATACCAACGGCACGCAGGCCAACCTGCCGCGTGGGCAGAAAACGCGCTTGCGCTGGTTCGATACCAGCCCCTTCTCCATTCCCGCGCAGTTTACCTTCGGCAATGTCGGGAGGAGCACGATCCGCACGAACGGCATGAATAATGTGGATCTGTCCGTCTCGAAGAACTTCTTCTTCGATGACATCCGCCGCCTGCAATTCCGGGCCGAGTTCTTCAACCTGGGCAACCGGACCCAATTCGCCGTGCCGAACATGTTCGTCGACAGCCCGGCATTCGGCCAGGTGACCCGAGCGTTCAGTTTCGGGCGGCAGATTCAGGTAGCCTTGAAGTTCCACTTTTGATGAAGACCCTGGTGCCGTTTCTCGTCGCCGCCGCGGGGGCGTTCGCGGCGCCCCCGCGCTTTACCGAATTCCTGATCTCGGACCAATTCACCTATCCCTATGGCGTGATGGCCGCCGACCTGGACGGCGATGGCGACCTGGACATCACCGCGTCCGACGCGCGCGCGAACAACGCGCTGTACTGGTTTGAGAATGATGGGAAAGGCCGTTTCACGCGCCACCTCATCCACCATCAACCGCCTCCCGCGTGGCGCCTGGAGCGGCACGCCCTCGCCGACATCAACCGCGACGGGCGTCCCGACGTCGTGATCGTCGAGAACTCGACTGGAGACCTGCGGTGGCTTGAGAATCCCGGTCCTCAGCGGGTCCGCGAGCCCTGGAAGGTGCACTTCATCACGCTCTCGGCCCGGGTGCCGGGGGCTTATGATGTCGACGTGGGCGACATCGACGGTGATGGCAAACTCGACGTGGCGGCCTCCAGTTGGCGCATGGGCAACATGTTCAGCTGGCACCAAAATCCCGGCGATTCGCCGGCCGTGGAGTGGAAGCAATCGAATATCGCGGAGAACCTGCTGGAGACGAGAATGGTGCGCCTGGTGGATGTCGACGGCGATGGCGATCTGGACTTGATCGGCACGGCGGCGCGCTCGGGTTTTGTCCTGTGGCTCGAGAACCCGGGCAAGCCGTCAAAGCTCCCCTGGCCGCTGCACTACATTGACCGCGCCGCTCGTCCCGGACACGGCCACGCGGTCGACATGGACGGTGACGGCGACGTCGATCTGGTGATGGCATTCGGAATGGCGGGCGATCTGGTCCCTTCGGAAGTCATGCCGGTGGTCCATCAGGTGGCCTGGTACGAGAACCTCGGAAAGGGCGCGGCCTGGAAGCAGCACACGATCCAGCGTCCGTTCGATCAGGCGTTTGAAGCCGTGGCCGCCGACCTCGATGCCGATGGCGACAAGGACGTTGTGGCCACGGCGTGGCATGCTCCCGGTAAACCCGGGATCGCCCTCGCCTGGTTCGAGAGCAACGGCCGGGGAGGCTGGACCATGCACCCCCTCAAACAGAACTGGTCGCACGCGATCCAGGTGATCGTGGCCGATTTCAACGGCGATGGCCGTCCGGACATTGCGGCCGGCGCCGAGGACGGGTCGATGGACCTCCGCTGGTGGCGGAACGAAGCCAAGTAATCTCATGTGGCTTGGAGATTCGACAGGGCCGGTCGGAGACCGGCTCCACGTGGCGCCGGTCTCCGACCGGCGCTATCCGCCTTGCGCGGCGGCACTGTCGAGCGTTCTGTAGGATAGGTTATTACTTGAAATGACACGATTGCACTCAGTCCTCGCTCTGGCCGCGTGCCTGCCGCTGTGCGCCGCGGGCCCGCCGTACTCGATGTTCTCCCTCGATGACCACACCATCCCGTTTCGTCACAACCTCTACCTGACGATGAACCAGCCGGTGAAATATCGCGGCAACCCGGTCGTGCCGCGCGGTCCCGCCGGCAACCCCGACGCGATGCGCGCGCAGTTCTACGGCAGCGTGATTCGTGTGGGCGCGAAGTGGCGCATGTGGTACGCCGCGATGGCGCATGACGGCCTGGTCGGCAGCCGCGGAACCGGATTCCAGATCGCCTACGCGGAAAGCGACGACGGCCTTGCCTGGCGCAAACCCAATCTCGGCCTGACCGAGTTCAACGGCAATAGGAACAACAACCTGATCGGCCTCTCGCCCAAGCTGGATTACGCACTGGTGGAGCCGCTGGCCAGCTTTGTTCTCCACGAGCCGGAGGAAAGCGATCCGTCCCGCCGCTACAAGATGCTGATGTACGGACGCTACTACGATCGTTCCGACACCGCCCACCGGCGTCCGCACGCCACCGTGTATCCCTACTTCAGCGCCGACGGCCTGCGTTGGAAGCTCGCCCGGCCCGATCCGGGTCCGACGTTCGACGAGACCACCACGCCCTTCACCACCAAGCACGTTTTCGAAATCGGCGGCCTCTACAAATTCGGCGGAATCTACTATGTGGCCGGGCAGGAGGTCTGGGGAGATTCCTGGATGCCGGGCGGCGAGCCCGCCGGCCGCACCATGATGGTCCACTGGTCGGGTGACTTCATCGATTGGTCGCAGGACAAGGTCTTCGCGTTCCAGCGTTACGGCTATCGTTCCGTGCGGGAAAACCTGGAGGAAGCGCACGAACCGGCGGGAGTCTGGAATCGCGGCAACGTGTTGCTGGCCACGTACGGCCTCTGGCATGGCGCGGCCAACTTTACCAGCGAGCGCCGCATGGATCTCGGCTTCCTGGTGTCGAACGACGGCTTGCACTTCCGCGAGCCGATCGCCGACGCGGTGTTCATTGCCGCAGGCAAAGACGGCGAGTGGGACCGCCACGGTCTGATTCACGGGCAAGGCTACGAGAACGTCGGCGGCCAGACCTACATCTACTACGGAACTTGGGATCTGGCCTCGGCCAAGGAAGCCGGCGGCGCCGTAGGAGTGGCGATGCTGCCGCGAGACCGCTTCGGCTCGATCTCGACACGGCTGCCGGGCTATGGCCAATTCACCACGATTCCCATCCCGGCGGCGCACGACCCGCGAACTCTGCGGCTCAACGTCGACGGGTTGGGATCTCGCGCGGCCTTGCGGGTCGAGGTTATCGACGCCAAGGGCAAACCGCTGCCGGGCTACAGCGGCGGCGATGCCGCGCTTGTGCGTGAATCCGGCCTCGCCGTGAAAGTAAACTGGCCTCGTGGGGGCGTCGTCGCCAGGGACTACCGGCTGCGCGTCCGCTTTGAAGGTGACGATGTCCGGAACATCCGGTTCTTCGCCGCCTACCTTGGAGATTGATCGCCACACGCCGCGGAGGGGCGCACCATGAACAGCGTGAAACCGGGTCTTCTGCTGGTGTTTTTCGGGGCCGCCGCTTGGGTCGTACACAGCGCGGCTTCCGGCAACATCCGGTTTTCCAACCGGCTGATCTCCGGCGACTACACTTACCCATACGGCATCGGTCTCGTGGATCTCGACAAGGACGGAGACCTCGACGTCGTCAGCACCGACTGCACCACCGTCGGCTCTCGGAAGCACAACGATATTTATTGGTTCGAGAACGACGGAAAAGGCAATTTTGTGCGCCATTTTCTCGCCAAGGACGATTGGTATGGAAGATACGAGCGCTTCAGGGCCGCCGATCTCAACGGAGATGGCAACCCGGACATCGTGATCGTCGACAATTTTCACGGGCATCTGGTCTGGTTTGAGAATTCCGGCCGCCCTCGCGATGGGCAACTGTGGAAGCGGCACGTCATCACGCAGGGCGGACTCCTCGGCGCGTACGATGTCGACGTCGCCGACTTCGATGGCGACGGGCGTCCGGACGTGACCGCCTCGAGTTGGCGCATGGGGAATCAGTTCACCTGGTATGAGAACCCCGGCGCCGGCTCGGGAGCCGAGTGGACGAGCCATGTCATCGACTCGAACCAGGCCGAGACGCGAACCGTCGCGGCCGCCGATTTCAATCGCGACGGCCGCCCGGATGTACTGGGGTCGGTGACCACCGCGGGAATTGTCTTGTGGTACGAGAATCCAGGCAACCCCAGGCAGCGGCCCTGGCGGCGCCATGTCATCGACCTGACCGCTCATCCCATGCATGGGCATCCGGCGGATCTAGACGGCGATGGCGACGTCGATGTCCTCATGGCCTTCGGCGGCGCCGCCCAGGGTGGCGCGGGATATCACGAGATCGTCTGGTACGAAAACGCCGGGAAACCGGGCGACGGTTCGCGCTGGGTGAAGCACGTGATTGGCGAGCAATTCCGGTTTGGCTTTGAAGCTGTGGCTGCCGACCTCGACGGCGACGGGCGTCTGGAGGTCGTCGCCTCATCGGGCAGGGGCGGGCAACTTGCCTGGTTCCGCCATGGCGGCGATCCCGTTGGGCCTTGGACGATGCATTCTCTGATGACGAACTGGGCTGCCGCCGTGCAAGTAGTCGCGGGCGACGTGGACCGTGACGGAAGGACCGACATTGTGGCCGTTGCCGAGAAGAGCTCGTTGGAACTCCGCTGGTGGCGAAACGAGGGCGGCGCGAAGTGACCGTGCGCATTCGGAAACTGACTTGGGACGCCGCGGACCTGCAACAATCGGGAAGCCCTGGCGCCCGCGCTTCCCGGATTGCAGCGCCGCGCTCGATACTTTCCAGTTCCACCTTGTCATGGCTGTCACCGAATTCGACCACCAGAATCTCCGCGCCCGGCTTGCCGCCATGCCGCGCGACGCCATTCTCTCCGGAAAGCCGAAGCCGGGGGACTGCGTCGTCGAAAGCCAGTTGGCCAAGGAGTTGGCGCTCGGCCAGCCTTCCATTCGCGAAGGACTGCAGATGCTCGATCGCTTCTCCGTCAAAGAGATCCGGAAAGGGATAGCGGAACATGCCGCCAGTCACGCCCTCTGAACCGGGACACCCACGCGACCCTCAGTGTCGCGCCCCCCAACTGCGCCGCGACCTTCAGAGCCGCGACCTTCAGAGCCGCGACCTTCAGAGCCGCGACCTTCAGAGCCGCGACCGTGAGGGAGCGGTGGCGGGGCGGTTCCCGATTTCCACACGCCTTCAGCCGCGACCGTGAGGGAGCGGTGGCGGGGCGGTTCCCGATTTCCACACGCCTTCAGAGCCGCGACCGTGAGGGAGCGGTGGCTTTTTCTTCACAGCCTCTTACGCTCGCGGCACGGCTGTCGTTCTTGATCTGGCAGGAACTTTCATACCGTGCCGCGACGGTAACGGAGCGGTTCGCGGCTGGGCCTAACGGCAAGGCTGGAGCGCAATCCGGCTCACTCGCGCCGCCGCCCAGTCCACCTCTCAGCGGCTTGCTTCACAATGAGCGGAACATCGGATTCCAGGACAAAGCCTTCGCCTGCCAGACTGCGAGCGGCGGTGTCCAACTTCTTCAGGTACTCGTCAAGACTGCCGTACCGCTCTTCCCGC